>DASYNT010000001.1:0-4060 GCA_036008405.1 Xanthobacteraceae bacterium
ATTGCCCGAGCGGCTCGCTGCGGCGCGGCGGGGGCTCGGCGAGCACGGCGCCCTCGTAGAGCGCCTCCGCCGTGGACTTGCCGCCGAATTGCCGCTCTTTGCCCGCGACGGCGGGTTTATCGCGGCAGGATATTCGGACGAGCTCGACGAATGGCGCGGCTTGCGCGACGAGAGCCGCCGCATGATCGCGGCATTGCAGGCGCGCTATGCCGGCGAGACTGCGATAGGCGCATTGAAGATCCGCCACAACAACGTCATCGGTTATTACATCGAGGTGTCGGCGAACCATGCCGGCAAGCTCGGGCCGGAATTTATTCACCGCCAGACGATGGCGGGCGCGCAGCGCTACACGACCGCCGAATTGGCCGATCTCGAAACCAAGATCGCCAGTGCCGCCGAGCGGGCTTTGGCCTTGGAATTGCGGCTCTACGAGGATCTCGTTGCCGAAGTCATGGCCCGCCGCGCCGAGATCGCCGCCGCCGCGGCGGCGCTCGCCACACTCGACCTCGCGGCGGCGCTGGCCGAGCTTGCGGCCGTGGCGCTGTGGGTGCGGCCGGCAGTCGATGAGACAACGGCCTTCGAGATAGTGGGCGGGCGTCATCCGACCGTCGAGGCGGCGCTTTCCGCCTCCGGCAATGGCGGCGCCTTCGTCGCCAATGACTGCGTCCTTGCGGAGGATCGGGTATGGCTCGTCACCGGCCCCAACATGGCGGGCAAGAGCACGTTTCTGCGGCAGAACGCGCTGATCGCGATCCTGGCGCAAATGGGCTCGTACGTCCCGGCCCGCTCGGCGCGGATCGGCATCGTCGATCGCCTGTTCAGCCGGGTCGGCGCCGCCGACGATCTGGCGCGCGGCCGCTCGACCTTTATGGTTGAGATGGTCGAGACCGCGGCGATCCTGAACCAGGCGGGCCCGCGTTCCTTTGTCATTCTCGACGAGATTGGCCGCGGCACTGCGACCTTCGACGGCCTCTCGATAGCCTGGGCCACCCTCGAGCACCTGCACGAGGTCAACCGCTGCCGCACGCTCTTCGCCACGCACTACCACGAATTGACCGCACTCACCGCCAAGCTCCCGAAGCTCGCCTGCCACACAATGCGGGTCAAGGAGTGGAAGGGCGATGTCGTCTTTCTGCACGAGGTCGGCCCCGGCACCGCCGACCGCTCCTACGGCATCCATGTCGCCAAGCTCGCCGGCTTGCCGAAGGCCGTAACGGCGCGCGCGGAGGAGGTGCTCTCGGTGCTCGAAAAAGGCGAACAAGGCGGCGCCCTCGCGCGCCTCGCCGACGACCTGCCGCTCTTCAGCGCCGCCCGCCGCCGCACCGAGCCCCCGCCCCAAGCATCCCCCGCCGAAGCCCTGCTGCGCGATACCCGCCCCGACGAGCTGACCCCACGCGAAGCCCTCGACCTCGTTTACCGGCTGAAGGCGCTGGCGGCGCAATAGCTTATTGCCTATCAGGCCCGACTTGCTGATCATGGTGCGGTGAAGACCTGGGTAATCTGGGAAAACACAGATCCATCGGGGAAGCGCCGTCATGGCAACAGTCGACAGTGCGTCAATTTTGCTGTCCGAGGCCGATCATCGCGCACAACTGCGGCGGGCGGTGATCGCTAGCACGGTCGGCACGACGATCGAGTGGTACGATTTCCTGCTCTACAGCATCGTCACGGGCCTCGCCTTCGGGAAGCTCTTCTTCCCGGAATCCGACCCGCTGGTCGGCGTGCTGCAGGCGTTTGCCATCTATACCGTCGGCTTTATCGCCCGGCCAATCGGGGCGGCGTTCTTTGGTCATTTCGGCGACCGCATCGGGCGCAAGGGGACGCTTATCGCGACCCTCCTCACGACCGGGTTGGCGACGTTCGCGGTGGGCTTTGTGCCGACCTATGAAACCGTTGGCATCTGGGGCGCCGTCATCCTGACGATCATCCGTTTTATCCAGGGGATCGGGGTCGGTGGCGAATGGGGCGGCTCGGTGCTGTTGTCGATGGAGTGGGCGCGCACCAACCGCCATCGCGGCTTCATCACCTCATGGCCGCAATTTGGCGGGCCGGCCGGGTTGTTATTGGCGAATTTGGCGGTATTCGTGTTCAGCGCGATCTCGGGCGACCAGTTTCTCGTCTGGGGCTGGCGCGTCCCGTTCATGCTTAGCATCGTCATGGTCGCGGTCGGTCTCTACATCCGGCTCGGCATCCTCGAGACGCCGGTCTTCCGTCGCCTGGTTGCTGAAGAGCGGATCGAACGGGTTCCCGTGCTCGAAGTCATCAAGCGCCAGCCAAAGCAGATTATTCTGTCGGCCTTTGCCCGGATGGCCGAGCAGGCCCCCGCTTACATTTATCTCG
The DNA here is from genome assembly GCA_036008405.1 of Xanthobacteraceae bacterium. Taxonomy (GTDB): domain Bacteria; phylum Pseudomonadota; class Alphaproteobacteria; order Rhizobiales; family Xanthobacteraceae; genus JAJPKK01. The sequence goes on from DASYNT010000001.1 coordinate 2,341, forward strand.
CCTTCGTCTTTACCTATGGCACGCAGGTTCTGCACACCTCGCGCGATTTCCTTCTGACGGCGCTGATTGCAGCGGGGCTGGTGTCGTTTGTCACGATCCCGCTCGCCGGCCATCTGTCGGACCGGTTCGGCCGCAAGCGCATATACATTATCGGCTCGGTCGCGACCGGGATATTCGGCTTCATCTATTTCGCGATGCTGAACACGATGGTGCCGTCCTGGATATTTCTCGGCATCATCCTGTCGTTTGTGCCTCACGACCTGATGTACGGCCCGCAGGCCGCGCTGATCGCGGAATGCTTCACGCCGCGGCTGCGCTACAGCGGCTGCTCGATCGGCTATCAGCTCGCCTCGGTCATCGCCGGCGGCCCCGCGCCGCTGATCGCGACGGCGCTCCTCGCAGCGACCGGATCGGGCTATGTGATCGCCGCCTATATCCTCTTCTGCGCGGTCGTCTCTATCGTCGCGACCTCGCTGATGCCGGATCTTACGAACCGCGACATCTCGCAGGAGCACGCCTAATCGACCGTTTCTCTGCCACGTCTCAAACTTCGTCATAGAGGTGCACTGATGGGTAAGCTCGACGGGAAAGTCGCTCTGGTGACCGGTTCCGGCCGCAATATCGGCCGCGCAACGGTGTTGAAGCTGGCCGGCGAGGGCGCTCACGTCGTCGTCAACGCGCGCTCCAACCGGGTTGAAGCCGACGCCGTCGCGCGTGAAGCCCGCGACCGGGGGGTCAAGGCGCTCCCCGTCATAGCCGACGTCGCCAAGAAAGATCAGGTCGACGCGATGGTGGCGAAGGCGATGTCCGAGTTCGGCCGCATCGACATTCTGATCAACAATGCCGCGGTCCGGCCCCACAAGCCCTTCACCGAGGTGACGATACAGGACTGGGAGCACGTCAGGGGGGTCGTCCTCGATGGCGCACTCTACTGCACGCAGGCGGCCATCGGCTCGATGGTCGAGAACCAGTACGGCCGCATCCTGTTTTTCACCGGCGAAGGCGCCTTCACCGGCGGCAGCGGACGCGCCCACGTCTCGGCGGCGAAGATGGGCCTGGTCGGGCTGGCGCGAGCCTTGGCCTCCGAGTTCGCCGCGCAGAACATCCGGGCCAACGTGGTCTCCCCCGGCAGCATCGACACCCGCCGGGACAATCCCGAGTGGTATCAGGGGCGGGTCCCGAACGCCGCCGGTATTCCACTCGGCCGTCAGGGGCATGTCGACGAGATCGCTGCCACCTGCCTCTTTCTGGTCAGCGACGACGGCGGGTTCATCACCGGTCAGACCATCCACGTCAACGGCGGCACGGGATACTACTGACCGCCCCCGGGGCGGCCCCGTGGCCTTCAGCCCACGGGCTTGTGCCCTCGGTCTTGCGGGCCGTCCCGTTCATCGGCTGGGGCGGCCGGAGCGCGCGCTGCCGCTCAGCACCCTGCGCGCGCGGCGAAAAGAGATCAGGATCAACGCATTGATATTCAACAATTCGTGGTTCGCAAAACAGGAAATGACAGGACCACGCAGGCGAATCGGCAAGGGCGTCGGGCATCGGCGAGTTTTACAGCAGCAGCGGCGTCAGGATGGAGATGAGTTCTTGCTTAGTTCCCATCAAGGGGGCTTGGCAGACACGCCCGATTGCAGCGACGCTGGCGTAGTGCGGGATCTGGTCGCTACGCCATGACGTCGATCGCGAATTTTGCACCGCTATGCGCCTCCACCGGGCA
>DASYNT010000002.1:0-2765 GCA_036008405.1 Xanthobacteraceae bacterium
GACTCTGCCGCCAAAGCGGTCGAGCTCGTTCGGGAGGGAAAAGCCGAGGCCCTAATGAAAGGCAGCCTCCATACCGACGAGCTGATGGGGGCCGTAGTCGCGCGGGAAACCGGGATTCGCACGGCGCGGCGGATCAGTCATTGCTTTGTGATGGATGTTCCTGGCCACAAAGACCCGCTGATCATCACCGATGCCGCGGTCAACATTGCGCCGAGCCTCGCCGACAAGGTCGATGTCGTGCAGAACGCGATCGACCTCGGCCATGCGCTGGGATTTCAGGAGGTGCGCGTGGCGATCATGTCGGCAATGGAAACGGTCAATCCGGCGGTCCCGTCGACCATAGAAGCCGCCGCTCTGTGCAAGATGGCGGAACGCGGGCAAATCACCGGCGGGATCCTCGACGGCCCGCTGGCGCTCGACAACGCGATCAACGAAGACGCGGCGGCGATCAAGCACATCGTCTCCCCGGTAGCCGGACGCGCCAACGTGCTGGTGGTGCCGGACCTTGAAGCCGGCAACATGTTGGCCAAGAGCCTCTCGTTCCTCGCCGGCGCGGCGGCCGCCGGCGTTGTTCTCGGCGCCCGTGTGCCCATTATCCTGACCAGCCGGGCCGACAGCGTCATCACCCGGCTCGCGTCTTGCGCCGTCGCGAGCCTGGTGGCAGAGGCGCGACGCCGCAATGTGGAGGCTGCAATAAGATGACCGAGACGAATAGCATGTCGCCCGAACAGACCCGCTCCTCGATCCTGAAAGGGCGAACAGCGTTGATAGTGGGCGTCGCCAATGACCGCTCGATCGCCTGGGGATGCGCCGAGGCCATGCATCGATCCGGCGCTGAGATCGCGATGACGTATCTCAACGACAGGGCTCGCCCCTATGTCGAGCCGTTGGCGTCTCAGGTCGAGGCGTCGTTGCTGCTCCCGCTGGAGGTCCGCGACCCGGCGCAAGTCGATGCGCTTTTCGAAGCGATCGCATCGAAGTGGGGGCGCCTCGACATTCTCGTTCACTCGATCGCCTTTGCTCCGCGGCAGGCGCTGGAGGGGCGGGTGACCGATTGTCCCCGCGAAGGCTTTCTGACCGCGATGGATGTGTCGTGCTGGTCATTGCTCGACCTGACGCGCCGCGCCGAGAAATTGATGACCGAAGGCGGCACGATTTTCGCGATGACCTATCACGGCGCCAACGAGGTCATAGAGAATTACGGCATCATGGGTCCGGTCAAGGCGGCACTCGAATCAGCCGTGCGCTACCTGGCGGCGGAGCTCGGACCGAAGGGGATTCGTGTGCATGCCATCAGTCCCGGCCCCTTGGCGACCCGCGCCGCCTCCGGAATTCCCGATTTCGATGCGCTGATGGAGCGAGTGGCGGAACGTGCGCCGGCCCGGCGTCTGGTGACCATCGAGGAGGTCGGCGCCGCGTGCGTGTTTCTGGCGAGCCATTATGCCGGCGCGATGACGGGCGACACGATCTATATCGACGGCGGCTATCATATCCTCGGCTGAGCCAGCTATGCGACGCGCAATCTCTGCCGCGGAGGCCGCCGTCCTGATCCCGGACGGGGCCAGTGTGATGTTCGGCGGCTTTATGGGCGTCGGTACAGCGACGCGGGTGGTCCAGGCCTTGGTCGAGCGCGGGGCGCAGGGGCTCACGATCATCGGCAACGACACGGCGCGGCCCGGGGTCGGGGTCGGCCGGCTGATCGAGGCGGGATGCGTCGCGCGCGCCATCGTCTCTCACATCGGCACGAACCCGATGACGCAGCAGAAGATGATAGCGGGCGAGATCGAGGTCGAGCTCGTGCCGCAGGGCACGCTGGCAGAGCGCATCCGCGCCGGCGGCGGCGGGCTCGGCGGCGTGCTGACGCCAACGGGCGTCGGCACGACGGTCGCCGAGGGCAAGCAGATCATTACGGTGCAGGGCCGCGAATTCCTGCTCGAACTGCCGATCCGGGCCGATTTCGCGCTGATCCACGCGCACGAGGCGGACTACAATTTCAACCTCACCTATCGCCTCACCGCGACCAACTTCAATCCGGTCATGGCGCTGGCGGCCGACTGCGTAATCGCCGAGCCGGACGATGTCGTGCCGGTCGGCGTGCTGCCGCCCGATGCGGTGAGGACGCCCGGCATCCTGGTACATCATCTAGTTGCGAGGCCAGGCTGATGGATGCGAAGCAATTGATCGCGCGGCGCGTGGCGCAGGAGCTGCGCGATCACACGCTGGTCAATCTCGGCATCGGCCTACCGACGCTGGTTGCGAAATACGTGCCGCCGGGCGTGGAGGTCGCGTTCCAGAGCGAGAACGGCATCATCGGCTTTGGCTCCCCACCCCCCACCGGCATGGAAGACCCGAACCTCACCGATGCGGGCGGCGGGTTCATCTCCGCGCTGCCCGGCGCCGTCAGCTTCGATTCCGCGTTCTCGTTCATGTTGATCCGCGGCGGCCATCTCGACATGACCGTGTTGGGCGGCCTCGAGGTGGATACAAACGGGCATCTCGCCAACTGGATGGTTCCGGGCAAGCTCGTGCCCGGCATGGGGGGCGCGATGGACTTGGTCGCCGGGGCGCGCAGGGTGATCGTCGCCATGCAGCACACTGCCCGCGGACGGTCAAAGATCGTGCCGAAACTCACGCTGCCGCCGACATCGGTGCGGCCGGTTAGCCTCGTGGTAACCGATCTCGCCGTGCTGCATCCAACGCCGGACGGGCTGATGCTGCAGGAACGCGCGCCGGGCGTGAGTGTCGCGGAGATCATCGCCGCCACG
>DASYNT010000003.1:0-2119 GCA_036008405.1 Xanthobacteraceae bacterium
CGACCCCGACCAGAACCTCGTCTTCTACGGCACCGGCCAGCCCTATCCCTGGATCGCCGAGATGCGCGGCACGCTGCCGGCCAAGCCCGGGGCGAAGCACAACGCGATGTATTCGGACTCCACCCTCGCCATCAATCCCGATACCGGGCAGTTGAAGTGGTACCACCAGCATCTCGAGGACGACACCTGGGACCTCGACTACGTCTATGAGCGTCTCCTGGTCGACCTGCCCGTCAACGGCGAGACCCGCAAGGCGGTGATCACCACCGGCAAGCTCGGCATCATCGAGGCGCTCGACCGCACCAACGGCCAGTGGCTGTGGCACAAGGAGACGATCCCGCAGAACGTGGTGGCCTCGATCGATCCCAAGACCGGCGAGAAGACCATCAATCCCGCCGCCATCCCGCACATCGGCGTGACCACGGTGAATTGCCCGGCCGACCCCGGCGGACGCGGCTGGCCGGCGACCGCCTACAGCCCGAAGACCGGCACCTTGTACATGCCGCTCAACGAGTATTGTTCCAACACCACGCCGACGCCGCTCGATCCCGGCCAGGCCTACACCGGCGGCGGCCGCGCCATCTATGCACGCGTAACCGTGCCCAACAGCGACGGCAATATCGGCCGGGTCGACGCCATTAAGCTGTCGGACCGCTCGACCTTGTGGACCTACCGGCAACGCGCGCCGGAGACCGCCGCGGTGCTTCCGACCGGCGGCGGCCTCGTGTTCAGCGGTTCGTGGGACCGCTGGTTCCGGGCCTTCGACGATGCGACCGGCAAGGTGTTGTGGCAGACCCGCCTCAACAACGTGCTCAACGCGTTCCCGATCAGCTACAGCGTGAACGGCAAGCAATACGTCGCCATCGCGGTCGGCAGCGGGTCGAGCCAGTCCAAGGCGCTCGCGACGCTGACTCCCGAGATCCAGAACCCGGATGGCGGGTCGGTGCTGTGGGTGTTCGCATTGCCGAATTGATGCGGCAGGGACTTCAGCGACAGCGATCCTTGGCGGCGCGGTCGCCCGCCAAGGATCCTCTGCAACTCGGCGCACGCACATGTTGGCAGTGGTGACAGGCTCGATCGCGTTCGTTCTGAGCCGCAACAGCGCCACGGAGGGCGCTCCCGCTTGGCTGTCGGATTTGCACATCGGCGTATCTGATTCGAGCACCTCTCCCCGCCTGCGGGGAGAGGTCGACCGAGCAAAGCGAGGGCGGGTGAGGGGGCCTTTCCGCGAGTCTGAGCGCGTGGATAGGCCCCCTCACCCCGACCCTCTCCCCGCAAGCGGGGCGAGGGAGAAGCGGCGCAGCGCGCTCGCTGCCGTTGCCGCCGTGCTTGCTTGGTGCATCGGCCAATCGGCGGCGCTGGCCCAGACGCCCTATGTTCCCGACGAGTGGAAGTACGGCAAGCGGCAGGACGGCGCGGCGCTCAATTACTGCGTCGACGAGCGCGACCCCGACCTTCCCGTCGCCAAGGAGATCGGCCGTGCGATCGCGCAGGCGCTGCTGCTCCAGCCCAAGGAGCACGCCATCGGCGAGAACACGGTGGGCGAGGATATCGACAACCTCTACCGGGTGTTTCTCGAATCCTGCGACGTCTTTCTCGGCTTCAAGCTGATCTCCGACGCCTATCCGCAATGGCTCGCGGTCACGCGGCCCTATTACCGGACCTCATACGTCCTGGCGACCACCGATCCCGGCTGGAAATCGCTGGCGGACTTGCCGAAAGCCAAAGCGATCGGCGCCACCATCGGCACCGGCGCCGACATCCGGCTGATCCAATATCTGCAGGCGCTGCCGGCCGACCAGCGCTGGAGCCGCTTCCCCATGGGTTCCGATGAGTTGGCGCTCCAGGCGCTGATGCGCGGCACCGTCGGCGTCGCCCTGGTGTGGGGGCCGTCGTTCTGGGCGCTGCAAAAATCCGATCCTGCGTTTGCCGGGCTTCGGCTGATTTCGCTGGCGCCGCTCGCGGACTCCCCGGTCGGCGTCGGCGCCACCCTGCTGGCGAACGAGACTTTCCTGCGCAGCAGCGTCGACGATGCCATCGCCTCCCTGGTCGCCGACGGTTCGATCCAGGCTATCCTGGAGCGGGCCAAGTTTCCCGCGACGCCGGCGAAATGACCACG
>DASYNT010000004.1:0-7711 GCA_036008405.1 Xanthobacteraceae bacterium
CGCGGTCGTGCCGCAGCCGTTCGACAGCCAGGCGTTCGCCGCGGCGCAGAAGGCGGGCAAGCCGATCTTCGTTGCAATTCACGCGACCTGGTGCCCGATCTGCAAGGCGCAGAAGCCGATCCTCGGCGAGCTGATGGCCGAGCCCGAGTTCAAGAACCTCGTCTATTTCACCATCGATTTCGACAGCCAGAAGGACTTGGTCCGCCGTTTCGGGGCGCGGCAGCAATCGACCCTGATCGCATTCATCGGCAGCAAGGAGCAGGGCCGCTCCGTCGGCGATTCCAACCGGGCGTCGATCTCCGATTTGCTGCATCTGGTGCTGTGAGCGACCCTTAGGACTCGTCCGTGAGCTATCGCGTCAATTTCCGTCTACGAATGGCTTTACTACTCCCTCTCCCGCTTGCGGCGGAGGGTTGGGGAGGGGGCTCTCGTAGCCAGTCTGTGCCGTGGAATTGCTCCCTCCCTGACCCTCCCCCGCAAGCGGGGGAGGGGACGAAAACTGAATCGATCGCTGGCGGACGAGTCTTTAGCCTATGACCGCAGGCGGCGTGGCGCTGTCGTTCGTCGCCGGCGTGCTGTCGATCCTGTCGCCCTGCGTGCTGCCGCTGCTCCCGATCGTCCTCGGCGCGGCGGCATCGCAGCAGAAATGGGGCCCGGCGGCACTGGCTGCCGGGCTTTGCATATCCTTCGTCGCCGTCGGGCTGTTCGTGGCGACCATCGGCTTTTCCATCGGCCTCGATGCGGATGCGTTCCGCTATGTGGCCGCCATGGTCATCATCGCCATCGGGATCGTGCTGATGGCGCCACGCCTGCAGGCCGGGCTCGCGGTTGCCGGCGCGCCGATCGCCAATTGGGCGGACCGGCGCCGCACCGGCCTCGATACCGGCGGCCTCGCCGGCCAGTTCGCGGTGGGCGTGCTGCTCGGCGCGGTATGGAGCCCCTGCGTCGGACCGACGCTGGGCGCGGCCTCGCTGCTGGCGGCGCAGGGCCGCGATCTCGGCCAGGTCGCCGTCATCATGTCGGCGTTCGGCCTGGGTGCGGCGCTGCCCCTGCTCGCCCTCGGCCTCGTTTCCCGCGAGGCCGCGATGCGGTGGCGCCAGCGGCTCGCCACCGCCGGCCAGGGCCTGAAAGCGGGCTTCGGCGCGATTCTGGTCGCGCTCGGCGCGCTCGTGATCACCGGCCTCGACAAGACGGTGGAGACCGTGCTGGTGGAGGCTTCGCCGCAATGGCTCACCGATCTCACGACTCGATTTTAGGAGTCGGAGAACTTCGGGAGGCGGAGAACGATCCCGGCGGGTCGTGCCGCGGCGCGACGTTACGGCCTCTGGCGTCGCTCGAACTATGGTAGTTTAGCAAACCCCCTGTCCTCTTGCGGAAGCATCCATGAAGATTCTCAGCATCTGCGTCGCCGCGTTCGGCCTCCTCGCGCTCGCGGTGGCGGAGGAGTTCCACGACCTGTCGGGCGGAGGCCTCGGCGTCACCGCTTTGCTGTGTGCGCTCGCGACCTGGCGCTCGACCGCGATTTCGAGCTTCCTGAAGATATTCGTCGCCATATTCTCCGTCGAGACCATCGTTTTCGGCCTCGGCGTGCTCACCGCGGAAGCGAACATGTGGCCGGCCGCCTATGCCGAATACACGCTGCCGGCAACCCTGCCGATCACCGTCGCGATCTTCTCGATCCTGGTCTATCTGGTGGCGCAGACAAAGGTGGTGCGGCAGATGACGAAGATCGCCGACCCCTATTTCGATACCGACGACGCCGGGCAGGCACGCATCTGGCCGCTCCCGGCCTTCACCGCGTTCGAACGGCGCATCGCCGTCGCCATGGTGGTGTTTCTCGTGCTGATCAATCAGGCGCAGGTCGGCATCACCGTGCGGCTGTCGTTCTTCAACCGCGACTGGTTCAACGCCATCCAGAACAAGGACGCGGCTCAATTCTGGCAATTGCTGCTGCTCGTCTTCACGCCCTGGGCCTTCGTCTACGTCGCGAGCGCCATCATCGAATTCGTCGTGCAATCGATGCTGGTGATCCGCTGGCGGCGTTGGCTCACCGAGTTCTTCGTCACCCGCTGGCTCGGCGGGCACACCCACTACCGCATGAGCCTGACCGGCAGCCAGGCCGACAACCCCGACCAGCGCATCTCCGAAGACGTGAACCGTTTCATCGATGGCGGAAGCGATGGTTCCAGCGGTCAAGGCTACGGCATATACACCTACTCGATCCTGTTGATCTCGACCCTGTCCTCCCTGGTTTCCTTCGCGGTCGTGCTGTGGGGCCTGTCGGGCGACTTCACCGTTCCGGGCACCGACATCCACGTCCCCGGCTTTCTGTTCTGGGTCGCCCTGATCTATGCGGGGACGGGCACGTACATCACCCATGTGATCGGGCGTTCCCTGATCGGTCTCTATTTCGAGCGCCAGCACATGGAGGCCGATTTCCGCTTTTCGCTGGCGCGGCTGCGCGAGTATACCGAGCAGGTCGCGCTCCTCGACGGCGAGCGCACCGAGGAGGCTTCGCTCCGCCGCCGCTTCGGCGGGATTATCGCGAACTGGCTCGCCCTCATCAATCGCCGCATGAAGCTGCTCGCCTTCACCGCGAGCTATGGGCAGCTGTCCCCGATCATCCCCTACATCTTCACCGCGCCGTTCTACTTTGCCGGGACCATCACTCTCGGCGTCATGTCGCAGACTGCCGTTTCCTTCTCCCGGGTCGAAGGTGCGCTCACCTTCTTCATCAATTATTACAACTCGCTCGCCGGGTTCAAATCGGTGGTCGATCGCTTGACCTCCTTCAACCAGGCGATTGAAAGCGCCAAGACGCTGGGCACGAGGGGACCGACGCGGACCGCCGAGGCGGCGGGCGTCGTGCCAGTCGCGCTGGAGAATCTCCACATCGCCCTGCCCGACGGCACCCGCATCGTCGCCACCGAGAACCTCGCCTTGCCCCAAGGCGAAAGCGCGCTGCTCGCCGGACCCTCGGGCTCGGGAAAATCGACGCTGTTCCGCGCCATTTCCGGCATCTGGCCGTACGGCGAGGGGCGCATCCGCATCCCCGAGGGCGCCAACGTCATGGTGGTGCCGCAGAAGCCCTACATCCCGATCGGCTCGCTGCGCGCCGCCGTCACCTATCCGGCGGCGGCGAACACCTATTCGGACGAGGATATCCGCAAGGCTCTGGTCGATGTGCGGCTTGCCGGCCTCGCCGAGGGTCTCGATCGCGAGGAGACGTGGTCGCAGCGCCTTTCCGGCGGCGAACAGCAGCGCATCGCGCTCGCGCGCGCATTGCTGACGCGACCCGACTGGCTGTTCCTCGACGAATCGACCTCCGCCCTCGACGAGAAGCTCGAGGCCGAACTCTACGGGATTCTGGCGACGCGGCTGCCGAAGACCACGATCGTCTCGATCGGCCATCGCTCGACGCTCGCCGCCTTCCATACCCGGCGCCTCGACATGACCGCCGAAGGCGGGCACTTCACGCCGCGCGACGTCCCGGCCGCCGCCGCGGAATAGGGCGGTTGCCCGGGCGGCAAAGCGTGCCGGAACGCGCGGCCGGGCGAGCGCAGCGCGCGACGGAGATTGCATCGTCGGCTCGCAGGAGGCACCCATGCTGGCTGGCCAGATCGCTCTTGCGCTCGCTGCGGCGTTTGGCGGCGCCGCCCTCTACATCAACGTCGCCGAGCAGCCGGCACGGCTGCAGCTCGACGACCAGAGCCTGCTGGCGCAATGGAAGCCGAGCTATGCACGCGGCTTTGCCATGCAGGCGAGCCTCGCCGTCATCGCCGGCGCGCTCGGCCTCATCGCGGCGTGGCAGAGCGGCGATTGGCGCTGGGCCGTCGGCGCCGTGCTGATGCTCGCGAACTGGCCCTATACGCTGATCGGCATCATGCCGACCAACCACAAGCTCGACGCCATCGCAGCCGGCGCCGCCGGCCCGGCATCGCGCAGCCTGATGGAGGCCTGGGGGCGGCTGCACGCCGTTCGAACCGCGTTGGGCATCGCCGCCGCGCTCGCCTATCTCTGGGCGCTGCACTGAAGGGCCGCGCACCGCGGCGCGCAGGGCGGATTAGCTTATTCCGCCGGCCACGACCGCGGGCGGCGCGATACGCCGGCGCTATCGCGCCCGGCAATTTCGGTCGCTCGAGCCCGGTCGCATCGCGTCACGGCAGATAGATCCCGCCGCTGACATGGATCGACTGGCCGGTGATGTAGCGCCCGCCCGGGCCGCACAGCAGCATTACCGCGGCGGCGACGTCCTCGGGATCGCCTTCGCGGCCGACCAGCGGATGGCCGCCGCCGGGAATCGCGCCGCCGCTGCCGGAGGTAGCCGAACGCGGGCCGCCGATGCGGCCGGGCACCACGCAATTCACGGTGATGCCGGCATGGCCGTACTCGACCGCCAGCGCCTTGGTGAGGCCGATCAGCCCGGCCTTCGCCGCGCAGACATGGGCACGCTTCGACGCCCCGGTATGACCGGTGACGCCGCCGATATTGACGATGGTGCCGCGGCCCTTGGCGAGCATGCCGGGAATGACCGCCCGGCTGCACAGGAAAGCCCCGTCGAGAACCACCGCCATGATGTCGTGCCAATCGCCGAGGCTCATGTCGGTGAACGCCGCTTCGCGGCGCACGGCGGCGTTGTTGACGAGGATGTCGACGCCGCCGAGGTCGCGACCGATGGCGGCGACCATGGCGGTGACCGCCGCTTCGTCGGTGACGTCGGCGAGCATCGCCCGCGCGGTGCCGCCCAAAGCCTCGATTTCGCGCACGGCGTCCGCGGCCTCGGCCTGCGAGGTCTTCGCGTTCACGACGATGGTCGCGCCTTGGCGCGCCAAGGCCACCGCGATGGCACGGCCGATCCGTCTCACGCCGCCGGTGACGAGCGCCACCTGGCCGGCGAGTTCGCCTGTTCCATTCATTGTCACGTGCGGTTGCTCCGGGAGATTCACGTCGCTGCGGGAAGAAATTTTTCGGTGCTCGGCATCGCCGGGTCCGGCTCGGCCGCCGACAAGCCCATTTTTGCGGGATGAAGCCGCCGCTGTTTTCCCCGACTGCTCCGCCCGGCGCAATCGCTTATTTCATCGCTTGCACGCGGTCGGAAACACACGAGGGTGAACCTTAGAGTGAACCTCTCGCCGGGCCCGCCGAGGCAACTCACGGCACCCGCACCGCATATTTTCTCACCTTGGCCGCGTCGACCGCGATGCCCATTCCCGCTTCCATGGACGCCGCGATGGCGCCGTCGGCGAAATCCATGGGCGCGACGATCAGGTCGTCATTGTAGTAGATGCCGGCGACCTGGCCGGACTGCGCCTGCGCCGGCGTCGAGACCGGGACCACGCAGGACAGCCTCACCGCCGGCGCGACGCAAGCCAGCACGATGTTGGCGCGGTTGCCGATGCCGGTCTCGACCGAGCCGTTGACGTTGCAGACGATCCCCGCCGCCCGCGCCACCGCCGCGACCTCCATGGCACGGAACAGGCCGCCCGGCTTGGTCGTGTAGATCGACACGATCTGGGCGGCGCGCTTCTCGACGATCTCGATCACGTCATGGGCGTTCCACGCGCTCTCGTCCGCCATGACCGGCGCATCGATGGCGCGTGCCACCTCGGCCAGCCGCGCGACGCCCTCCACCGGCTGCTCGAAATAGGCGAGGTCGCAGCGCGCCATGCGCTTGAAGGTACGGATCGCGTCCGCCGGCGTCGCGTAGCCCTGGTTGGCGTCGACGCACAGCGCCACTTTCGGCCCCACGGTATCGCGAACCCGCGACACCATCTCGACGTCGCGGTCGGGGTCGACGCCGACCTTGACCTTGAAGGTACGAATGCCTTCCTCGGCGGCCTGGGCGACTTCGCGCTCGGCCGCCTCGAATCCGATCAGCCCGATCGAATGGGTCACCGCAATGCGCCGCCGCACCACGCCGCCGAGCAAGCGGGCGCTCGGCACGTTCAACTGCAGGCCGGCGAGATCGTAGGCCGCGATCTCGATCGCCGCCTTGGCATAGGGGTGGCCCTTGAGCGCATAATCCATCCGCCCGTGCAACTCCGTGATGTCGCCGGGCAGGCAGCCCAGGACGGCCGGCGCCAGGTATTGCGATACGACCGAGTGCACCGTGCCCGCGCTCTCGCCGAAATAGCGCCCGAACTCGCCGCCCCAGTCCTTGAGAGCCGGCGCCTCGCCCCAGCCGATACGACCGTCGGCATCGGTCATCTCGAGTATGACATAGCCTCCAATCGGTTCCTGCAGCCCCGTCCATCTGTGCTCGCGCCGCGTCGGCAGGCGGACCTGGAAAAGCGCGATGCCGGCAATGGGGGATTCGCTCATCGGAACATCCGGGGGCCGGGGTCACTTCACGACGATCAGTCGGTCGGTGTCGGTGACATCGGAAAGCAGCTCGCAGCCGCGTTCGGTCACCAGTACCATGTCCTTGTTCTGCATCCCGAATCCGAATCCGGTCTCATAGATCAAGGGCTCGATGGCGAGCACCATGCCGGGCTCGAGCGGCTGGTCCGCGGTGGGCCCGAGATAGGGGTCCTCGTGCAGATGCAGGCCGATGCCGTGGCCGACGAACGAGATGCGCGGCAGCGCCAGCGCCGCGGTCTTGTCCAGGTAGAGATCGTAGACGCCACGGCTCGACGCACCGGGCCTGATCGCGTCGAGCAGCATGCGCTTGCAGGCGGCGAGATCGGCCCAGATGCGCTCCGCCCGCGGCGGCGGCGCCGTCACCACGGCGGTGCGGCAGACGCCGGCGTGATAGCCGGCGATGATTGGGAAGATCTCGACCCGGCAGACATCGCCGCGCCGGAGCACTCGCCCGGTCGGGCCGACATTGGGAAACACGCTGCGTTCGCCGGTCGCCACGATCATCAGCTTGAAATATTCCGCGCCCTGCTCGTAGACGCCGCGGGTGAGCGCCGCGGCGAGGTCCATCTCGGTCGCCCCCGCCGAGACCGCGCCATAGGCCGAAGCGATGGCGCGGTCGGCGATGCGCGAGAGCCTGCGCAGGATGTCGATCTCGTGCGGTGTCTTGAGCCGGCGCAGCCGCCCCAGGAGTGCCTCGGCCGCAACGAACTGCGCCCGCGGCAGCAACTTGCAGAGTTCGGCGAAATCGCCGGCCGGCAGATAGTCGAATTCGAGGCCGATGCGGGCGTCGGCCAGGCCGTGCCGCCGCAGCAGATCGGCCAGCACCGCCATCGCTTCGAAGGCGAATTCGCGCCACACCGCGATCTCGACGCCGTCGCCCGCCTTGGCACGGATGGTGCTCGCCTCCATGTCGACGGACACCAGCGTCACCTGGCCGTCGGCCGTCACCAGCGCCATGGCGTGCCGCCAGCGCATCAGCGGCTGGGTCGGCGACAGGAACCCCGCGACATAGGCGAAATTCTCCGGAGAGCACGACACGATGGCGTCAAGGTGCGCCTCCTTGATGGCGCCGACCTGCCGGTCGATGACGTCCTGGCGCATTCCCGGTTTCCTCGCTGGCACATGATCCCGAACGGACGCGAGCAATTCGATCGGATCATGGGTGTTTCGAACAGGTCGCTTCAATTCGCGTGATGGAACGGCTTTTCTACTCCCTCTCCCGCTTGCGGGGGAGGGCTGGGGAGGGGGCCTTGCAGGGTACAAACCGGGTAGATACCCGACAGTTTAGACCGGGTTGATGGTCGACAGGTCAAGGTGGCTCGGAAGGAGGACTTCCGATGCCCTTTAAGGA
>DASYNT010000005.1:0-6579 GCA_036008405.1 Xanthobacteraceae bacterium
CGACCCCGACCAGAACCTCGTCTTCTACGGCACCGGCCAGCCCTATCCCTGGATCGCCGAGATGCGCGGCACGCTGCCGGCCAAGCCCGGGGCGAAGCACAACGCGATGTATTCGGACTCCACCCTCGCCATCAATCCCGACACCGGGCAGCTCAAGTGGTATCACCAGCATCTCGAGGACGACACCTGGGACCTCGATTACGTCTATGAGCGTCTGCTGGTCGACCTGCCCGTCAACGGCGAGACCCGCAAGGCGGTGATCACCTCGGGCAAGCTCGGCATCCTCGAGGCGCTCGATCGCACCAACGGCCAGTGGCTGTGGCACAAGGAGACGGTACCGCAGAACGTGGTGGCTTCGATCGATCCCAAGACCGGCGAGAAAACCATCAATCCCGCCGCCGTCCCGCACATCGGCGTGACCACGGTGAACTGCCCGTCCGACCCCGGCGGCCGCGGCTGGCCGGCGACAGCCTACGATCCCAGGACCGGCATGATCTTCATGCCGCTCAACGAGTATTGCGCCAACACCACGCCGACGCCGCTCGATCCCGGCCAGTCCTATAGCGGCGGCGGCCGCGCCGTGTTCGCGCGCGGGCCGGTGCCCAACAGCGACGGCAATTTCGGCCGGGTCGATGCCATCAAGGTGTCGGACCGCGCGACTGCCTGGAGCTATCGGCAACGCGCGCCGCACACCAGCGCGGTGCTGCCGACCGCCGGCGGCCTGGTGTTCGTCGGAGATATCGATCGCCACTTCACCGCGCTGGACGAAGCCACCGGAAAGGTGCTGTGGCGCACCCGCACCAACAACGCGGTCAATTCGTTCCCGATCAGCTACAGCGTCAACGGCAAGCAATATATCGCGGTCGCGACCGGCAACGGATCGGGCCTCGTGAGGTCGCTGGGGACGCTGGTGCCCGAGGTGAGGAGCCCCGACGGCGGTTCCATGCTGCTGGTGTTCGCGCTGCCGGAGAAGTAGGGCTAGCGTTCTCCCTCTCCCCTCTTCAGGCTCTCCCTTCTTCGGGCTTCTTCAAAGAGGCGAGGGTATAGTGATCTCCCTTGATTTATGCCACCTGAGTACATCGCGCAATCCGCGCTGCAATCGACGATGCGGCTCGGTAACTGATTTGGTGGATGCGGCATTTGGAAAAAGTTGCCCGGTGAACGTCAGATCTGATGCTTTTTTGGCTTTGGGTCTGCCGTTCATAATGCTGTGCCGCCACTTATGACCATGATGGCTTGGGCAACTTCCAGCGACTTCCCGGTCAAATCCAATCTGCCGATCCTCGTCCGGCAACTCCACCCCAGTAACCGGACTCTCCGGGCGGTCGCCTGGAGATGGGCCGCAAGCGGTCGCCGGTCGCCGTTCCAATGAATTCCGGGCGGCGGTAGGCTGCACCAGTGACGCGTCGAGGTCCGGAGTGCGCCGGCATCGGGAGGCGAGCCAGATGCCAAAGATCGACATCGAAGCAGCACCCACGCGGTTTGGGACCACTTATCCACCTCCGCTGGATGTCCCTTGCAAGGGCATCCGTCGATGGAAGCTGGGCGCCGCCGCTGGCTTGACGCAGTTCGGCGTAAACCTCACGCGCGTTCCACCGGGGCAATGGACCAGCCAGCGCCATTGGCACACCGCGGAGGATGAGTTTGTTTGGGTGATCGAGGGCGAAGTGGTGTTGGTCAGCAACCGTGGCGAAGAGATGTTGCGGGCTGGAGACTGTGCTGGCTTCAGGGCCGGTGTCGCCGACGGTCATCATTTTCAGAACCGTTCGGATCGAGAGGCGGTGCTGGTGGAAATCGGGTCGAGACGCGCCGCGGAGGACACATGCTATTATCCGGATAACGGGGTGATCGTCGAGCCGGGCCGCAAAGTTCGCCATTTTGCGGCGGACACGTAGGGCTCGAACACATAATGCCAAAGCTGCACGGGACAGTATGACGAGAGAGGAACAGGCAGCGGGAGGCGGGATTTGCGATTGACAGCGTATATGCTGACGGCTCTTTTCGCAGCAGGTCCGGCTGCCGCTCAGGGGTGGAAGACATACTCCTTTCCGACGTATTCGTTCGCGGTCGCGTTTCCCGTCGATCCGAAGATCGAGACGACCACATACCAGGCCGCGGATAATCGCACCGTCGAAGCGCATGTCTATTCCGTGAGGCAGGGCAACAGCGAGCTGCGGATGACGGTCGTCGAACTTGCTGGTGCGCCGGTCGAGGACACCGGGGCGATCGAGCACGCCGTGACCGCGCTCACGCAGGGACACGACGTCAAGCTCGACATCCCGCACCACATCGGAGCAGTTCAAGGACGTCAACCGAGCATTGCGCATTCGGATGGCAGCCGTACCTTTGCGGCAGTTTTCTATCGCAAATGGCGACTGTACCAGATGGAGGGCAAAACACTCGCCGGCGACCCGAATGCGATGGCAGACGCCATCCGGTTTCAACAGTCAATCGAGTTTGGACAGTCGCTCGACTTCGCCACTCAAGTAGCCCACCCACCTGCGGTGGCTCAATAGGTCGTCCGGCATCTGTCGCGTTGGCCAGGGCAGCCGCATCCCTGACCCGGCACCGCCACCTCGCATAAAGTCGCCGATGTCTGCTCGGGGTCAGCAGGTCTACCACGGTAAGCGGTCGCCGCCGAGACGGGAGGGAAACGTGTGACCTGCTAATATTCCAGCGCCTCGATCTCGCGCACGTTCTCGATGTCGAGCAGGGCATCGAGCAGCGCGTCCATGCGCGGCCGCTGCCGGGTCAGCCGGCGGAATTTCGCGGCGACTTCGTCAAGAGACATGGGCGTCTCCGGGCAGCCGCGGAACGATGCAATGGCGTCCTCGATCCTGCGGCCGTCGCGCAGCGCGATCGAGAGGCCGGCGCCCCAGCCGGCATCGCCGGGCACGATCCGGATCCGGGCGGCCAGATCGAGAATGCCGGCATCGTGAATGCAATCGTCGGCGAAGGCGGATGGGTCGGCCGGATCGCGCCAGGCGGCAACCGCAAGCGAGAACGGCACGCTGTATTGGCCGAGCATGAGGTCGGCCGGCCGCTGTTCGCCGTGATGGGATGCCACTTTCGCGGATGCGGCCACCTCTATTGCCGCGATGTCGGCGGCACCGAAACCGTGCGTCGCCGCGAGGCGGCGCATGAGCTCGATGGGCGCCTGCGCCGTGACGTGGCAGGCGTAGGGCTTGATGCAGAGACGGCTCGTCTCGAAGAACGATCCGAGCGTTGCCGTCAGCACGGCCGGGTCGGCGCGCGAGCAGAAGCTCTGCAGCACGCCGAATTCGCCCTCCAGGATGGTGCGCGGCCCGTCATAGCCGCGGGCGGCGAGCTGGGCTGCGAGGACGCCGCTCTCGGCGGCGCGGCCGAGATGGAGCCGCTTGACCATGCCGCCCTGACCGCTCCTGGCGAACGCCAGGAGACCGCCGCTGCAGGACCCGGCGATGCCGAGCGCGAAGGCAAGCTCGGCCGGCGACAGCGCGAGCAGGCAGGCGCTCGCGACCGCGGCGCCGAACGGCCCGACGATGCCCGGCGCATGGAAGCCCTGGAGCTCCGGCGTGTGCAAAGTCGCGGCGCCGATGCGGAAGCTCGCCTCGCAGCCGGCGACGATCGCAGCGATCAGGTCGCGGCCGCTCGCCCCCTGCGCCTGCGCCATGGCGAAGGCGGGCAGCGCGACGGTGGCCCCGGGATGGGCGCCGGCGCCGGGCTTGCGCAGGCTGTCGAGCTCGAAGGCGTGAGCGAAGGCGCCGAGCGCGAGCGCCGCCTGGCGGGGATCGAGCCGCCGCCCGAAGCCGGGCACCGTGCACGGGCCGGACGAGCCGGACGCGTCGATGACGCCGGCGATCGAGCGCGACCACGGAAAACGGACGCCGAAGATGGCGCAGGCCGCCGCATCGATGAGGCACGCCTTGGCCGTGGTGACGATCTGCGCCGGCAGATCCTCATAGCGCAGGCCGGCCGCGTAGGCGGCGAGCCGATCGGCCGCATTGAAGGCGGCGGTCACCGCGATTGCGCTGGTCATGTGGAGTTTCCGAACGCGAAGGCCGCCATCAGACCGCATCGCTGTCGGGCGTCAAGAGGCCGGCTCGCCGTCCCATTGTTCCCCTCGCGAACCGCCGACTCTTCCGCCTCATGCGCCGCAGGTCGGAAAGGCCTGCAAGTTTCCGGGATCATGCTAGATCTGCGCCGCCTCGGAAGCGCGAGCGAGCCCGAGACGGCGGGAGAAAACGATGCCTGCAAGAATGATCCTGACCGGCGACGTGAACCTGATGAACGTCACCGATCCCGGCATTCCCTTCGCCCAGGTCGCCGAAGAGTTTCACGGCGCCGATGTGGTGTTCAGCAATCTCGAATGCTGCCTCGCGATTCCGTCCGGGCACTCCGTCAGCAATGAGGGCTTCTTCGCCGACCCGCGCGCGGGGAAGGCGCTGAGAACGGCCGGCATCCATGCGGTGGGAATCGCCAACAACGTCCACTACGGCGAGGCCAACATCCTGTCCTCGATTGCGCGGCTGGACGACTACGGCGTCCTGCACACCGGTGCCGGGAAGGATCTCGCCGCGGCGCGGGCGCCGGTGATCGTTGAGCGCAGCGGCATGCGGTTCGGCTTTCTGCAGCGCAGCTCGGTCTACTGGCCGACCGATCACGAGGCCCGCCAGGACGCACCGGGAATCGCCGTCATTCGCGGCCACACTGCTTATCACGTGCCGGTGTTCAAGACGCGGGTCGGCGTACCGCCGCCCAACCGTCCCGGCGTCGCGCCCGAAATCATCACCTGGGCGGATGCCGATTATCTCGGCTGGTTTCGCGACGACATCGCGGACTTGCGCCCTCACGTGGACGTTCTCGTCGCCTCCTGCCACTGGGGGCTGGGCCGGGACGTCCTCGCCTACATGACCGACATCGCCCATGCCGCCATCGATGCCGGGGCCGACCTCGTCGTCGGCCATGGCCCGCATTACTGCCTGCCGATCGAAGTCTACAAGGGCCGGCCGATCTATTACGGGCTCGGCAGCTTCTCCTTCCACACCGGCCATGGCGGCCGACGGCATGCCGAGTGGGTCGGCATGATGGCGCGGGTGCAAGCGGGCCGCGGCGGCGTCGAGGCCGCGCGCTTCCAGTTCGTCCGGCACAATGACGGCAACGAGACGTACCTTTGCCGGCTTGCGGACGAAGCCTCGGAACTGGCCCACCTAACCGAATACAGCCGCCGGTTCAGAGCCCGGCTCACGCCGGAGGGCGATCAGGTCCGCATCGAACTCGAGGGATGATCGGGTGCGACCCGACCACGGTCAGGCCCGTGCAAACATCGTTGAACTGGGGCACAAACCGCGGGTCGTGCAGGCGGCGGACAGGGCGGACAGCATGGGCCGATGGCATCGGCCGTCGGTTCAACGCACATGTTCGCACCTGGTTCGCATTTGGCCGGAACCGCCCCTCGCCAACCCAACCTGGCCCCGGCTGGCTTTATCCGGCCGAGCACGGTAAGTTTGGCCCATGACGACGACAAAATCCCTGTTGCACATTTCCGTAACGGCTTGTGCCGTTGCTTTTCTGAGCACGGCGGCGGGCTTGCCCGCCATGGCGGACGGCATTTCGCCGGGCCTGTGGCAGTTGACCGAGACCGTGATCATGAATGGCGCCCCGTCGGCGCCCCAGGTCAGGACGCGATGCCTGTCGGCGGAACAGGCCGGCGACACCGCCGCGACCTTTACCCCCGAATATCGCAGCCCGAACCCGAATTGCGACCGTGCCGAATTCCAGTCGACCGCGACCAAGCTGAAATGGCGGATGCTGTGCAAGGGCCAAATGGAAATGGATGTCGCCGGCGACTTCACCTTCGACACCCCCAAGCACTACACCGCGACGATCGAATCGAAGGGCACGATGGCTGGCCAGGCGGTCGTCAACTCCAGCGTCGCGATCGTGGGCGAGCACCTCGGCGAGTGCCAATAATTCGCTCCCGCGATGTGGCCCGATCTTCTCCCTCCCCGACTTCGGGGAGGGCGGGGGTGGGGCCTTCGTCAAGTCAGCAAGACCCCACCCTGACCCTCCCTTCTTGCGCTCAAGGCCCTCGTGTGGCCCGGTCAAGGTCAACGACGGCGAAATCACGCGTGCGGAATTCGAGCAGCTGGCGAATTGGATGGCAGCAACGAAAAGGGGTGGGCCCGGCTTACCCCATATCCTCTCTACACAGGCAAAAGACCGCCATCTCAGGTGGGCCGCCGGTGGCGCGCCAATACTGGCGACTCGTTGACCTAAGGCGCGGCACGTGAACAGGGCTCATCCCAATTCGACCTTGACCACAATAGGCGACGCCAGCGATCGGAGCCTTCCGGCTGCACGGGCCGACACCTCTTTTGCCTTCGTCCAAGATCGGTCACCAGATGCCGCACTTGATTTCTTCTCAACCGGACCGGGCCCGGCGTCGTTGCCAACTCGGGTGATCGCCCAATGCCAGTAACCATAAGCGCCGTATCATCAGGGGAGACGTCGGGCAGCATTTCCGCCACCAGCGTCCTGTACTGGCAGATTGATTCCGGCGGCACCGCGATCGACATGACGATCTTCAGCGGCGGTACG
>DASYNT010000006.1:0-2756 GCA_036008405.1 Xanthobacteraceae bacterium
CGACAAGCTCGTGCTGGTCGACACCGGCACCTCGAACGTCTTCGCCCCGACGCTGGGCCGGACGCTCAAGAGCCTCGCCGCCGCCGGCGTCGATCCGGCCGCGATCGACGCGGTCGTGATTACGCACATTCACCCCGACCATGCCGCCGGCCTGCTGACACCGGACAAGAAGGTCGCGTTCCCGAATGCAAGCGTGCACGTCAACGCCGACGAACATGCATTCTGGCTCGAGGGTGAAATCAAGGTGCCCGACGCGAAACCGTTCTGGAAAGGGTTTGCGGAACTCGGCCGCGCCGCGTTCAAGCCTTACGCCGACGCCGGCAAGGTGCACACCTTCAAGGACGGCGCCGAGCTCATTCCGGGCATCACCGCCGTCCACGCACCCGGTCACACCATCGGCCACAGCATGGTGCGGCTGCATCCGACCGGTGGCGAGATCCTGCTTTGGGGCGACATCGTCCACAACGCGGCGCTGCAATTCCCCGAGCCGGATCGATCGATCGCGTTCGACTTCGAACCGCCTACGGCCATTGCGACCCGCAAGAAGGTGTTCGACATGACGGCGACCGACCGGTTGATGGTTGCCGGCACCCACATCGCCTTCCCGGGCATCGGCCATGTCGCCAAAGCCGGCACCGGCTATGCCTGGGTGCCGGTGGCGTGGAATCCGGATCTGTAGCCTCGTCTCGGCAGCGAGGCCCTTCACCAGCCGGCGCGGGAGCGGTCATTCCGCTTCCGCGCCGCTTGCTTTAAAGTCGGCGCTTTCATACCGGCGACGGCCGCCCGCGCGGCTGGCGTCCAGGGAGGAAGCGATGCGACGCAGCTGGCTCGTCCCGTGCACGGCACTGTTGCTCTGTTGGAGCGGCCTCGCCGGCGCGCAGGTTTCCGACGATGTGGTCAAGATCGGCGTCCTCACCGATCTCTCCGGGCCGGCGGAGACGCCGACCGGCGCCGGGTCGATCGCGGCCACGCAGATGGCGGTCGAGGATTTCGGCGGCACCGTTCTCGGCAAGCCGATCGCGGTCGTCTCCGCCAACCACCAGATCAAGCCCGATATCGCCGCCGGCATTGCCCGGGAATGGTACGACCGCGACCAGGTCGACCTGATCGTCGACGTGCCGGTCTCGGCCGTGGGGCTCGCGGTGCAAAACGTCGCCAACGAGAAGAAGAAGCTGTTCATCACCCAATCGACCGGCACGGCGGATTTCCACGGCAAGTTCTGCTCGCCCTACGCCATGCAATGGGTGTTCGATACCCATGCGCTCGCGGTCGGCACCGCGCAGGAGGTCACCAAGCGCGGCGGCGACACCTGGTTCTTCCTCACCGCCGATTATGCGTTCGGCCATGCGCTGGAACGCGACGCCTCGGCGGTGATCGCGCAGAATGGCGGCAAGGTGCTCGGCTCGGTGTCGCATCCTTTCGCCACGCCGGATCTCTCCTCGTTCATTCTCCAGGCGCAGGCGTCGAAGGCGAAGATCATCGGCATCGCCAGCGGTCCGCCCGACAACATCAATGCGATCAAGCTCGGCGGCGAGTTCGGCGTGTTCAAAGCCGGCCAGCAGATGGCCGGCCTCCTGGTGGTGATCACCGACGTCAACGCGCTCGGCCTGCAAGCCGCGCAGGGGCTGGTGCTCACCACCTCGTTCTATTGGGACATGGACGACAAGACCCGCGCCTGGTCGAAGCGCTTCTTCGCCAAGATGAACCGGATGCCGACGATGTGGCAGGCCGGCACCTACTCCGCGGTGATGAACTACCTCAACGCCGTCAAGGCGAGCGGCACCGACGACCCGCTCAAGGTCGCCGCCAAGATGCGCGAAACGCCGGTCGAGGACTTCTTCGCCCGCAACGGACGGCTGCGCGAAGACAATCTGATGGTCCACGATCTCCTGCTGGTGCAGGTGAAGAAGCCCGAGGACTCGAAATACCCCTGGGACTACTACCAGATCCTCGCGCATATCCCGGGCGAGCAGGCGTTCGGGCCGCCCAATCCGGCTTGCTCCCTGGTCAAGCAGTGATCGGCACGGCCTCGGCCGTGGCCGAGCCCGCCCCGCGCGCCGCGGCGGCCGACTTCGATCTGCGCAAGCTGAGCGCGGAGTTCCTCGAGGATCCCTATCCGACCTACCGGGCGCTGCGCCAATTCGACCCGATCCACCTGATGGCGGACGGATCGCATTTCCTGACGCGGTATGACGACTGCCTTGCCGTCTATCGCGACACCGAAACCTGGAGCTCGGACAAGAAGCTCGACTTCCGGCCGAATTTTTCCGACAGCCTGCTCTACGAGCATCACACCACGAGCCTCGTCTTCAACGACCCGCCCTATCACACGCGGGTGCGCAAGCTCTTGGCGCCGGCGTTCACGCCCCGCGCGCTACGCGCGCTGCAGCCGCGCATCGAGGCGCTGGTCGATCGCCTGCTGGCGGCGGCCGCCGCGCGCGGCGAGATCGATCTCATCGCCGATTTCGCCGCCGCCATTCCGGTCGCGCTCATCGGCGACATGCTCGGCATCCCGCCGGACGAGCGCGCGCCGCTGCGCGGCTGGTCGCTCGCCATCCTCGGCGCGCTCGAGCCGGTGCTGAGCCGGGAGAAATTTGCCGCCGGCGTTACCGCGGTCGCGGACTTCAAGAATTATCTCAGCACCATCGTCGCCGGCCGGCTGGACAACGCAAAGCACGATCCGGCGGAAATCCTCTCCACGCTGACCGACGCCAGCGAATTTTCTCCGGCGAGCGCGCCAGGCGAGCGGCTTTCCA
>DASYNT010000007.1:0-2538 GCA_036008405.1 Xanthobacteraceae bacterium
AAGGTTCAGGTGGCCCGGCACCCCGAACGGCCGCATTGCCTCGACTACATCGGGGATCTGGTCACCGAATTCGTCCCGCTCGCCGGCGACCGCGCATTTGCCGAGGATGCGGCGATCGTCGGCGGCATCGGCCGCTTTCGCGGGCGCAGCATTCTCGTGCTCGGTACCGAAAAGGGCGCCGATACCGAGGGGCGGCTCAAGCACAATTTCGGCATGGGGCGGCCGGAAGGGTACCGCAAGGCGCGGCGGCTGATGCGGCTGGCGGAGCGCTTCGGCTTGCCCGTGCTGACCTTTGTCGACACGGCCGGCGCCTATCCCGGCGTCGATGCCGAGGCGCGCGGCCAAGCAGAGGCGATCGCCCGGGCAATCGAGACCTGTCTCGACATCAAAGTGCCGCTGGTCTCCGCGATCATCGGCGAAGGGGGCTCGGGCGGGGCGATTGCGCTCGCTGCCGGCAATACGGTGCTGATGTTGGAGCACGCGATCTATTCCGTCATTTCTCCCGAAGGCTGTGCCTCGATCCTGTGGCGCAGCGCCGAGCATGCGCCGGATGCGGCGGAAGCACTGCGCCTCACCGCCGACGACCTGCAGCGGTTGGGGATAGTTGACCGGATCGTGGCCGAGCCGCTCGGCGGCGCGCAACGTGCCCCGAAAGAGGCTATCGAGCAGGTCGGGGAGGCGGTCGACGAGGCGTTGCGGCCGCTGCTCGCTCTGGACGGGAGCACCTTGCGCATGCAGCGTCGCGAAAAATTTCTGGCGATGGGCGACCGTGGCCTCTAACGCGCAGTCATTGACCGCTCGTTGGGCCTTCCCACATCTACTGCGGCGTGCCTGCTATCGGGACGCCAGAGTTCCTCACGGGAATACACCGCTTTTCCAGCACGGAAGGCATCCATGAACCCCCAGGAAAAAGAGCTTCTTACGACGCTGCTCGATCGCTTGAAAAATGCGCCGCGGCAAGACAAGGATCCCGAGGCCGATGCGCTGATCCGTCAGGCGATGACCGCCCAGCCGGATCTGCCCTATTACTTGACCCAGACCGTGCTGATCCAGGATCTGAGCCTGCATCAGGCGCAGCAGCGGATCGCCGATCTCGAAAAGCAGCTCGCCGATGCGCAGCAAGCGGCGAAGCCGACGGTGGGAAGTTTCCTCGGCGGCCTGTTCGGAAGCCGGCCGCCGGCCCAGGCGAGCGGCCCAGCCCAAGCCGGCGCTCCCCAGGCCGGTCCGTGGACGCGCTCACCGCAAGTCGCGGCGGCGCCGCCGGCGCAGCCTTACGGACAGCCCGGCTATGCGCCGCAGCCCGGCTATGGCCAACAGCCGATGGGCGGCGGGTTCATGGGCGGCGGGATGGGTGGCGCCGGCGGCGGGTTCCTGCGCTCGGCGGCGGCGACGGCGGCGGGTGTCGCCGGCGGCGCGCTGCTGTTCGAGGGGATCTCGTCCTTGTTCGGCAACCATTATGCCGGCGGCCTGATGAGCGGCGGAATGACACCGGGTCTGGGTGAGAGCGTCGTCAACAATTATTACGGCAACGATGCCGGCAGCGGCGGCGGCGATTGGAGCAGCGACCCCGGCGGGGCGGGTGGTGGCGGTGATTGGAGCAGCGATGCCGGCGCGGCCGGAGGCGGCAGCGACTGGAGCAGCGACGCCGGCGCGGGCGGCGGGGATTATTCCAGCTCAGACGATCAGGACTGGGGCGGCGGCGGTGGCGACTGGAGCAGCGGCGACAACAGCACGTCGTGCTGATCGCGTAACCCATTCTAACCCTCCCCCACGAGCCAGGGGAGGGTAGGACGCGCGATAGCTGGCACTACACTTGGACCGTCGCGCCGGTGCGCTCGGTGATCAGCCGGTAATGTTCGATGCGCCGATGCTTCTCGAAATTGAAAATCGTGCGCTTGATGTAGTCGCCTAGCTCCAGGTCGAGGGTCGCCGTGATTACCTCGTCCTCTTCGCCGAGCGCGCGGGCGGCAATCTCGCCGGTCGGCGCGATGATCGCGGAGCCGCCGATCAGACCGAACCCGTCCTCCTTGCCGGCCTTGGCTGCGGCGAGCACCCAGGTTCCGTTCTGATAGGCGTTGGCCTGCATCGCCACGAGGTGGTGGAACATCCGCAGGTGGATCGGCTCGGGGTGATGGATGTTCTCGGTCGGCGTGTTGTAGCCGAGCGCGACAATCTCGACCCCTTGCAGGCCCATGACGCGGAACGTTTCCGGCCAGCGGCGGTCGTTGCAGATGCACATGCCGACGACGGCGTCGAGGGCGCGCCAGACCTTGAAGCCCTCGTTGCCGACATCGAAGTAACGCTTTTCGAGATGCTGGAAGGGTGCCTCGGGCAGCTGCTCGGAATGCCCCGGCAAATGGATTTTGCGATAGCGGCCGATGATCCGCCCGTTGGTCTCGACCAATATCGATGTGTTGTAATGGCGCGGCTCGCCCTTCTCCTGCGTCAGCTCGGCATAGCCGAGGTAGAACCCAACCCCGAGCTCGGTCGCGAGCTCGAACAGCGGGCGGGTTTCAGGCCCCGGCATCTCGCGCTCGA
>DASYNT010000008.1:0-18776 GCA_036008405.1 Xanthobacteraceae bacterium
GGATTTACTGAAAAGGCCGTCGACGTCCCCTGCCCGGTCGAATGGGCGATGACCTCCCATTCGGAAACGGGAGCCACCGATCGAGTGGCGTTTCCCTGCATCCACGGCGCGGGCTCGACCCACATCGATTCGCTCGCGCACACGTTCTTCCGCAACAAGATGTGGAACGGCTACGACTCAGCGGCGCTGGTGACCATGGCAAAGGGGGCCGAGAAGAACTCCGTGATGCCGATGAAGACCGGGATCGTCACTCGCGCGGTGCTTTACGACATCGCGCGGCTCAAGGGTGTGCCGTATCTCGCGCCGGGCGATCGCATCTTTCCCGAGGACATGGAGGCTTGGGAAAGGAAAGCGGGCGTTCGCGTGGGACCAGGGGATGCGCTGGTGCTTCGCTGGGGCCGCTATGGGCGGCGGGCCAAGCTCGGTCCGGAAGACGGCGCCGCCGGGTTCGACAATTCGATCCTGCCGTGGCTGAAACAGCGCGACGTTGCGTTAGTCGTCTGGGAAACCGCCGGTTATTCGCCGCAGCCCGCCGGTGATCTGTTCAGAAACGCCGTTCACAATTTCATCCAGGCGATCCTCGGTATCCACGTGCTCGACCGCGCCGATCTGGAGGCGTTGGGCGAGGCGGCTGCCTCCCGCAATCGCTGGGAGTTCATGCTGACCGTCAACCCGCTGGCGCTCCCCAATGCGACGGGATCGCCGGTCAATCCGATCGCGACGTTCTGAGGCGCCGCTCGAGGCGTCAGCGAGCGCCGCCAGGGAGAAACGGAACAATTCAACCGCAACCGGCCGAATCCTGTCGAATCCCGGTCAAGGAGATTCCCATGACGACAATCAAATTTCGAAGCGGTCTCGGAAATCGGAAGCTCGTCGCCGCGGGGTTGGTCGTGGCCCTGGCAGTGACGGGCGTTACGCTCGCCAGGGGGCAGGGCGCGGCGGAGGGAGACATCGCGCTGCCGCAAGCGCGGCGGGACGCGGCCAAAGAGCTGGCGATGAAAATCGCCGAGCCCTTCACCTTCGCTGCGGTCGGGGACATCATCATCCGTCGCCCGGTGGGTCAGTTGGAGGATGCGGGCTTTCAGGCATTGACCAAGGTGATGCGGGCGGCGGACACGACTTACGCCAACATGGAAGGTCCGATCATCGACGAGGCGGATGCGAACTACCACGGCCCGCCGGCGGGCGGCCCCAAGACGATCATCGACGATTTGAAGGCGATGGGAATCCGGGTCATGACCACTTCGAACAACCACACGATGGACGGTGGTAGCGAGGGGATGTTCATGACCAACCGGCTGCTCGACGAGGCGAGGATCACCCATGCCGGCTCCGGAAAAGACCTGGCAGAGGCGCGGCGCGCCCAGGTCGGGATGACGCCCAAAGGAACGATCGGCGTGGTCGGGATGTACTCCATCGACCCGAGCTCCAACCCGGCGTGGACCCGATACACCGATGCGCGCGATAAATGGCCCGGCCTCAATCCCCTGCACGTGACCCCCTACAACGTCGTCACGGCCGAGCAGATGGCGTCGCTGCGCAAGATCCGCGACGCGTCGTATGCCCATCGTTCCGAAGTCAGGGTTCCCGTCGCCCCCGCGCCCGCCAACGAGTCGCCGAACGAGCTGTTCCTGTTCGGCAGCCGATACAAGGTGGGCGAAAAGGTGGGGAGCCTCGCCTACAAGATCGACCAGAGGGATCTGGACGGGATCATGCGGAGCATCCGCATTGGAAAGCAGAACTCGGATTTCCTGGTGGTGGCGATCCACTGCCACCAGAATTCCTTCAGCTACCAGGCCTACAGCCACGACAACAGCACGCCGGACTTCCTGATCGAGCTGGCCCACAAGGCGATCGACAATGGCGCGGACGTATTCGTGGGCCACGGCATTCACACCTTGCGGGGCGTGGAGATCTACAAGGGCAAGCCGATCTTTTACGGCGTGGCGAGCTTCATCCAGCATGAAGGTCCTGCCATCGAGGTCACCGACCCCTCCCGCCCGCCGGTAGCGCAGCAGTCGCGCCAGCCGGACAACGAGGAAGTGCTGCTGACCACAAGCCGGTATGAGGACGGCAAGCTGGTCGAGGTCCGCCTGTACCCTGCCGATTGCGGCATCGATGGAATGCGGACCGTATCGAAGGCGGGCGTTCCGATGACGCCGTCGCCGGAGCAGGCCCAGCGGATCCTCAAGCTCGTCCAGGAGCTGTCCAAGCCATTCGGCACGACGATCTCCATCGAAGACAATGTGGGTGTGATCCACGTGGCGCAAACCGAAACGAAGCATTAGCGACCGGCGCGGGCGGCACGGCTTGCGTCCCTCGATCTCGTTTGCGCCGCGGACGCGATGCGGATCATGACCGCGGAATCCTGCGAGGCGGGCGTCGCCGATGTCGGCGACGCCGATATTACGCGACCCCGTGATCGATTGAGAAAGCCGCCCCCGCCGCATCACGCCGGGGACTGCGCCTCACAGAATTGGCGCGCGTATTCGCACGGCGTTCGGCGCGGCACGATCTGGCCGGCACCATCGACGATCTCGAACTCCAGATGCGGATGCAGGCGGCCGAGCGTGCCGACGCGCCGCTCGAGCGACGCATCGCATGAAGTTCAGGCACCCACCGGGCGCGTCAATGGCTGTCGAAGTTCACCGCGTAGTAGCCGACCGAGCCGGTTTTCGAGGTGTCCTTCCACTGGTGCGGCGTCTTTGCGGGGATCGTGATCACGTCGCCCTTGGTCACATGATGGCTCACCCCGCCCTCGATGCCGGTCCCGCGCGTCTGGCCGGGCGCAGATACCTTCGGGTCGATCATCTTGCCGCCGGTGATGAACTCCGCTTCGCCATCCATGATGATGAACACGTGGTTGGTATTGTCGTGCATCTCGGAACCGCGCTGCATGCCGCGGTTGGCGATGACGATCAAACCTTCATCCTCGATGATGCGCTCGCCCTTGACGAAGGCGGCCGCAATCTTGTCGTGGTCTACATAGTGGACGCGCGGCGGAAAACCGGCGGCGGTTCCCAGGGTCACCAGGGCGGCAGCCGAGAGCATCGCGGCGGTTGCGAGCAGGTATTTCATGAGCGGTCTCCCCTTTGAGTTGACGGTATGCACGCTCAGTGTAGTCCAGATACGCAGGGACGCAAACGCGCCGTCGTCGTGGCGCTCTCCTCGACGCTGGCTCTCGCAATCCATCCGGCCAGTAGACACCACAGCCGAACGCAAGGACGGGAAGGCCGGCGATCGGGCCCGGGCACGATGGCACCATGCACGCAGCCGTCGCGCCAACCGTCAGCGCTGTCCGGCCACGGAAACCGGCGCGCTCGCCGGCGGCATCGAAGCGCCATCGAAAGCAATTCCACTTGGTTTGCGTACGGAAGGAGCCGTGACCGCCGGTGTCCGGGGATCATATCACCTGTCGCCGCCGGCCACGAAGCTCGGCGGCGGGAAGCGACCCGCTGCGGCGATCGCACCTTCTATCTGCAGTGAAGTGGAGATGCGACGCACGTAGCCGATCTATCGTGAATGACCCCATCTCGGACGGTGCTGCGCATATGGATCATGTTCTGATTTTTCGCTTTGACCGGTGGCCTCCCCTCGCTCCCCTCACACACCTATCAGCAACTTCGACCTCTCTTTTGCTGTAGGTAGCCATGGCGTGCCGTTTGGCCGCGGCATACCCATAAGTGGCTACGGCCTGTCTGACCTGATCACAATAGGACTGAGCCATCGAGGCATTGGTCAGCAGCAGAGCAACGACAAAGGCAACTAGGATTCTGGTCATCTGAGGTCCCCTCCTAAGTAACGTCAAGCGAATCGATCCCTGTCGCGGTGAAGTTAGACCTGTCGCTCGATACAGGACAACCAAGGTGATCGAGCGAAGGCCTGCTCAGTCCACATCCTCGATCTGCTTCGGCGTTTCCCCGAACGCCTTCTGCGCCAGCGCTGCGGCCATGAACTCGTCGAGGTCGCCGTCGAGCACCGCGCCGGTGTTGGAGGTCGAGACGCCGGTGCGCAGGTCCTTCACCATCTGGTAGGGCTGCAGCACGTAGGAGCGGATCTGGTGACCCCAGCCGATATCGGTCTTGGCCGCCTGCTCGGCCTCGGCCAGGGCTTCGCGGCGCTTGAGCTCGCGCTCGTAGAGCCGCGCCCGCAGCATGGTCCAGGCGGTCGCCCGGTTCTTGTGCTGGGAGCGCTCGGCTTGGCACACCACGGCGATGCCGGTGGGAATGTGGGTCAGGCGCACCGCCGACTCGGTCTTGTTGACGTGCTGGCCGCCGGCGCCGCCCGAACGCATGGTGTCGGTGCGCACGTCGGACTCGTTGATGTCGATGACGATGCGGTCGTCGACTACGGGGTAGACGTTGACGCTCGCGAACGAGGTGTGGCGGCGCGCATTGGAGTCGAACGGCGAGATGCGCACCAGCCTGTGCACGCCGTTCTCGCTCTTGAGCCAGCCGAACGCATTGTGGCCCTTGATCTGGACGGTCGCGGACTTGAGGCCGGCCTCTTCCCCCTCGGTCTCCTCCAGGTATTCCACCTTGTAGCCGTGCTGCTCGGCCCAGCGCGTGTACATGCGCAGCAGCATGTTGGCCCAGTCCTGGCTCTCGGTGCCGCCGGCGCCGGCATGGACCTCGAGAAAGGTGTCGAAGCCGTCGGCCTCGCCGGACAGCAGCGCCTCAAGCTCGCGGCGCGCCACCTCGGCCTTGAGGCGCTTAAGCGCCGCTTCGGCCTCGGCGACCACGGCGGCGTCATTCTCGGCATCGCCGAGCTCGATCATGGTGACTTGGTCGTCGACGTCACGCTCTATGCGGCCGATGGCGGTGAGGCTGTCCTCGAGCGACGTGCGCTCCTGCATCAGCCGGCTGGCGCGCTGGGGGTCGTTCCACAAATTGGGGTCTTCGGCGAGATGATTGAGCTCGGCCAGGCGGGCGCGCGCCGTGTCGAAGTCAAAGATGCCTCCTCAGCAGCCCGACCGACTGCTTGATCTCTTCGACGAGGGTGACGATTTCAGCGCGCATTGTTTTCACCGGGTGATTGGGCCATCGGCGGGGTGTAACGACGTTGCCGGAAACGCGCAACCGCCGCGGGGCAGCCGCCCGGCGTCGGATCACGCCGGCCTGTGCGGCATCAATACAGTCCGCTGGTCACTCCGGAGCGGACCGCGCGCTCGGCTTCGGGGCTGTTGCCGCCGTCGCCGCCCATGGTGGCGCCGCTGTCGGGCGGCGCGGTGCCGGGCTTGAAGGCTTCCAGGATCGCGCTCTGGGTGCCCGGGGTGGCGCGCTGGCCGGTCTTGACGTCGACCCTTATCAGCTTGATGCCGGCGGGCATTCGGAACGGCGTGGCGGGCTTGTCGGCCAGAGCGGTCTTGAGGAAGTCCTTGACGATCGGCGCCGAGAGATGGCCGCCGGTGGCGTCGCGGCCGAGATGGCGCGGCTTGTCGTAGCCCATGTAGACGCCGACTGCGAGATCGGGCGTGAAGCCGACGAACCAGGCATCCTTAAAGTCATTGGTGGTGCCCGTCTTGCCCGCCACCGGCTTGCCGACTTCCTTGAACCCGGCCTCCGCGGCGGTACCGCGCTGGACCACGCCCTCCATGATCGAGGTGATCTGGTAGGCGGTCATGGGATCGAGCACCTGTTCGCGGCGGTCGATCAGGCCGGGCTCCGGCTGGTTCTCCCATCGGGTCGCATCGCAAGCCGTGCATTCACGCTGGTCGTGCTTGTAGATGGTGCGGCCGTAGCGGTCCTGGATGCGGTCGATCAGGGTCGCATTGACCCGGCGTCCGCCATTGGCGAACATCGAATAGGCCGTGACCATCCGCATCACCGTCGTCTCGCCGGCGCCGAGCGCATAGGAGAGATAATTCGGCAGGCTGTCATAGACGCCGAAGCGCTTGGCATATTCCCCGATCAGCGGCATGCCGATGTCCTGGGCGAGCCGCACCGTCATGACGTTGCGGGAATGCTCGATGCCGAAGCGCAGCGTCTGCGGCCCGAAGAACTTGGTCTCGAAGTTTTCCGGGCGCCAGATGCCGATGCCGGGACCCTGGTCGATCTCGATGGGGGCGTCCATCACGATGGTCGACGGCGTATAGCCATTGTCGATCGCGGCCGAATAGACGAACGGCTTGAAGGCGGAGCCGGGCTGGCGCATCGCCTGGGTGGCGCGGTCGAACTGGCTCTGGTCGAACGAGAAGCCGCCGACCAGCGCGAGCACGCGGCCGGTGAGCGGATCCATCACCACCATGCCGCCGGACACTTCGGGAATTTGGCGCAGCTTGTATTGGCCTTCCTTGCCCGGGCCGAGCGGATCCACATAGACCACGTCGCCGGGGGACAGCACCTGGCCCAGGCGCAGCGGCTGCTTGGGGCTGGACGGCCGCGCCCATTTGGCGCCTTCGATCGGAATGATGCCGATCTGCCGGTCCCGCACCACCGCTCCGCCGGGCTCGCGGGCCGGCTGCAAGCCGATGCGCGCCGATTGATCGCTGGTTTCGAGCACCACGGCGAGCCGCCATGCGATGTCGGCGAAGGCCCGCACGTCGGCCAGCTTGAGTCCCCAGTCGCCGCCGATATCGATCTTGCTGACGGGGCCGCGAAAGCCTCTGCCCTCGTCGAAACGCACGAGGCCGTCGGACAGCGCCTTGTGCGCCACCACCTGCATCTTCGGATCGAGGGTGGTGCGCACCGACAACCCGCCCTCGTACAGCCGCTTCTCGCCGAATTTCTCCAGAATCTCGCGGCGCACATCCTCGGCGAAATAGTCGGCGGCAAAAATATGCGCGCCGGTCGCGCGCTGGGTGACGGCGAGCGGTTCCTTCATCGCCTTGTCGCCGGCGTCGGCGGTGATGTAGCCGTTCTCGACCAGGCGCTCGATGACGTAATTGCGCCGCTCGATCGCGCGCTCGCGGTTGCGGAACGGATGCAGGTCCGTGGGCGCCTTGGGGAGCGCCGCCAAGTATGACGCCTCCGCGATGGTCAGTTCGTTGACCGATTTATCGAAATAGAGGAGCGAAGCGGCCGCCACCCCGTAGGCGCTGAAGCCCAGATAGATCTCGTTGAGATACAGTTCGAGGATCTTTTCCTTGCTGTAGGTGCGCTCGATCTTGAGCGCCAGCAGCGCCTCCTTGATCTTGCGGTCGAACGAGACCTCGTTGGTCAAGAGGAAGTTCTTCGCGACCTGTTGGGTGATCGTGGAGGCGCCCTGCGGCCGGCGGCCCTTGCCGAGGTTCTTCAGATAGAGCACGCCGGCACGCGCAATGCCGCTGAAGTCGATGCCGGGATGATCGTAGAAATTCTTGTCCTCGGCGGAAATGAAGGCGTTGATGACGAGCTTCGGCACTGCCTGGATCGGAAGGTAGAGCCGCCGCTGCTTGGCATATTCCGCCAGCAGTTCACCGTCGGCGGCGTGCACCCGGGTCATCACCGGCGGCTCGTAATCCTGGAGCTGGGAATAGTCCGGCAAGTCCTTGGAAAAATGGTACAACAGGCCGGAAATCGCTCCCACCGACACGATGAAGACCAGCGTTCCCAGCGCGAACAGGAAGCCGAAAAATCGAAAGATCAGTCTCATCGACGGATAAACCCCCGGCCGTTCGAGAGACTCCGGCGGTGCCGGTCTCCCATCCCGGCGGCCGCATCTGCGGCGGCCACCCCCTCAGGCAATCATCATACGCGTGAACATGGAGTTCGTCGCCCGGTTTTATGGTCAAACTTTGTCCAAGCGACCAGGCGCGGGCCCTGCATCACGTCAATAGCGTTCCAGCCGGGCCGCCCTGTTACTTCCCGGCGCCGCCGGCGAATCGGGTGGTGAAATAGGTGTGGACGGCCTGGGCGACGGCGTCGCCAGCCCGCGACCGCCATTGCTCCGAAACGAGTTGCTTGAGGTCGGCCGGATTGGAGACATAGCCGAGTTCAATCAGCACCGACGGCACGTCCGGAGCCTTGAGGACCCGGAAGCCGGCCGACCGCAGGGGATTCTTGTGGAGCCGCGCCGCGCTCTTGAATTCGTTCACCACCGCGCGGGCGAAAGAGGCGGAGAAGGATTTCGTTTCGCGCTGCGCCAGGTCGATGAGAATGTCTGCGATGTCATCGGGTTCGGCGGCGAGATTGACGCCCGCTATGATGTCGGCGCGATTTTCCTCGTCGGCGAGCCGCTGCGCCTCGGCGTCGGAGGCCTGGTCGGAGAGGGTGTAGATGGTGGCGCCATCGGCAGCGCCGCCCCCCCGCGCCAGCGCATCGCAATGGATCGAGATGAACAATTGCGCCTGCCGCAACCGGGCAAACCGCACCCGCTCAGCCAGCGGCACGAAGGTGTCGTCCGCGCGCGTCATTACCACACGATATTTGCCGGTCTTTTCCAGCTTGTCGCGCAGGGTGGAGGCGAACGCGAGCACCAGGTTTTTCTCCTGCTCGCCGCTCGGGGCGCGGGTCCCGTTGTCGATGCCGCCATGACCGGGGTCGAGAGCAATGACCGGCCGCGGGTCGGCGGCGGCCCTGGCGGTATCGGGCGGGGCGGGCGGGTCGGCGAGCCGCGGCAGGCGGTTGTCGATCGCCGCCGCGCGCAGGAAGGTTTCGCGGTCGACTGGCGCGAGATCGAGCACCAGGCGGGCCGGCTGGCCCTCGGCGGGATCGAGCGCGAACGCCCGGCTGACCCGGACGGGACCGGTGACGTCCACCACAATGCGGGAGCGTCCGCGCATCACGAGACCGAATCGGAACGCCTTGATGACGCCCCGGCTGTGCTCGCCGGTCTTGGGCGGGAACTGGAAATTAACCTGGGGAATGTCGATGACCACCCGATAGGGATCGGCGATGGTGAAGGCGCGTACATCGATCCGGTGGCTGAGATCGATCACGAGCCGGGTCTGCTTGTCGTCGCCGGCGAGGCGGGCGTCGGTCGCCACCGGGATCGCGTCGCCCGGCCCGGGCAGCGGCATCTGCGCCTGCGCGGTCCCGGCCCAAAGCATCGCCAGGCCGGCCACAGCAGCGGCAGCCATACCCGAAGCAATGCCCAGCCCGCGGTTCACCACCCGAAATCTCCAGCCCAAGTTCCCTGCCCAGTTCCTGGAGCCTTGTACTCCTCCTAGCTAGGATACTCATGGTTAAGTGTTCTTGAAGGCCGATCAAATCTTATCCCCGTGTCCATTTGCGGGAGTGTCGCAGCCCCCAGTGTTTCCGGCGGCCCCCTCGGTGCGCGCCGGGGCGGCGGAAAAAGATAATTCGTGCAATAGGATAACTGGCAGGTCATCCAAGCCTGCCCGGTGCGCCCGGAAGTTGCGACTTGCCATGCCGGAGGACACACCGTAGATAGAGAGTCGCTGAAGGTTCGAAGTTTCCGGTTCTGCCGCGTGCGCGCAAGCGACCCGTCGAGCGGCGCCTCCCATCGACCCATCCGAAGCGGATCAGGCGATTGGTCGGTTGCCGCTCCCCTCGAAGGATGACCGGAAGGCGATTTGCGGCCGCAGTGGCCACTCGCGCGAATTTATCAGCGGAATCAAGGCGACGCTCCCATGCGTTGCCGATCCAATTTAAGGATCGATCCGCCATGTTGGCGATAGCAGACGAGGTACGACCGCTTCCCGGCCTGATGGCCGCGGCGGACGCCGCCCTGTCTGCGAGGCCGTTGGGCCGTTCGATCCTTTCCCGCCCCTTTCTTTCCCACCCCTTACCGGGGGCGCGGCACCCTGCGCCGCAGCAGCGCATCCGCCCGCGCCTCTATGAGACGCAACAATGCCGAACAAGATGCTTATCGACGCGACCCATCCGGAGGAGACCCGGGTGGTCGTGCTTCGCGGCAACCGGGTCGAGGAATTCGACTTCGAGTCCGCCAGCCGCCGCCAGCTCCGCGGCAACATCTATCTCGCCAAGGTAACGAGGGTCGAGCCCTCGCTCCAGGCCGCCTTTGTCGATTATGGCGGCAACCGCCACGGCTTCCTGGCGTTCAGCGAAATCCACCCGGATTACTACCAGATCCCGGTCGCCGACCGGCAGGCCCTGATCGACGAGGAAGAGCGCGCCCATCGCGACGCCGAGGCGGAAGCCGACCGCCGCGCCGGGATGCGGCGGCGTCCGCGCCATCGCCCCGCCGCCCACAACGTCGAAACGATCGCGAGCGAGCCGACCGACGCCGCAGGGGGCGACGATCATCCCGACCGGCACGAGTTCGAAGCGGGCGCCGAGACCGCGGCGGAAGCTGGTGCCGGAGATGCCGGGCACCGGGCGGATGTCGAACACGACGACCACCACGGACACGAACGCCAAGAACACGAACGCCAAGAACACGAACGCCAGGAACACGAACATCAAGAACACGAACATCAAGAACACGCACATCCAACGCACGAACATCACGCCCATGCCTCCCACGAGTCCCATGCCGGCAACGAGGACGAGGGGCCGCCGGCACAATCGGGGGAAAGCCGAGAGCCCGATGCGCCCGATCGAGAGGCCGCGACGGCGCTGTCCGGCGAGCCCGAGGACGGCGATCAGGAGACCGAGGACGAGCGCCACGCCGATTCCCGCGACCCGGCATCCCGCGACAACGGCGGTTCCGACAACGATGACGGCGGCGAAAACGGCGAAGGCGAGGAAGAGGAAATCGTCGAATCCGTCGGCGGCGCCGACGCGATGGAAGAGGTTCCGGACCGTTCGCCGCGCCACCGGCGCCAGTACAAGATCCAGGAGGTGATCAAGCGCCGCCAGGTCATGCTGGTCCAGGTGGTCAAGGAGGAGCGCGGCACCAAGGGCGCGGCGCTCACCACCTATCTTTCGCTGGCCGGCCGCTATTCCGTGCTAATGCCCAACACCGCCCGCGGCGGCGGCATCAGCCGCAAGATCACCGCCATCCAGGACCGCAAGCGCCTCAAGGAGATCGCGGGAGAACTGGAAGTGCCGGAAGGCATGGGGGTGATCCTGCGCACCGCCGGCGCGTCGCGCACCAAGACCGAGATCAAGCGGGATTTCGAATACCTGCTGCGGGCGTGGGAGACGGTGCGCGACCTGACCCTGAACTCGACCGCCCCGACTCTCGTCTACGAGGAGGGCTCGCTGGTCAAGCGCTCGATCCGCGACCTCTACAACAAGGACATCGACGAAGTGATCGTGGCCGGCGATGCGGCCTATCGCGACGCCCGCGACTTCATGCGCATGCTCATGCCGAGCCATGCCAAGAACGTGAAGCCGTATCACGACAACCAGCCGGTGCTCGCCCGCTACGGCATCGAGAGCCAGCTCGACGCCATGTTCTCGCCGGTGGTGCAGCTGCGCTCGGGCGGCTACATCGTGCTCAACCAGACCGAAGCGCTGGTCGCGATCGACGTCAATTCCGGGCGCGCCACCCGCGAGCACCACATCGAGGACACCGCCCTCAAGACCAATCTGGAGGCGTCCGAGGAGATCGCCCGCCAGCTGCGGCTGCGCGATCTCGCCGGCCTGATCGTCATCGACTTCATCGACATGGACGAGAAGCGCAACAACCGGTCGGTGGAGCGGCGGCTCAAGGAATGCCTCAAGAACGACCGCGCCCGCATCCAGGTCGGCCGCATCTCCCATTTCGGCCTGCTGGAAATGTCGCGGCAGCGCATCCGCACCAGCGTGCTCGAAAGTTCGACCGACAAGTGCCCGCATTGCGGCGGCACCGGCCATGTCCGCTCGGTCTCTTCGGTGGCGCTGCAATGCCTGCGGATGATCGAGGAATCTCTGCAGCGCGGGGCGACCCACAACCTCACCGTACGCACCCGCTCCGACATTGCGCTCTACGTCCTCAACCACAAGCGCACCCACCTTTACGAGCTGGAAAAGCGCTACCAGATCACGATCACCGTGAGCGCCGATCCCGGGATCAGCGGGCAGCAGCCCTTCGTGGTCGAAAAGGGCGAACTGGTGCACAGCCTGGAGCAGGCCCGCGCGCTCGCTGCGCAATCCAGCATCGTGGTCGCCACGGCGCCCGAGGACGATGACTTCGAAATCCCGATCGAGGAAGAGGCCGAAGTCGAGACCGCGACGGTCGAGGCGGACGAGGAGGCTGACGCCCTCGAGGAGGAATCCGGCGAGGGCGGCGAAGCGGCCGAGCGCGGCGAAAACGGCGAGGGCGGACGGCGACGCCGGCGGCGCCGACGGCGCGGCCGCGGCACGCCGAGGCAAGAGGGAGGCGTCTCCAGCATCGTCCCCGATGGCGTCGGAGGGGTGGTCGAGGCCCTGGAGCCCGGCGGCGCAGATGACGAACCCGACGAGCCCTCCGATGCGGAGGAAACCATCGCGGCGGAGGGAGCCCCCCACGCCGTTCCAGGCCAGGGCAATGGCAATGGGAATGGAAATGGGAATGGCGACGGTGAGCGGCGGCGGCGGCGGCGTGGCCGCCGCGGCGGCCGGCGCAATCGCCGCGAGGAAGGCGAAGGCGGAATGTTGCCGCCCGAGCACGGCGTCGCTCCCATCGACGAGGAAGTGATGACGGCCGTCGCCGATTTCGGCGCCGCCCCCGCCGAACAGATTGCCCACAGCGATTCCCCGGCGCAGGAGGAAGCACCGCCGGTGCAGGCCGAAGCCCCTGCGCCGCGGGCTCGTCCTGCCGCTGCTCCTGCCGCTCCCGAGCCTGCTCCCGCAGCTTCGCCGTCGGCGCCGTCTGCTGGCGAACCGCCTCCCGCCAAGGAGCCACCGCGCCGTCGCTCGACCGTGCGCGAGCCGGTTCGGTTCCCGGTCGGCGAGGTCCCGATGCCTGTCCCCGGCCCCGCCCCGGTCGCAGCCGAGCCGGCCATCCTTCACCGTCCGGCGCCGGAGCCGGCAGCCGCAGGGGCGGAATCCGCGGCGTCCGCGCCGCGCCGCGCCGGCTGGTGGGCGAAGCGCATCTTCGGCGAGAAAGAGTGAGGCGCGCGCCCTGACCACCGGATCGCGACTGGCGCCGTGACAGTACCGATCATGTCGACTGGCTACGCACTCTTCGATACGGCGATCGGCGCCTGCGCCATTGCGTGGAGCGGCGCTGCAATCGTCGCCCTGCAGCTCCCCGAGGTGGACGACGTACGCACGCGTGCCCGGGTGCTCCGGCGATGGCCGCGGGCGCAGGAGCAACCACCGCCGCCTGCGATTGGGCGCGTGATCGACGCCGTTGTCGCGCTGTTGTCGGGAGCGGTCGTTGACCTTGCCGCGGTCGTGCTCGACATGGAGCGCGTACCCGCGTTCGATCGCCGGGTCTATGAGGTCGCGCGCACCATAGCTCCGGGCGAGACGCTGACCTATGGCGACATCGCGACCAGGCTGGGCGATCCCAGCGCAGCGCGCCGGGTCGGCCAGGCGCTGGGGCGAAACCCGTTCGCCATCATCGTGCCGTGCCACCGCGTGACCGCCGCCGGCGGCAAGGCCGGCGGATTTTCCGCCACCGGCGGCGTCGCGACCAAGCTCCGCCTGCTCGAAATCGAGCGCGCGCACCTCGGCCGCGGACCGACTCTGTTCGACCGTGACGATGCATTCGCCCGGCTTCAGCGTCGTGGGTAGGCGCTTGCGCCGCCCATGTCGGGCCGTTCACCGCATTTGCTTGCTCGAATGAGTGTGCCAGTCCGACCGAAGCTTCACTCGCTGGAGAGGATGACGTTCTTGAGGATGGGATAGATCTGGTTGGTCCAGCGGTTGCCGCTGAACACGCCGTAATGGCCGACCCCCGCCTGCATGTGGTGGCGCTTGAGATAGGGCCGCAGGCCGCTGCAGAGATCGTGGGCGGCAAGCGTCTGGCCGACGGCGCAGATGTCGTCGCGCTCGCCCTCGACGGTGAGCAGCATGGTGCGACGGATGGCGCGCGGCTCCACCGGCACGCCGTTCCAGGTCAGCTTGCCCAGCGGCAACGCGTTCTCCTGGAACACCAGCCGCACGGTCTCCAGATAGAATTCGGCGGCGAGATCGAGCACCGCGAAATACTCGTCATAGAACGCCTTGGTGACGTTGGCCTTCTCGAGGTCGCCATTGGCGAGATGGTCATAGAGGTCGCGGTGGGCCTTGATGTGGCGCTCGATGTTCATGGCCATGAAGGCGGCGAGCTGGACGAAGCCCGGATAGACCCGGCGGAAGGCGCCGGGATAGCGCATCGGGACGCTGGCGATCAGGTTCTGCTCGAACCATTCCATCGGCTTGGAGTTCGCGAGTTCGTTGACCTTGGTGGGATTGACCCTGGTGTCGATCGGCCCCGCCATCAGGGTCATGCTGCGCGGCTGCGCCGGATTGGCGTCCTGCGCCATCACCGCGGCAGCGACGAGAACGGCGACGCAGGGCTGGCACACCGCAACCACATGGGCGCCCGGCCCGATGGTCTCGAGAAAATCGACGACGTGCTGGATGTATTCGTCGAAGCCGAACCGGCCGGCCGACCGCGGGACGTCGCGGACATTGTGCCAGTCGGTGACGTAGACGTCGTGATCGGCGAGCAGCGTGCGCACGGTGGCGCGCAACAGCGTCGCGAAATGTCCCGACAGCGGCGCCACCAGCAGCACGCGCGGCTGCGCGGCATCGATGGTTTTCTTGAAGTGCAGCAGCGTTCCGAACGCAGTGACGCGCGTCGCCTCTTCATGCACCGCAACTTCCTCGTTACCCACCATCACGCTGTTGATGCCAAAGGGCGGCCGGTCGTGGCTGAGGCCGGCGCGTGCGATCAGCTCATAGGCGGCGGTGAGGTTGCGCGTGAACGCGGTGGCCCCGGCCGATTGGGCAGGCGCCATCGCCTTGATGGCGAGATCTGCCAATGTGCGCACCGGAACCATAAAGTCGGAATGTGCCTGGTAGGCGAGATAAAGCATTCCCTGCTCTTGACCCCTTGGATGGGATGGTCCGGCAGCCACCACATCCGATTGCCCGCGGCGGCAACGCTAGTGTAATTCTTGTTGCAGTGCGACAAGAATTTGCACATCGTTGTCACAATGGCGGTATCAAAACGGTCGCGGGCGCCGGGATGGGCGCGAGGCAAAACGCAAAGATGTTGCGTAAGCCGCTGATAACTCTATGATAACGCGACTCGGCAGATAGGGCGCCGGGCCGACGGGGGATAGGATGGCCGAGGCCAAGCTGACGATAGCGAGCAAGAATTACGGCTCCTGGTCCCTGCGCGGCTGGCTGCTGTGCAAGATCGCGGGCCTCGAATTCGACGAGCAGATGGCAGGCGCCGACGATCCCTCGACCCGGGCCGAGCTGCTGCTGCTGTCGCCCTCGTTCCTGGTGCCGTGCCTGACCACCGGCGCGATCAAGGTGTGGGACACGCTCGCCATCGCC
This sequence comes from Xanthobacteraceae bacterium, assembly GCA_036008405.1. Taxonomy (GTDB): domain Bacteria; phylum Pseudomonadota; class Alphaproteobacteria; order Rhizobiales; family Xanthobacteraceae; genus JAJPKK01. The sequence goes on from DASYNT010000008.1 coordinate 15,249, forward strand.
GAATACCTCAACGAGCTTTATCCGCAATCGGGCCTGCTGCCGCGCGACACCGCCGATCGCGCCCGCTGCCGCTCGGTGTCCGGCGAGATGCATTCCGGCTTTTCCAACCTGCGGTCGGCGCTGCCCATGAACATCAAGGGGCACTATCCCGGCTTCAAGGTGTGGGCCGGGGCGCAGGCAGACATCGACCGCATCACCACGATCTGGCGGGAATGCCTCGCCGCCTCCGGCGGGCCGTTCCTGTTCGGGGCTTCGCCCTCCATGGCGGACGCAATGTACGCACCGGTCTGCACCCGCTTCCTCACCTATGACGTGAAGCTCGACAGCGAATGCGCCGCCTATTGCGCAACCATCATGGCGATGCCCGAGATGAAGGAATGGACCGCCGCCGCGCTGACCGAGCCCGACGAAATGATGGAGCTCGACGTGGAATTCTGAATGGGCGAGGCAGCGTCGCATTGCACAATGCATCGCGGCAGCGGATGCGGATACGGCCTGTTGGCCTGAGAAGCCGCTAACCCGTGTCATCCCACGATCACATCGAGCGGCACGCCGAGTGCGGCTGCAATGGCTTTCAGCGAGGTGGCGGAGCCGGTCTTCTTGCCGGCTTCGATGTCCGCAATATAGCCCTGGCGCAGGCCGGCTTTCTCGGCCACCTCGATCTGCGTGAGCCCGCGGTATTTGCGTATCGCGCGAACCGGGTGCTCGCCCCTCTCGATGGCAGCCCAGACAGCGGTTGGGAGCGCTACATCCTCGCCGCGGGCGATTTTCGCGTTGGTCGCTTCAACGACGCGCGCGGTCATCGCGTCCTCGCTCGCTGCGTCGCCCGCGCGTGCAAGCAAAGCCTCATAGTCGCTGTGTGCGATGACGACGAGATCCTCGCCGTCGGTGTGGATGATTTGTGACTTTCCCATTATGGCTCTTCCATCATTTGTAGGACTAGCAGCCAGATGGGCGAAGCGAAATCCGCGAGCAACCGCTGGCATAATGTACTATCTTACAGCTCGGTGGTTCCTTGAGGCTGTCGCAAATTGAGGTTCCAAGACCCGGCATCGGTATGTTGTCCCACTTGCGGTTGCACGTCTGAGCAATCCGCGAGGGATATTCTTGCGCAACGAGCACAATGCTCCACCTGCGGATATTTGCTGGTCGAGATTGGCGAACGAATGCAACGCAGCCTCGATGCTTGGCACGTGTTCCTGATTGCCTTCCGTCTTTCGAATGAGGTGCAGCGGCGGCACAAGCTTCTTCGGTATGATGATGCTGTTTTCGCGAGAATCCATTGCTTGGGCGACCTCGTTACGGCGACCGAAGCGTTGCTGACTGACGTGCCCGGACCAGATCGCCACTCTTCAGCGGTAAGCGCAGTGAAAGCGGCGTTTGGTGTGGTGTTTCCACAACTCGCTTGTCCGTCGCTGAGCGAAAGGCTCGCTGACGTGCTTAGACCCTACTGGGGCGCTAAGGATTTCTGGGCAAACACGATGTTGGCGTAGCACGCGTCAAGTCTGGATGGCGACGAGACTTCGGGGAGGAGTGGCGGCCGCCACGGCTGCCGCTGTTGCGAACGAAGACCGAACATGGTTCGTCTTGCTTTGCCTCCAGCAAAGCGATTCGCCCGTGCCAATGTCGGCTTATCTCGACAAGCTCAACCCCGACCAGCGCCGCGCCGTCGAGCACGGCGTTGGCGAGCACGGCGTCTGCGAACCGGCGGCCGAGGCCGCCCCCGCCCTCCTGGTGATCGCGGGGGCGGGATCGGGCAAGACCACCACGCTGGCCCACCGCGTGGTGCATCTGGCCGCCAGCGGCGTCGATCCCCGCCGTATTCTTTTGATGACGTTTTCGCGGCGCGCCGCCGTCGAGATGACACGGCGGGTGCAGCGGATCGGCCAGGAGGCCTTCGGCGCGAACCGGCCGGCGGGCGGAACGCTGGGCGGAGGTCTGACCGACGCGCTCATCGGCGCGCTCACCGGCGCGTTGACCTGGGCCGGCACCTTCCACGCCATCGGCGCGCGGCTGCTGCGCGAATATGCGCCCAGGATCGGACTGGAGCCGGCCTTCACCATCCATGACCGCGAGGATTCCGCCGACCTGATGAATTTGGTCCGCCACGATCTCGGTCTCTCGGCCAAGGAGAGCCGGTTTCCGACCAAGGCGACCTGCCTCGCCATCTACTCCCGCGCCGTCAATGCCGAGCAGGAGCTGGAGGCGGTGCTGGCGAGATCATTCCCGTGGTGCTGCGCCTGGGAAGACGAGCTGCGGGCGCTGTTTGCGGCCTATCTCGATGCCAAGCAGCGCCAGCACGTGCTCGACTACGACGATCTCCTGCTCTACTGGGCCCAGATGATGTGCGAGCCCGCGATCGCCGCCGACGTCGCCCGCCGGTTCGATCACGTGCTGGTCGACGAGTATCAGGACACCAACCGGCTCCAGGCCTCGATCCTGCTCAAGCTCAAGCCGGACGGGCACGGACTGACCGTGGTCGGCGACGACGCGCAGTCGATCTATTCGTTCCGCGCCGCCACCGTCCGCAACATCCTCGAATTCCCCGGGCAGTTCCGGCGGCCCGCCGCGGTGGTGACCCTGGAGCGCAATTACCGCTCGAGCGAGCCGATTCTCGCCGCTTCCAACGCGGTGATCTCGCTGGCGGCGGAACGCTTCACCAAGAACCTGTGGTCGGAACGCCGGTCGGGCGAGCGTCCCCGCCTCGTCACCGTCGCCGACGAGATGGATCAGGCGCGCTACGTCGCCGCGCGCGTGCTGGAAAATCGCGAAGGCGGCATGGTGCTGAGGGCCCAGGCGGTGCTGTTCCGCGCCTCCCACCACAGCGCGGCGCTGGAGATCGAGCTTGCGGTGCGCGGCATTCCCTTCGTCAAGTTCGGCGGCCTCAAGTTCCTCGACAGCACCCACGTGAAGGACCTGCTCGCCTGCCTGCGCTGGGCGGAAAACCCGCGCGACCGCGTCGCCGGGTTCCGCGTGCTCCAGCTGTTGCCAGGCGTCGGACCCGCCAACGCCGGCCACATCCTGGACCAGACCGCAAGCACCGTCGCCGCTCTCTCCGAGTTGCGCGCGCCCGCCGGCGCCAGGGCGGAATGGCCGGCGCTTGCGGACACGATACGCGCTCTGTCGCTGCGGCTTGCCGGCTGGCCCGCCGAAATCGAGGCGGTACGGCGCTGGTACGAGCCGCACCTCGAACGCATCCATGACGACGCCCCGGCGCGCAAGGCCGACCTGGTGCAGCTCGAGCAGATCGCCGCCGGCTATCCGAGCCGGGAACGCTTCCTCACCGAGCTGACCCTCGACCCGCCCGACGCCACCAGCGACGAGGCCGGCCCGCCCCACCGCGACGAGGACTATCTGATCCTGTCGACCATCCATTCCGCGAAGGGGCAGGAGTGGTCGTCGGTATTCCTGCTCAACGCCGTCGACGGCTGCATCCCGTCCGACCTCGCGGCCGGCGAAACCGAGGAGATCGAAGAGGAGCGCCGTTTGCTATACGTGGCCATGACGCGGGCGAAGCACCAGCTCGAC
>DASYNT010000009.1:0-2226 GCA_036008405.1 Xanthobacteraceae bacterium
TAAATCGGGCTGCCGCAACCAGGGCCGGGAATGCGTAACATCGTCGTTGGCGTTGCCATCTTTGCGTTTTTTTTCACGATCGCGTTGCGGGTCATGGACACGCTGTGGCCGCCGGAGCCCCCGAGCGCGCCTGCCGTGGTGACGTCGCCGCCGCTTGCCCCGATGACGACGAGCTCGTTCCTGATCGCCCCGATCGCCGTCTCCGACATCGCCATTCGGGAGGCCTTGGAGGCGGTGGCGCCCCGCGACCTCGCCGGCAAGCGCGACAACCCGGTCTCCTCGCTGTTGTCGAAGGCCGAGATCGGCTGGACCATGACGCGGGGTCCGCTCGGCGTCAGCGGGCGTTCCGACACCATGACGGTCTCGACCGCGCTCAACGGGACGTTTCGGCTCACCGGGCAGGTCGGCGCCCAGGTCGGGGCCCAGGTCGGCAATATCACCGGTCGCATCGCGGGCTTCGCCGGCGCCGACGTCGGCAATGCGGTGCAGAGTCTCGCCGGCAAGACGTTCGACCAGAAGGCGGAGCTGCGCGGAAATGTCGCCGTGCTGTCGCGGCCGAGCCTGACGCCGGGCTGGCGGCTGGAGCCGAACCTCACCTCCCAGGTGACGATCCAGGAGGTCTCGCTGCCGATCTCCGGCAGCGTGTTCAACGTCGCCAAGGAGGTGAAGCCGCTGGTCGATCGCGCGGTCGCCGAGAACGTCGCCGCGCTGGGGACGCGAATCCGCAACGATCCCTCGATCGAACAGGCGGCGCGGCGCGAGTGGGCCAAGTTGTGCCGGTCGATCTCGCTCAAGAAGACGGCCGCCGGCCTGCCCGACCTGTGGCTCGAGATGCGCCCGGTGCGGGCCTTTGCGGCGCATCCCCGCATCGAGCCCCAGGCGGTGAACCTGGTGCTCGGCGTGCAGGCCGAGACCCGGGTGATCCCGGGCGAGACCAAGCCGAATTGCCCGTTCCCGGCCCAGGTCGATATCGTGCCGCAGGTCGATCGCGGCCGCGTCTCCATCGGGCTCGCGATCGACGTGCCGTTCACGGAGGTCACCCGCCTGCTTCAGGCGCAGATCAAGGGCAGGAGCTTTCCGGACGACGGCTCGGGCCCGATCGCGGCGACCATCGAGGCCGCGACCGTCCAGGGCGCCGGCGATCGCCTGCTCATTGTCCTCAAGGTGAGGGCGCGCGAGACGAGCTGGTTCCACTTCGGGGCGCTCGCCGACGTCTTCGTGCGGGGCCGCGCCACGCTCGACCGCGACAACCAGATCCTGCGCCTGACCGACATCGCGATCGACGTCGAGTCGGAGGCCGCGATGGGACTTGTCAGCGCGGCGGCGCGTGCCGCGCTGCCCTATCTGCAGACGACGCTCGCCGAAAAGGCTGTGATCGACCTCAAGCCGTTCGCCGCGGGCGCGCGGGACAGCATCGCGGCCGCCGTCGACGCGTTCACCCGCCAGGAGCCGGGCGTCCGGGTCGACGCCGCCATATCGGACCTGCGGCTCGCCAGCATCGAATTCGACGCCGTCATCTTGCGGCTGGTGATGGAAGTGAACGGCACCGTCGCGGCGAGCGTCACCGCTCTGCCGAAATGACGACGGCCAAGCAAGGCGTGGATGGGCGGCGCAATGCGCTCCACTTATTGCGCCGCCACGACCTGACGCCGTGATTAAGCCGAAGCGGGCCGATGCGCGCGGAGGAAGGAACGGATCTGGCGCACCGCCAGTGGAATCCGCTCTTTGGGCTCCTTCCACGGGAACACACTGACTTCGGCATTCGGCGCGAGCATCGCGGTCTCCATGGCGACGGCGTAGGGATGCGCCGGCACATCGTCCGGCAAGATCAGCACGGGCGTTCGGCAGTTGCGCACGAAATCGCGTGTCACGGTGAAGACGAAGTCGGGGTTGGTGCGATACATCCTGGTCAGATATTTCTCGACCATGTCCATCGTGATGTCGGGCCGGCGCTTTATCAGCTCCGGACCCCAGCCGGTCATGCTGCCGTCATACAGGAGGGTGGGCATCTCCGGACGCCAACCGCTCGGCTGCGCCAGCACTGCCGCGACCACGCGATCAGGTGCTCGCTTCAACAGGTTCCAGATGAAAGGTCCGCCAATGCAGAAGCCCATCACCATGAACTTGTCGATGCCCAGGCGATCCATCAGACCGAGTTGGTCGTCGGTGTGTGAATCCCACGGCCGGTCGACCTCCAGCGGGCCGGAGGACTGGCCGGTATTGGCG
>DASYNT010000010.1:0-18825 GCA_036008405.1 Xanthobacteraceae bacterium
GTTCCGCGCCCAGGGCAACGAGAAGAGCCAGGAGATTCGCGCGCGCGCCGATCGCGACGTCACCGTGCTGGTCGCCGACGCGACGCAGCGGGGCGAGCAGGCGCGCGGCGACGGCGATGCCACCCGGGCCCGAATCTTCGCCGAGGCCTACGGAAAGGACCCGGAGTTCTACGCGTTTTATCGCTCCATGCAGGCCTACGAAGCCGCACTGCGACCTGACAACACGCGGCTGGTGCTGCTGCCGGACTCGCGTTTCTTCCGGTTTTTCAGCGGCCCCTCGGCGGCGTCGCGGGCGAAATAGCGGCATCGCGTCGGGCGCCGCTGTTCGCTCTCGAATACCGGCGCCTGGGCCGATCTACGCCCGGTCGCGGCTGTTGCGCCGGTATTGGACCCGGAAACGCCGCCGCACGCCTTCGCCGCACGCGCAACCGCAGGTGCCCGCCGCGCTGGGCCGGTCACGGGCATTCCTGTCCGATCTTGTCGGGAGACGTACAACCCACGCGAAACCGCCTCCACCGGTCCGTGGTTTGCGCGCCGGCCATATGCTTCAGCGTAGCTTCGAGCTCGTCTGGATCGACGCCGTCGGCCTGCATGAGCGACCTGACGATGGAGTCCGACAAGATTTCGGTGATGGTCGGTTCGCGATGCCAATGATTCATGGGTTCTCCTTGTTTCGGGGCGCTCGTCGGCGCCGCTTTCTCGACCAATCCGCTACTCGGCGGCGATCCCGACCGGGACATAGTCCCGGCCCGGCGGCCGCGTCCGAAAGGAAACCACGGGTGCATCCGAGAGCTCGTCGACTCCTACCCTGAACCACAGCGCGTAGAGCGCCGGCACGACCACCAGGGTGAGCACCGTCGCCACCAACAGGCCGCCCATGATGGTGATCGCCATCGGACCCCAGAAGATGTTGCCCGCCAGCGGAATCATGCCGAGGATGGCGGCGAGCGCCGTCAACGCCACCGGCCTGGCGCGGCGGATGGTTGCATCGACGATGGCGCGGTACCGACCATGGCCGGCGACGATATCGCGGTCGATCTGGTCGACCAGGATCACGGTATTGCGCATGATCATGCCGGCGAGCGCGATCAGGCCGAGCAGCGCGACGAAGCCGAATGGCCGGTTCGAGATCAACAAAGCACCGGTCGCGCCGATCAAGCCGAGCGGCGCCGTCACGAACACCAACGCGAGCCGCGAGAAGCTCTGGAGCTGCACCATCAGCAGCGTCAGCATCGCGATCGCCATCACCGGGAACACCACCGCGAGCGCGCCGTTCGCCTTGGCGCTCTCCTCGATGGCACCGCCGGTCTCGATGCGATAGCCGTAAGGCAGCGCGGCCTTGATTGCCTTGAGCTTCGGCAGCACCTCGGTGGTGACGTCGGGAGCCTGCACGTGATCGATGACGTCGCCGCGCACGGTGAGCGCTATGTCGCGGTTGCGCCGCCACAGGATCGGCTCCTCGAACTCGTATTTGAGCCGCGCGATCTGCGACAGCGGCACCGCGACGCCGTTGCGCGTTGCGATGGTGAGCGAAGGCAGCCGGTCGAGCTCGAGCCGCTCCGACGGAACCGCGCGGGCCACCACGTCGATGTGCTCGATGCCTTCACGGTATTGCGTCACCACGTAGCCCGACAGCAGCGTCTGCAGCATCTGCGAGACGTCCTGCGGCGTGAGGCCGAGCGCGCGAGCGCGGTCCTGGTCGACCTCGAGGCGAATCGACTTGACCTCCTCGCCCCAATTGAGGTGCGGATCGATGATCTTCGGGTTTTCCACCATCACGGTCCGCACCTCATCGGCAATGGTGCGAACCTTCAGCGGATCGGGGCCGATCACGCGAAACTGCACGGGGAAGCCGACCGGCGGACCGAACGAGAAGCGGTCGACCCGCGCCCGCGCCTCCGGCACGGCGCCGTCGGCGAGCGCGCGCTCGAGCCGCGCCTTCACGCGCTCGCGGGCCTCGAGGTCCTTCGTCACGATGACGATCTGGGCGAAGTTCGGGTTGGGGAGCACCGGATTGAGCCCGAGCCAGAAACGCGGCGAGCCCTGCCCGACGTAAGAGGTCTAAGTCACGATGTCGCTGTCGCCGACGAGCAGCCGCTCGGCCTTCTTGGCCGCCGCGTCGGTGACGCCGATGGCGGTGCCTTCGGGCAGCCGCAGCTCGAAGAACAACTCGGTGCGCGTCGAGGTCGGAAAGAATTGCTGCTGGACGAGGCCGAAGCCGGCGAGCGCCACGACGAACATCGTGACCGTGACCGCGACGACGGTCTTGCGCCAGCGCAACGCGCTCTCGACCATCCGCCGAAGCGCCCGGTAGATGCGGGTGTCGTAGATGGCGTCGGGATCACCGTGAGGGCCGTGCTTCGCGATATCGGGCAGCAGCATCAGGCCGAGATACGGCGTGAACAGCACCGCCACGATCCACGAGGCGAGCAAGGCAAGGCCGACGATCCAAAAGATGCCGCCGGCATATTCGCCCGCGCTCGACTTGGCAAAGCCGACGGGGAGGAAGCCCGAGGCCGTCACGAGTGTGCCGGTCAGCATCGGGAACGCGGTCGAGGTCCAGGCGAAAGTCGCGGCGCGGGCGCGATCCCAGCCCTGCTCCATCTTCACCACCATCATCTCGATGGCGATGATGGCGTCGTCGACCAGAAGCCCGAGCGCGATGATCAGCGCGCCGAGGGTGATGCGGTGCAGGTCGATGCCGGCGGCATACATGATGGTGAGCACGATCGCGAGCACCAGCGGCACGCACAGCGCGACCACGATGCCGGCCCGCCAACCGAGCGAGATGAAGCTCACCAGGAGGACGATGCCGAGCGCCTCGAAGAACGTCTCGAGGAATTCGGCAACCGAGTGCTCGACGATGGTCGATTGGTCGGCGATCTGGGTCACCTCGATGCCGACCGGAAGCTCGGCGATGATCCCGTCCATGGCAGCTCTGAGATCCTCGCCGAGCTTGATGATATTCGAACCATCCTGCATCGAGACGCCGAGGCCGAGCGCCGGCACGCCGCCTTCACGGACGATGAAGCTCGGCGGGTCCTGATAGCCGCGAGTCACCGTCGCGATGTCGCCGAGCCGGAAGTTGCCGCCGCCGCCTTGCACCGGGACTGCCGCGATGGCGTCGGCGCCGGAAAACGCGCCGGTGACGCGCAGATTGATCCGGTCCGCCGAAGTGTCCACCGAGCCGCCCGAGGTGACGGCGTTCTGCTTGGCGACGCTGTCGAAGATCTGCTGCGGCGTGATGCCGAGCGTCGCGAGCTTCGCATGGTTGAGCTCGATGAAGATCTTCTGCGGCTGCTCTCCGATCATGTCGACCTTGTTGACATTGGGAACACGCAGCAGCCGTTGGCGAATGTCTTCGGCGCGCGTCTTGAGCTCCGCGAGGCTCAAGCCGTCGGCGCTCAACATGTAGATCGCGGAATAGACGTCGCCGTATTCGTCGTTGAAATTCGGCCCGATGACGCCGGCCGGCAGGTCGCCCTTGATGTCGCCGACCCGCTTGCGGACCTGGTACCACAATTCCTTCACCATGGCCGGCGGCGTCCGGTCGATCAGGAAGATCTGAACGAAGCACACGCCGGGCTGGGAATAGGTCTCCACCCGGTCGAGATAGGGAAGCTCCTGCAGCTTCTTCTCGATCACGTCGGCGACCTGGGCCTGCATCTCGGTCGCGGTCGCGCCCGGCCACGCGACGTTGACCACCATGGTCTTGATGGTGAAGGAAGGGTCTTCGGCGCGGCCGAGGTTGAAATAGGAGTAGGCTCCGGCCCCACCGAGGATCAGGATCATGAACAGCACGAGCGCGCGGTGCGTGATCGCCCATTCGGAGAGATTGAAGCGCATCATGGCTCCGGCCCCCGTCAATGTTCGCCGATCGGGCGCACCCGCTGGCCGGCGGAGAGCGTCTGCACCCCGAGGGTGACCACGCGCTCGCCGGCCCCGAGCCCCGAGGTCACCAGCGCGGTGTTCGCGGTGAACGAGGCGACCGTCACCGGGCGCAACTCGAGCGCGTCCGACTTGCCGACCACGTAGACGGACGGGCCGGTCCCGCGGTCGAGCACCGCGGCGAGCGGGAGCTTCGCCACCGCCGTCTCCTCGCCGTGCGACAGCGTCACCGTGGCGGTCATGCCGAGCGCAACGGCGTCGTCGGGGTTTTCGATGGTGAAGCGGGCAGCATAGGTGCGGGTCATTGGGTCCGCTTGGGGCGACAGTTCGCGTAGTCGCACGCTGAAACGGCGTTTCGGACCCGACCACAGCCGCATCGTCGCCTGCGATGCGCGCGTCTCGCCGAGCCAGGTCTCCGGCAGCGCGACCAGCGCCTCCATCTCGCCGTGCTGGGCAAGGCGCGCCACCGCCTGGCCGATGGCGACGACCTGGCCCGGCTCTGCAAGCGTTGCCGTGATCACGCCGTCGGCGTTCGCCTTGAGGTCGGCATAGGCGAGCTGATTGCGGGCGAGATCGAGCGCGCGCCGTGCCCGCTCGAGCCGGCCTTCGGCCTCGTCTTTCGCCGCCTTCTTGCGCTCGAAGTCCGCGACCGCGGCGAAGCCACGGGCCTTCAGCGCCGTGTAACGCTCTTCGTCGGAGGAGGCTTGAGCGAAGTTGGAAGTGGCTGCCGAAATTTCCGCTTCGGCGCTCGCGACCTGAAGCTGAAGGTCCTTCGGCTCGAGCCTGGCGATGAGGTCGCCGGCGTGAACGGTGTCGCCGACATCGACGATGCGCTCGGTGATCTTGCCGGCGACGCGGAAGCCGAGATCGGTCTCGTAGCGGGCGCGCACCACGCCGACGAATTCGCGGCTCGCGCTGTCCGACTGGAACTCGACCCTGTGAACCTGCACCGGGCGCTCCGGCTTGGCGATGGCGGATGCCGCCTGATCCTGGCACGCCGCCAGCAGGGGCAGCAGGGCAAGGGCGGCAAGGGCTCCGAGCGTTGACTTCGAGGCGGAAGACATGACGGCGCTCCTGGTTTGATGCGTGACGACTGACATATTTCGTATTTCGTCACATTGCGGACGCATTTGGGCCTCGCCGGATCATCACCATGGGATCACCGGCGGGGGGTAACGGCGCGGAGGAGGAAGCGGATCGAGGCGCGTGCCTCGGCCTCGACATCATGCCCCTGTTCGAGGCTTTCGCTCACCAGCATCGGATGGCAGAAGCACATCATCGAACGGAAGATCACTTCCGCCGTGGCACGTGGGTCGACCGGTTCGAACGCGCCGGCTTCGATGCCGTCGCGCAAGATCAATTCGATGATGTTTCGCGTGATATCCTTGTGGGCGCGAATGGTCTCCCACATGTGCTCGATCGCGAACACGACGATCTCGTTGACGCGATGCTCGATGAGCAGGTTTTCCTTGTGGTAGGCCAGGATCTCGAGGAACAATCGTTCCATCCGCTCGGGCGCCGGCCCCTTCGAGCGCGCAACCGCCCACGCCTTCTCCTCGACTTCGGACAGGCACCGCCGGCAGATCGCCTCGACAATCGCGTTCTTGGACGGAAAAAAGCGATAGAAATTGGCCGGCGACATCTTGAGTTCGGCGGCAATGTCGGCGACCGCCGTCTTGGCAAATCCAAGCCGGCGGAACAAAGCCTCCGCGGTCTCCATGATCCGCGCGCGGGTGTCGTCGGGATTGGTTCGGACCTGCGGGTTCACGGATGCAGACTCGCGTCTTCAGTAGATTGTGAACAGTGACGAATTGTATAATTCGTCACTCACTGCGTGTCAACCCCTCTCCTTCCTCGGCACGATCACGTGGCCGTGCGGAGGCGGGACGAAAAGATGCGGCAGGGGAGGACGCAGGGCGGACTTGCACCCCGCGGTGGCGACGCGGTGGCGGGTGTCCTGCGCTACCGGGGCGCCGGCGGTTGACGCGTAGCGCGACGGGCGGCAGGAGCCGGGGCGGCCGCGGCGGGCGCCGCTGCAACCGGGTCAGTCGCGACGGCCGCCGTGGCGCCGTCGCGCTGCTGCTGTTCCAGCGCTCGCAGCCTCGAGACGTTCCTTTGGTGCTGGTCGAGCGATTCGGAGAACGAGTGCCCGCCGGTGCCGTCGGCGACGAAATAGAGCTCCTTGGTGCGGGCCGGATTGGCCACGGCTTCGAGCGCCGCGCGCCCCGGATTGGCGATCGGGCCCGGCGGCAGTCCCTCGATGACGTAGGTATTGTAGGGCGTCGGCTGCTCGATCTCGCTGCGCAGGATCGGCCGGCCGAGGGTACCCTTGCCGCCGACCAGCCCGTAGATGATGGTCGGGTCGGATTGCAGCTTCATGCGCGCCTTGAGCCGGTTGACGAACACGGCCGCGACCCTGGAGCGCTCGTCGGCGCGGCCGGTCTCCTTCTCGACGATCGAGGCGAGCGTCACCAGTTGCTCTTGCGTGCGCAGCGGCAGGTCGGGCGCACGGTGATCCCAGACCTCCTGGGTGATGCGCTTTTGGGCCGCCTGCATGCGCTGGATCACCTGATCGCGCGGCGTGCCGCGGGGAAAGCGATAGCTCTCCGGCAGCAGCGATCCCTCGCGCGGAATCTCGCGGATGTTGCCGGCGAGCATGTCGGCTTCCAGCAGGCGCTGCACGATCTGCTCGGAGGTGAGGCCCTCGGCGACGGTGACCTGATGCTGCACCACCTTGTTGCTGACGAGAGTGTTGAGGACGTCGTGCAGGCTCGCCTGCTTGGCGAACTGGTATTCGCCGAATCGCAGCTCGTCATGCGTCTTGGCGAGCAGCGAGCCGGCGATGAAGGTCAGGTAATGGTCGATGACGCCTTCCTTGACCAGGAGATCGGCGATGTCGCGGATGCCGGAGCGGGGCGGGATGTTGACGACCTTGTCCTCCGCCAGCGGACCCGGCTCTTCGAATCGATGCTTGCCCAGGGCGAAACCGCCGGCGATGATGATCGCCACCAGGATCAGCACGGTGAAGACGGCATTGCCCGCGATCACCAGGGGATGCCGCGCGCTTTTCGACCACTTCGGCGTCGGGACCCGTTCGGGCTCGAGCGCGGCGCGCGGGCTGCGCGGGGTGATTCGCCGGGGGTCGCCGCGCCTGGCGGACGCGGACGCCGCCGAACTGGTCGACGCCGTCCTGCGCGCCGCCAACGGATCGAAAATCTGGTCAGTGCTCTCGGCCATAGATCCAACTCGTTGCGATGTCGATCAAAGCGATATCGGTCAAACCATGTGACAGGCTACCACACTAACCTCCGCAGCATTGTGGCCTTTTGTCGGTCGTCGAATGATTTAGGCACAGCCGCCGGCTGCATCGTCCGCCCTCAATCGGCGTAGCGGCGGAACACCAGCGAGGCATTGGTGCCGCCGAACCCGAACGAGTTCGACAGCACCACGTCGACGTGGCGCGGCTTGGCGGCATGAGGCACGAGGTCGATCGCGGTCTCGACCGAGGGATTGTCGAGGTTGAGCGTGGGCGGCACCATGCCATCCCGCATGGCCAGGATCGAAAAAATCGATTCGACCGCGCCGGCGGCGCCGAGCAGGTGTCCGATCGAGGATTTGGTCGAGGACATGGCGATTCGGCCGGCGGCATTGCCGACCAGCCTGTGCACCGCATTGAGCTCGATCTCGTCGCCGAGCGGCGTCGAGGTGCCGTGCGCATTGATGTAGTCGATCTCGGCGGGGCTGATGCCGGCGCGCTTGATCGCGGCGCTCATGCAGCGCAAGGCGCCGTCGCCGTCCTCGGCGGGCGCGGTGATGTGGTAGGCGTCGCCGGACATGCCGTAGCCGATCAGCTCGGCATGGATCTTCGCCCCCCGCGCGCGGGCATGGGCGAGGTCTTCCAGCACCACCACGCCGGCGCCTTCGCCCATCACGAAGCCGTCGCGATCCCTGTCATAGGGCCGCGACGCCCGCACCGGGTCGTCATTGAAGCCGGTGGACAACGCGCGGCACGACGAGAAGCCGGCGATCGAAAGCCGGTTGAGCGGGGACTCTGCACCGCCCGCCACCATGACGTCGGCATCGCCGAGGGCGATCAGCCGTCCGGCATCGCCGATCGCATGCGCGCCGGTGGAGCAGGCGGTGACGACGGCGTGATTGGGACCCTTGAGGCCGTGGGCGATCGAGACATAGCCGGAGGCGAGGTTGATCAACCGCCCCGGGATGAAGAACGGCGACACCCGGCGCGGGCCTTTTTCCTTCAGGATGATCGCGGTCTCGGCAATGCCCTCGATGCCGCCGATGCCCGAGCCGATCATCACGCCGGTGGTGACCTGCTCGTCATAAGTCTTGGGCTCGCAGCCGGCATCGGCGATCGCCTGGGTCGCGGCGCACATGGCGAAGGTGATGAATTCATCGACCTTGCGCTGCTCCTTGGGCTCCTGCCACTGGTCGGGATTGTAGGTGCCGTCGGTGCCGTCGCCGCGCGGAATCGGGCAGGCGATCTTGCACGGCAGGTCGGATACGTCGAACGTCTCGACCCGGCGCGCCGCACTGTCGCCGGCGAGGAGCCGCCGCCATGTCGCCTCGACGCCGCAGCCGAGCGGCGTGACCATCCCCATTCCGGTTACCACCACACGTCTCATGTCATGCCTGCATGCCGACCCCGCCGGCTACATTTAGCCGGACCGGCTGCTTTCGCAATGCCTGCGGAATGGGACGGCCGCATGCCCGGTCGCGGCCGCAGCCGTGCCGGGCGGGTCTCGGCGGCGTGGTCAGCTCCTGACCCGCGCTCGATCAGCGCTCGATCAGCGCTCGATCAGCTCTTGGCGTTCTTTTCGAGAAACTTCACCGCATCGCCGACGGTGAGAATCGTTTCCGCGGCGTCGTCGGGAATCTCGCAGCCGAATTCCTCTTCGAACGCCATCACGAGTTCGACCGTATCGAGGCTGTCGGCGCCGAGATCATCGATGAAGCTCGCAGCCTCCGTGACCTTGTCGGGCTCGACGCCCAGATGTTCCACGACGATCTTCTTCACCCGCTCGCCAATGTCACTCATCGTTCAAACCTCGTGCGCCTCTCGAATTGGCTCAACCCGCCAAGCGACCTCGCGATCAAGCGACCTCGCGATCGTCATGGTGCGGCCGATCACTGCGCGGCCGATCGGCCCGTCGCGGTCGACGGCAGAAGGACAATTCCAGCCACGGGGTTATGCAACGACTCGAGCCCCCTACACCAGCGTGTCGTCCAGCCACTCGGGGGGTTACCATACTTCAATTGGCTTGACCAGCAGGCCGGAGCCGGCGCCCAAAGCCCCTGCGGCCGACGCCGCAAAGCCCTCAGATCATTGCCATTCCGCCGTTGATATGGAGGGTTTGGCCGGTGACATAGGCGCCCTCATTGGAGGCGAGATAGAGCGCCCCCGCAGCGATGTCGTCGGGCTCGCCGAGCCGGCCCGCCGGCACCCGCGCCAGGATCGATTCTTTCTGCTTGTCGGTCAGCGCATCGGTCATGGCGGTCTCGATGAAGCCGGGCGCAATGGCGTTGACGGTCACGCCGCGCGAGGCGACCTCCTGGGCGAGCGACTTCGTCATGGCGATCATGCCGGCCTTGGCGGCGGCATAATTCGCCTGGCCGGCATTTCCGGTGACGCCGACCACCGAGGCGATGCCGATGATGCGGCCGAACCGGCGCAGCATCATGCCGCGCACCGCCGCCCGGGCGAGCCGGAACGCCGCCGTGAGGTCGACCGCGAGCACCTGGTCCCAGTCCTCGTCCTTCATGCGCATGAAAATCTGGTCGCGGGTGATGCCGGCATTGTTGACGAGAATGTCGAGGTGCCCCATCGCCTGCTCGGCGGCCGGGACCAGAGCCTCGACGTCGGCCTTGTCGGCGATGTCGCAGGGCAACACATGGACGCGCCCGGCCAGTTGCCCCGCCAGCGCATCGAGCATGTCGCCGCGGCGGCCGGAAATCGCGATCACGGCGCCCTTGGCATGCATGGTGCGGGCGATGGCGGCGCCGATCCCCCCGGTCGCCCCGGTGACGAGCGCGGTCCTGTCGGTCAGGTCGAACATGGGTGATCCCTCGTTTGCGGCAGCCGGCGGCGTCCGCGAGCGCGTTCCTTCGAACGCATCGCCATCCATGGGGCGGAGTCAAGCGCGGCGGGCGTGGATGGCGTGGAGTGGGTCGGTGGGAGGTCCGCTCGACCGCAGCCTGGCGGCATATCGCGGCGCCGTGGCGAAGACAGGTTCAATCGGCCGGCCGCGGGCGCTTCAGCCCTCGGCCGGGCGCTGAAGTTCGTATCTGGCCGTCAGACATGTTCGACGGCCCATCTCTGGTTAGACGCCAAAAGGGAGGAAAATATTCGGAACCGAAACACACTGTACGGGCCGGCACAAGAACGCTTAAGCTGCTGCCCATGACATCGACGCGTGTGTCACGATCGCAAACGGCAGATGGTTGGACAATGACGCGCATCTGAGGGAAACGTGGTTTCGAGGCGTCAATGAAGTTGGACGACGAAGATCGGCCCGTTCGCGTATCGGGGTCCTACAGCCGGCCGTTTCTATCCGCAGCCCTCGTGGTTGTGGTGGCCTGCGTGGCGGCCTTCGCCCTCCTTCCGGAATTTGGCGACTACGCGAAGGGTTTGGTTTTCGCCGTGGGGGACGCCGTCGGCATAAGGCCGCCGGAGGATCAGTATTCCGCTGCGTATAAGCGCCTGGGCATATCGCCCTTGCCCGCGAAGCTTCTCGCTTCCTCCAAAATCTCCTCCGGTCTGGCGCGACTCGCACGCGAACCCTGCGACAAGGCGGCTGTCTTCGCGTTCGGCGAGGCGCTCCTCGCCGCACATGAGGGGCGAAACGCCGCAGACACCTATCTTGCTTTTGCCGCCATCTGTCCCAACGGTGAAGGCGAACAAAACCGCGCCGCGCAAATCCTTTTCCAACTCGGCGACAGCGAGAAAGTCATCGCGATCACCGATGCCTTGGTCGCGAAAAATCCCACTATCGCGTCCTATCGCTATCTGCGCGGCAAGGCGCTCGCCAATGTGAAGCGTTATGCTGACGCCTTGGGGGACTACAAGAGCACCATCGAGCTGCAAAAAAATCCTCGCGATGTCGCCGAACGGGTTTTCGTCGAAATGGCAAATATATACGCGGCCATGGGCCGCCCCTGTGACGCCGCGGTGACGATCCTCGCGTGGGTGGCAATCGACTCTTCCGTTCGCAACACGCTCAAAACGCGCAGAATGGTCGAGGAGTATTCGGCGAAGGGCTGCGCAAAAAATCCGGCACCGACGGATATGAAAAAGATCTGAAATCTGCCCTTGTTTTGCCCGTCATAAGACGCTGGACACGAGATGGGGGATGTAGTGGCAGGCGCGAAACGGGTCCAAATGACTTGGAGTGAACTCTACCCGATCACCGCTCTGAACGGCTAGACCGCGCGGAAGCAGCGCGACCAACCAAGCGCCGTCTCGGGTTCCATCGACATGGACATAGACTCTGATATTGTCGACATAATCAGGGCTTATGTACATATCAGCATTGGCCTGCGTGATCAGGATCAGTCGGTCCGCTTGCTCTTTCGTCAGCTGCCCCAGTACCTGTCCCCGCCTCTGCACCTGTGAGTTTCGGACGACGGTTTTGGCGTTAGCGGCGCATGTGATTTGCTGGCGTTTGGCAGTCGACGCGTCGGCCTCCTCCTTCGGCTTCTCTTTTGCCGTAGGCTTGCTGCTCTGCCCCGGCGGCGCGATGTTCGTCCTTTGCGGCGGGTCCGGGTCTTTCGGGCGAGGCGGCACGATCCGAAGAACTTCCTTGTCAGGATCGTTTTTCAGCTCCTCACTGTCGCGCCTTTTGCCGCTGTCGCTCAGCGAGGCGGTCCGCGATTTGTCGATCCCGTCGCCATTGATCACCGTGCCGTCGGGCCAAGCCTTTTGTTGACGCTCCTCGTCTGCGATTTCGCGAGGATCAAACGCGTATTGCGGCCAAGCGTTCAAGCTGGCGGCGAGCGACCGCTGCGAGACCGGGAGGTGCTCCACGCTTTGAGCGGGCGAATCAGCCTTTGCTTCGAAAATAACTTCGATCGACGTTTCGGTGTCCTTTATGGGCTCGGCGTAAATATCAACTCCCATTATCATCAACGCGAGAAGAAGAACATGAAACGCGATCGACCCAACGTAGGACATAGCGAATCGTTTGCCCCCATCGTCAGGTTCGGGAGCGTGAGACGTAGATCGATTTTTGGCACGAGCGACGGTAGACACATCACAACGCAGCCTTGAGATTGGGGCCAAAATATTGCGTCGTTGCGAATCTCACGTCCCGCGCTGCTTCAACCCCGCCCCGCTCACCCCCCACGCGCCGCGACGAACGCCGCCACCTCCTCCGGCGTGCCGATCGCCGTCGCGGTGGCGCCGTCGGCGATGCGCTTGATCAGGCCGCTGAGGACCTTGCCGGCGCCCACTTCGTAGAAATCGGCGACCCCGTGGGCGGCCATGTAGGAGACGCATTCGCGCCAGCGCACGGTGCCGGTGACCTGGGCGACGAGGCAGCGCGCGATCTCGGCCGGATCGGTGATGGCGGCGGCGGGGACATTGGCCACCAGCGGCACCGCCGGCGGACGTATCGTCACCGCGGCGAGGGCCTGTGCCATCGCCTCGGCCGCCGGCGCCATCAGCGCGCAATGGAAGGGGGCGGAGACCGGCAGCAGCATCGCGCGCCTTGCTCCCTTCGCCATGGCGAGTTCGACCGCGCGCTCCACCGCCGCCCGGTCGCCCGACACCACCACCTGACCGGCGCCGTTGTCGTTGGCCGCCTGGCACACGGCGCCTGCTCCATGGCCCTCTGCCGCCTGTTCGGCGACCTCCCGGGCCGCCTCGAACTCGAGCCCGAGCAGCGCGGCCATGGCGCCGGCCCCGACCGGAACCGCCTTCTGCATGGCGAGCCCGCGAATCCGCAGCAGGCGGGCGCTGTCGGCGATGGAGAGCGAGCCGGCCGCCGCAAGCGCGGAATATTCGCCGAGCGAATGCCCGGCGACATAGGCGGCGGCGCGCGAAAGCGCGATCCCGGCTTCGGTTTCGAGCACGCGCATCGCCGCCAGCGAGACCGCCATCAGCGCCGGCTGGGCATTCTCGGTAAGGGTCAGCCGCTCCGCGGGGCCCTCCCAGATCACCGCGGAGAGGCGTTCTCCGAGCGCCTCATCGACTTCATCGAACACGCGGCGGGCGGCGGGGAAGGCCCGCGCCAGCGCCCGGCCCATGCCGACCGACTGGCTGCCCTGCCCCGGAAATACGAATGCAGCCGCCATTTCGCCAAGGCCTCCCGCACGAATTCGCGCGGAAAGACACCGGCGGCGGAACGCTGTCAAGCGACGCAGCCCGGATGAGCGGCAGCGAAAATCCGGGGACGTCCGCCCCGCATGTCCGCTTCGCTCCGATGCGGGCTACGGGCCGGCGAGTCTGCCGAAGGCATTGGAAGGCGTACGAAACCGTCGACCCGACCCATTGCATTCCGGCAAAAAGGCCTTATAACGCCGGCTTCCGCTCGATCCCGGCCGGGAGCTGAACGGACGGCCGTGGCTTGTTGGCCGCGGCAGGACCGGATGGTCCGTCGTCCCGTGTTCCCGCCTTCTAGCTTTCGAGCCTTTCCCGAAAGGCACGAGGGGCTTGGCGCCGGATCGGCGCGCAACGCGAGGAGAGGCATAGCCATGCCATTGTACGAGCACGTCTATCTGGCGCGGCAGGATCTGTCGCAGCAGCAGGTCGACGAACTGACGGCCCAATACAAGGGCATCATCGAGCAGCTGGGCGGCAAGGTCGCCAAGGCCGAATATTGGGGCGTGAAGTCGCTCACCTACCGCATCCGCAAGAACCGCAAGGCCCATTTCACCTTGCTCAATATCGACGGTCCCGCGGCCGCCCTCGCCGAGGTCGAGCGCCAGCAGCACATCAGCGAAGACGTGCTGCGGGCGATGACGGTGCGGGTCGACGAACTCGAGGAAGGGCCGTCGGCGATGATGCGCAAGGTCGACCGCGATCGCGATCGCGACGAGCGCCGCGGCGAGCGCCGCCGCGACCGCGACGATCGCGGCGGCCGCGGCCCGCGCGGCGACGGCGATGAAACCGAACTGACGGAGGAGTGAGCGCCATGAGTTTCGCACAAAGCGGCGCTGGCGACCGCGGCGACCGGGGCGGCGGGGATCGTGGTGGCGGAGACCGGGGCGGCGGAGACCGGGGCGGGGGCGGTGCACGCCGCCCGTTCTTCCGCCGGCGCAAGACCTGCCCGTTTTCCGGCACCAATGCCCCCAGGATCGACTACAAGGACGTGCGGCTGCTGCAGCGCTATATTTCCGAGCGCGGCAAGATCGTGCCGAGCCGCATCACCGCGGTCTGCGCGCTCAAGCAACGTGAACTGGCCCGGGCCATCAAGCGCTCGCGTTTCCTCGGCCTCTTGCCTTATGTGATCAAGTAACGAGGCCGCCGGGGCGATCCCGGCGTCCGATGGTTGGGGCGGATGTCCGTCTCTAACCGCTTCGGTGGTGCGACCCGGATGCCGGGGCGTACCGCCGGCATCAAGCGGGACAGCTCGTGATGACGCAGAACGTGTTGGTTGGCCTTGGCGCCGGCGCCGCGGCGGCGTTGCTGTTCGCGTCGGTGGCCTCGGGCGCGCTCGTTTCCATCCTCCTGTTCTATCTCGCGCCGTTGCCGATCCTGATCGCGGCGCTGGGATGGAGCCATTGGTCGGGCCTGCTCGCTGCCATCACCGCATCGGCGTGCCTCGGCCTCGCGTTCGGCGCGATGTTTTTCGCCGCGTTCCTGATCGGCATCGCCGTGCCGGCGTGGTGGCTCGGCTACCTCGCAATGCTGGCACG
Source organism: Xanthobacteraceae bacterium (assembly GCA_036008405.1). Classification (GTDB taxonomy): domain Bacteria; phylum Pseudomonadota; class Alphaproteobacteria; order Rhizobiales; family Xanthobacteraceae; genus JAJPKK01. Next base: position 14,761 of record DASYNT010000010.1, read on the forward strand.
TCCTGCCGACGGCGCCGGCGGCGGCGTCGAATGGTATCCGCCGGGCCGACTGGTGCTGTGGGCGGCGGCACTTGGAGCGGTCGCCATCACGCTCGGTCTGCTCCAGCTCGGCACCGACGAAGCGAGCATCCGCAACAGCCTCAAGGCCGGGCTCGAGCATGGTCTTCGCCAGGAGACAGGGGCTTCGGCCGACGCGCCTCTGAGCCTGCCCGGAATTTCGGAGCCGGAACACCTGCTCGATTTGTTCGCCGTCGCCATCCCCCCGGTGGCGGCGACGGCCGCCGTCCTCATCCTGACCCTCAATCTGTGGATGGCCGGGCGGGTGGTGAAGCTGTCCGGCCGTCTCGAGCGGCCCTGGCCCTCGATCCCCGCCATGACGTTTCCGCGCTGGGCCCCCGCCCTGCTGGCATTGGCGGCGGCGGTTTCCTTCATGCCCGACCTCGCCTGCCTGATCGCGAGCCTGTTCGCTGCGGCATTGCTGGTCGCCTTCACCATGCTCGGCTTTGCGGTACTCCATGCGCTGACGCGCGGCGTGCCCGGTCGCACTGCCATGCTGAGCGGCGCCTATGCCTTCGTCGGCTTGCTCGGCTGGCCAGCCTTGGTGGCGGTGCTGGTGGGGTTGGGAGAGTCGGTTTTCCATTGGCGCGCCAAGGCGGCCGGGCGCGGCCCGCCGGTCGCGCCGCAGAGCTGAATCGATCGTTTTCGTCCATCCGACAATCGATCCGACAAGGAGAACAGCCATGGAAGTCATTCTGCTCGAACGAGTCGCCAAGCTCGGCCAGATGGGCGAGGTGGTCCGCGTCAAGGACGGTTTCGCCCGCAATTTCCTGCTGCCCCAGGGCAAGGCGCTGCGCGCGACCGCGGAGAGCCGCATCAAATTCGAGTCGATGAAGACCCAACTCGAGACGCGCAATCTCGAACTCAAGGGCGAAGCTCAGACGGTGGCCGAAAAACTCGACGGCCAGAGCTTCGTGGTGATCCGCCAGGCCTCCGAAACCGGCCATCTCTACGGCTCGGTGTCGCCGCGCGATCTCGTCGCCATCCTGGAAACCGGCGGCTTCGCCGTGTCGCGCGGCCAGATCGCGCTCAACACGCCGATCAAGACGCTCGGGCTTCACAAGGTTCCGGTCGCGCTGCACCCGGAGATCGAGGTCACCGTCACTATCAACGTCGCCCGCAGCGCCGACGAGGCCGAGCGCATCGCCCGCGGCGAGGACGTCATCTCGCGGCGCGACCAGGAACGTGCCGAGGCGGCCGCGGCAATCGAGGCCGAAGCCTTCTTCGAGAGTCCGCAAGCCGCTGGCGCCGCCGACGAGCCTGCTGCGGAAGAGCCGGCGCCGGAAAAGAAATAGCCGCGGGGCGTCGGCTGCGGCACCGGCCGAGATGACCGCAGCGAGGAAGCCGCCTAAAGCGGGGCCGGTGGCGGCATCGACGCCGCCGGCGCGACCGGAGCCACCGCCGGTGCTGGGGCCGGTGCAACCGCGGCTGTGGGTGCCGGCTTCGCCCCCCGGGCGGCGCTGCCGCGGCGGGATGTGCCCGAAGCGGGCGTCGGTGCTTGGGCGGCCGCCTCCTGGGGGCCAGCTCCCGATGTCGCATAAGCGCGAATCCGGGCAAGCGGATCGTCGGCCTCGCGCGGAGCGGCCTCGGGTGGCACAACCTCCCGTGGCGCGACCTCCCGTGGCACGACGGCGACGCCCGACCGCGCATAATCATTGAGCTTGGCGACCGGCGGGCTGGTTTCGCTCTCCACGCCGCGCTCCGGTACCGGCTTCGGCGTCGCGGCGGTCGGTTGGACCACCGCTTCGACAGCCACCGCTTCGGCAGCCGCCGCAGGTGGCGCGGCAGCGACCGGGGACCGCGGTGGCTTCACGCCGTCGCCGGAGAGATTGCTGGTGCGGCGCCGCGCCTTCGGCTCCTCGGCCGGCCTTGCCGCCACCGTGTCGCCGACGGACGGCGCGGTGGTCGGCATGGCGCGCAGGTTTGCAAATCCCATCACATATTTGGCGAGAGCGCCCGCCGAGTCGGGTTTGGTCGTATAATGCTCGCGCAAGAAGCCGGACAGCCCCGCGACGTCGTATTTCTTCCCCAGCCCATTGGGCAGGCGGTGGCAGGCCGAGCAATCGGAAGCAAACAGCTGAGCCGGCGTCTTGCCCGCGGTAAAATCCTGCGCCAGCGCCGCATCGGCCGCCAGCAAGACTGCAGCAAAAGCCGATAACCATTTGATATGCGATATATTCACCTCGCCGCAACCCTCCGTCACATCGCCGCCAAGCCCTTTTTAGACCATTCGGCCAATGGTGCCAGCCCCTTGTTGGGGAAGCTCTTCTGTACCCGCCGTCACTGGATATCGACCCGCCCCGTGGCGGAAGTTTGGTGACCGGCATCCCGAACGCAAACCGCCGGACTGCGTACGGTCGCACCCAGACGGCGCCCCGGCGTGGCGCCGCCACCCTGGTCAAGCCATGCCATGAAGGCGAAGGCCGGTCGGCCAGCAAGCCGGCCGCGGGCCCGATCAAGCCGGCTCGCGGCACCGGACCGCACCTTCTCACCTCGGCACGCGCGACACCCGTTCCCGTCACAGTCAAGGCCCGCCGCCGCGGAGACGAGAAAAATAAAATCTATCCCTGGTGATAAGGAGGAAAATCGAAATCGAGCGTTCCCAATCCCCGCGTCGAAGCTTATTCAACGGGTGGGAGATGCATTCGAGGTGAACGGTGTCGGCGTAGGGGTCGCAGATGTAAAAGTTGTTGAGTGGCGTGGCAATAAAATCAAAATAGAAACGGGACGTCATGGCACTCGAATCGACTGCACGCAGGCAGCTTGCGGAAGCAACGCCGCTTTATCGCACCGCTCCGCACAACATCGAGCTGGAGCAGGCGCTGCTGGGCGCCATTCTGGTGAACAACGAGGCGTTCTACCGGGTCTCCGACTTTCTCGAACCGCGGCATTTCTTCGAGCCGATCCACCAGAAGGTGTACGAGGTTGCCGCCTCTCTCGTGCGCGTCGGCAAAACTGCGACCCCGATCACCCTGAAGACCTTCCTGCCGCCCGACATCGATGTCGCCGGCCTGACGGTCAGCCAGTACCTCGCGCGCCTGGCCGCCGAGGCCACCACCGTCATCAATGCCGCCGATTACGGGCGCACCATCTACGACCTCGCGCTGCGCCGCTCGCTGATCACGATCGGCGAGGACGTCGTCAACACCGCCTATGATTCCCCGGTGGATTCGCGGCCCCAGGACCAGATCGAGGCGGCCGAGCGTAATCTCTACGAGCTGGCCGAGACCGGCCGCTACGACGGCGGCTTCCAGCGCTTCGCCCAGGCGTTGACCACCGCCGTCGAGATGGCGGCCCACGCCTATCAGCGCGACGGCAAGCTGTCCGGGGTCGCGACCGGGCTCAGGGACCTCGACCGCATGATGGGCGGGCTGCAGCGCTCCGACCTCGTCATCCTGGCCGGGCGCCCCGGCATGGGCAAGACGGCGCTCGCCACCAACATCGCCTACAACATCGCCAAGGCATGGGAGGGTGAGGTGCGCCCGGACGGCCGGATCGAGTCGGTCAATGGCGGCATCGTCGGTTTCTTTTCGCTGGAAATGTCGGCGCAGCAGCTCGCCACCCGCATCATTGCCGAGCAGACCGAAATCCCCTCCCACCGCATCATGCGCGGCGAGATCGACCCCGGCGATTTCGACCGCATCGCCGAGACGGCGCGGGAAATGGAGCAGATCCCCCTCTATATCGACGAGACCGGCGGCCTTTCCATCGCCCAGATGGCGGCGCGCGCGCGCCGCCTCAAGCGGCAACGCGGCCTCGACCTCCTGGTGGTCGACTACATCCAGCTCCTGCAGGGATCGTCGCGGCGCGCCCAGGAGGGGCGCGTGCAGGAGGTGACGGAGATCACCACCAGCCTGAAGGCGCTGGCAAAGGAGCTCAACATCCCGATTCTCGCGCTGTCGCAGCTGTCGCGCCAGGTCGAGAACCGCGAGGACAAGCGTCCCCAGCTCTCGGACCTGCGCGAATCCGGATCGATCGAGCAGGACGCCGACATCGTGATGTTCGTTT
>DASYNT010000011.1:0-10329 GCA_036008405.1 Xanthobacteraceae bacterium
GCCGGCGCCGGAACGCCAGGCGCTCGGCAGCGGCGTCTGCGTCGCCTCCGCAAGCGAGCATGGCCGCGGCCAGCCGCCGCTCCCGCAGGGCGCGCACGGCGAACGCCATGACCGCGGCCGCGAGCGCCGACAGCGGGCCCGGTGCCGCCGCCGCGGCGCCGCCGATGGCGGCGATCTCCTGCTCGGAAATGGCCCCGACCAGCGCAGCGACGAGATCATCCTTGGACGGGAAATAGCGGTACACGGTGCCGGCGGCGATGCCAGCGCGTTCCGCCACCGGAACGATCTGCACCGCCGCCATTCCGCTTTCGCTCGCCAGCGCCCGCGCGGCTGCGACAATCGCCTCCTGACGGGCGGCAAGGCGCGCGATCACACGTTCGGTGCGGCGGTAGGCCATGGCGTGTCCCGGCTCGTTGGGCGGCGCGGATTTTCATCCGCGCCAATTCCTGGGCTGGCCGCGCCCGAAGGTCCCTGCGTCCTGCGCCGAACAAAGGGTCAGTGTTGGCGCGCCAGCGCCGCCTCGCGAATCTTGGCCAGCGTCGTCGCGGGCGTGATCGCTTCGGGATCGATCTCGAGATGAATGATCGCAGGAAGCCCGGACTGCTCGGCGGCGCGAAACGCCGCCGCGAAATCCGCGGTCTTCTCGACCTTGACCCCGAAACCGCCGAACGCCTTCGCGTAGGCGGCGAAGTCAGGATTGCGCAGCTCGGTGGCGGAGATGCGGCCGGGATATTCGCGCTCCTGGTGCATGCGAATCGTCCCGTAGAGGCCATTGTCGGCAATGATGGCGATGACCGGCGCAGCGAACTGGACGGCGGTCGCGAAGTCCTGTCCCGTCATCAGGAAATCGCCGTCCCCGCAGATGGCGACGGCGGTGCGGTGGGGGAACACCCGCTTCATCCCGATCGCCGCCGGCAGCCCGTAACCCATCGACCCCGCCATCGGTGCGACCTGGGTGGCGAATTTGCGGTAGCGATAGAAGCGGTGAATCCAGCCGGAGAAGTTGCCGGCCCCATTGCAGAGGAAGGCGTCGTCGGGAAGGTTGTCGCGCAGCCACACCACGATCTCGCCGAGATTGACGCCCCCGGGCACCGCGGTCGGCTGCTCGGAGAAGGTAAGATAATCCGCGTGGGCCGTCTCGGTCTCGGCGCGCCAGCGCGGTTCGGCAGCCGGCGCCAGCCTGGCCGCTGCCTGTGCGAACGCTGCCGGGCTCGCATGAATCGCCAAATGCGGCCGGTACACACGGCCGAGTTCCTCGTCGCCGGGGTGGACGTGGACAAGGGTCGTCTGCGGCGTCGGAATGGCAAGCAGTGTGTAGCCCTGGCTCGGCATCTCCCCGAGCCGCCCGCCGATGAGGACGACGAGGTCCGCCGCCTTGATCCGCGCCAGCAGCTTCGGATTGGGCCCGATGCCGAGGTCGCCGGCATAGCAGGGGTGCAGCGGGTGAAAAAGATGAGCGCGGCGAAAGCTGGTGGCGACCGGCACGGCGAATGTCTCGGCGAACCGGGCGATCGCCTCGCAGCCGGCCTCCGACCACCGGCTGCCGCCGAGGATGACGATCGGGCGCTCGGCCTTGCCGAGGAGATCCGACAGCTCAGCCATTTCGGCCGCGCCGGGCGAGGTCTCCACCGGCCGGAATGGCGGCGCATCGGCGACCGCAACGCGCTCGACCAGCATATCCTCGGGAAGCGCGATCACCACCGGGCCGGGGCGCCCGCCGGTCGCCACATGGAAGGCACGCGACACGATCTCCGGCACCCGCGCCGGATCGTCGATCTCGGTCGCCCACTTGGTCATGGTGCCGAACACGGCGCGGTAGTCGAGTTCCTGGAACGCCTCGCGCTCGCGCATCTCGCGCGCCACCTGGCCGACGAACACGATCATCGGCGAGGAGTCCTGCCGGGCGATGTGGATGCCCGCCGACGCATTGGTGGCGCCGGGGCCGCGGGTGACGAAGCAGATGCCGGGCTGCCCGGTCACCTTGCCGACCGCCTCGGCCATCATCGCCGCGGCGCTCTCGTGGCGGCAAACGGTGACCGCGATATCGCGGTCGTAAAACGCATCGAGCACGGCGAGGTAGCTCTCGCCGGGCACGCAGAAGACGTGGCGGACACCGTTCACGATCAACTGGTCGACCAGCACTTCGGCGGCGGTGCGCAGATTGTCCTTGGCTTTCATGGGCGCTTTCCCGGCATGGGCATTGACGAAAATCGCGGGTTGAAGAATGAATCTTATAGTGGCGCGGCGCGGACTTGTCCCTTCGCGCCGGCCGCCTTCGCGCGGGGTGTCCGGTCGTCGCGCGACTTCATTGAGGTTGTCGTTGCAGGGCGGCGCGAAGCGCCGGACCCGCCATCCGGACGACCTCGCCCACCTTCATCGCCGCCTGGGTTCCGGGTTCGCGCTTGCGCGCGCGCCCCGGAAGGACGATGCCGAATGAAGCGTCAACCACCTCCAAAAGGTCGATTACCGCTGGATCGGCGCAAACCTCGTGGGCAGCATCAAATTGTTCTGCTGGGACACCGTGTATCCGGCTTCGTTGTTGAGGCGCAGATAGTTCTGCCACTCGGGATCGGCCGCCATGGCGGCGCGCTTTTTGGCGCGGTCGGCGGCATCGTCATAGAGCCACATGTGGACGAGCGTGTTCACCTCGCCGGATTCCGTGAACAGGTAGGCGAACGGCTTGCCGAGATGCCGCGACTGGGCGGCAAAGCCGTGCTTTTCGTAAATGTCGAGATGGGCAGGCACCATTCCCGGCTTGATCCGATAGTAGCGATGGTCGATGAGCACGCTTTCCTCCACTGTTCGACGCGCCGATCGGCGGCGCGGACGGCCGGGATCATTCGTGGAGGCGTTGCCAGCGGTCAATAGACGTTGTCGTCGAGCCCTGCACTTCAAGCATGAGCGAAAATCGGCCCGCAGCCGACGCAATCCATGATTCTGGCGCAATTCTGGCCCGCAGCGGCAGCTTGACGTGCTATGTGAAAAATCACATAAATACGCATGGTTCGAAAGGTTGACGAGCCGAGACCTCTGATCTGGCGCGGGACCTCGAAGACTGATTTCACGGCTTTTCCCAGGACCGTCCAGCGCGAGATGGGCTATGCGCTGTTCCTGGCCCAAATGGGCGAACGCCATTCAGCCCGGGCCAAGACGCTTGCTGGCTTTGGCGGGGCAACGGTGATCGAGGTGAAGGAAAGCCTCGACGGCAACGCCTACCGGGCGGTTTACACGGTGCGCTACGCCGAGGCGATCTTCGTGCTCCACGCCTTCCAGAAGAAATCGAAGAAGGGCGTCGCCACACCGAAGATGGAAATCGACTTAATCAAAAAGCGCCTCAGAAATCTGATCGAGGAACGGGAGGAACGACGATGACAAAAATACCTGCGGCCAAAGACCCGACGCGGAACGTATGGCTGCAGCTCGGATTCCCCGATGCCGAAGAGCATTACCTGAAGGCTGAACTCGTCCTCCGGTTGGACAAGGCGATCAAGTCTCAAGGCCTGACCCAGCGCGCCGCCGCGCGGCGGATTGGAACCTCCCAGCCCGAACTGTCGAAGATACTGGGCGGAAAATTCACCGAGGTTTCGCTCGAACGGCTGATGCGGTTTCTGACGGCCCTGGGTTGTCACATCGAGATCAAGATCGGCGCCGGACAGACGAACAAGGCCGGGGAGGTCACAATCAAGGATACGCGACGGACGGCCGCATAAGGGCGCGACACACGGCCGGGTATCACAATCGCAGCCTCCACGAATTCGCCAGTCGTGCCGCCGAGCTCTGCACGTCGCGCATGAAGACCGCGGGGCGGTGCTGCCTCGCCGTCGGTAGCAGTTTCCAGTACCCGCCGGCCGTGCAACAAACCATCATTGGCATCTCCCACGATCATCCCGAGCCCCATGGCCATCGACTTCCGGCGTTTCGCCGTCGCAATTACGGGCTTCTGCACCTTCCTCAATCTCTATGCGCCGCAGGCCCTGCTGCCGGAACTGTCGCGCGAGTTCGGCGTCGGCCCCGCCGAGATCAGCACCATGATCACCGCGGGCACGCTGGCAATCGCCCTGACGGCGCCGTTCACCGGCGCCATCGCCGACGTGCTCGGGCGCAAGCGGCTGATCGCGGCGGCGATGTTCGCCGCCGCGGTGCCGACGGTCATGGTGGCGCTCGCCGGCGACGTCCACAGCATCATCGTCTGGCGTTTCATCCAGGGCCTGATGCTGCCGCCGATCTTCACCGTCGCGCTCGCCTATGTCGGCGACGAGTGGCCGCCGGCACAGGTGGCCGGCGTCGCCGGTCTCTACGTCGCCGGCTCCAGCATCGGCGGCTTCTGCGGCCGCCTCATTCCGGGGGCGCTGTCCGAGCTAATGGGCTGGCGCGAGGCGTTTCTGGTGCTGGCGGCGATTTCGTTCCTCGGCGCCGTCGTGGTCGTGGCGACGCTGCCGCGCGAGCGGCGGTTCCGGCGCTCCGACGGGTTCATCGCGTCCGGCCGGCAGATGCTGCGCCACCTGAGGAACCCGCAATTGCTCGCGATCTACGCGGTGGGTTTCGGCGTGCTGTTCAATTTCATCGCCGTCTTCACCTATGTGAGCTTCCATCTCGCGGCGCCCCCCTACGACTTCTCGCCGGCCCAGCTGGGGCTGCTGTTCGTCACCTATCTCGCCGGCGCGGGCTGCGCGCCGCTGACGGGATGGGCGGTGACGCGGTTCGGCCGGCGCGGTCTCATTCTCGTGGTGATGGCGATCTGGGCGGCGGGCCTCGCCCTTCTGCTCGCGCCGCAGGTCGCCCTGATCGTGTTCGGGCTGGTACTGTGCGCGACCTGCGGCATGATCTGTCAGGCGACCTCGACCGGCTACGTCACCGCGACCGCCCATGAGGGCCGCTCGTCGGCGGTCGGGCTCTATGTGAGCAGCTTCTACTTCGGCGGCAGCGTCGGCGGCTTCGTGCCCGGCCTCGCCTGGAGCTTCGCCGGCTGGCCCGGCGTGGTGGCGCTCACCGCCGCGGTGCTCGGCGTCATCGCCGGAGTTGTCGCGGTGGTGTGGCCGCGACGGATGACGGACAGTGGAGGACGCACGACAGATGAAGGCAGATGACGTGGGACAGAACTCGCGTCGACCCGCGAAAACGGACTTCGTCCGTCCTCTGTCGTCAGACCGCCGTCGTCCGTCTACGCCTGCGGTTGCGGTTCCATGCCGCCGGTCTCGGGCCGCGGCCGCGGCTTGCCGGCATTGGGCACCGCGGACGACCGCGGCGTCGACGGCTCGATCACCGATTCGCGGCGCGGCCGCTTGCCGTTGAGGAGGTCCTTGATCTCGTCGCCGGACAGCGTCTCGAATTCCAGCAATCCCCTGGCGAGCACCTCCAGCTCGTCGCGCTTGGCGGCGAGGATATCGTTGGCTTCCTGGTAGCCCGCCTCGACCAGCCGGCGGATCTCCGAATCGATCTTCTGGGCGGTCGACTCCGAGATGTTCTGCTGGCGCGCCACCGAATAGCCCAGGAACACCTCTTCCTGGTTTTCGCCATAGGCGACGGTGCCGAGCTCGTTCGACAGGCCCCAGCGTGTCACCATCATGCGCGCGAGCTTGGTCGCCTGCTCGATGTCCGAGGCCGCTCCCGACGTCACCTTGTCGCGGCCGAACACCAGCTCTTCGGCGACCCGGCCGCCCATCATGATGGCGAGCCGCGATGTCATCTGCTCCAGGCTCATGGAGAGCTTGTCGCGCTCGGGAAGCTGCATCACCATGCCGAGCGCACGCCCGCGCGGAATGATGGTTGCCTTGTGGACCGGATCGGTCGCCTTGACGTTGAGGGCGACGATCGCGTGTCCGCCCTCGTGATAGGCGGTGAGGAGCTTCTCCTCCTCGGTCATGACCAGCGACTTGCGCTCGGCGCCCATCATCACCTTGTCCTTGGCGTCCTCGAACTCGACCTGCGTCACCATGCGCTTGTTGCGACGCGCCGCCATCAGGGCCGCCTCGTTGACGAGGTTCATGAGGTCGGCGCCGGAGAAGCCCGGCGTGCCGCGCGCCACCGTCTTGAGATTGACGTCGGGCGCGAGCGGCACCTTGCGCACGTGGACCTTCAAAATCTGTTCGCGCCCGACCACGTCGGGATTGGGCACCACGACCTGTCGGTCGAAGCGGCCCGGACGCAGCAGCGCCGGGTCGAGCACGTCGGGCCGGTTGGTTGCGGCGATGAGGATGATGCCCTCGTTGGCCTCGAAGCCGTCCATCTCGACCAGCAATTGGTTGAGCGTCTGCTCGCGCTCGTCATTGCCGCCGCCGAGGCCGGCACCACGATGGCGGCCGACCGCGTCGATCTCGTCGATGAAGATGATGCAGGGCGCATTTTTCTTGGCCTGCTCGAACATGTCGCGTACGCGGCTCGCGCCGACGCCGACGAACATCTCGACGAAGTCCGAGCCGGAAATGGTGAAGAACGGCACATTCGCCTCGCCCGCGATGGCGCGCGCCAGCAGCGTCTTGCCGGTGCCGGGCGGCCCGACCAGGAGCACGCCGCGCGGAATCCTGCCGCCGAGGCGCTGGAACTTGCCGGGGTCGCGCAGGAATTCGACGATCTCCTGGAGGTCCTGCTTGGCCTCGTCGACGCCGGCGACGTCCTCGAAGGTGACGCGGCCATGCGCCTCGGTCAGAAGCTTCGCCCGCGACTTGCCGAAGCCGAGCGCCTTGCCGCCGGCGCCCTGCATCTGGCGCGACAGGAATATCCACACCCCGATCAGCGCGATGAAGGGCAGCCACGACACCAGCAGCCCGACGAACCACGGCACGTTGTCCTGCAACGGACGCGCGGTGATGGTCACGCCCTTGCCGTAGAGACGCTGCACCAGCGTCGGATCATTGGGCGCGTAGGTATTGAAACCCCGCCCGTCCGTATAGGTGCCGTGGATCTCCGGGCCCTGAATGACGACATCGCGGACCTTGCCCTGGTCGACGTCGTTGAGCAGCTGCGAGAACGAGATGTCTTGGGTCACCGACCGCTGGCCGGGGTTCTGGAATACCGTGAACAGCGCGAGCAACAACAGAACGATGATCACCCAGAGGGCGAAATTGCGCAAATTGGCATTCATCCAACGACCCTCTTGGTGCGAAGCGCCGGCGCCTTCGACGAATTGTGTTCCCGACTGCCCTGCCACCCGCACGACCCAATGTAGGTGTGCGGGCCGCCCCTGCCAAGCAGGCCGGGTCCGTTTCGACGAATATAGCGCCTCATTCGTGAACGCCCTCGGCGCAGCGCCACCGTTTCCCGCCTCAACCCCGTGGGCGCCGCCGGCGCGGCGGCGCCCGCTCCACGATCAAGCGATCCCTTTGCAGCGAGACCATGGCGCCCGCCAGGGTCCGGCGAAACCTGCCGGCCGAGCGATCGAAGGCGTCGGCGAGGGATTCGCACATGGCTTCGAGCTTGCCGAGTTCGACCGGCCCCTCATCGCCGACTTCGGCGGCCGCCCGTCCGATCAGCCGCAGCACGATTTCAGCGGGCACATCGCGCAATCCTGCGGCATCGAATGCGATCGTCCGCGCTGCCGGACGCGAGCCGAGGCGGTCGAACGCGGCCGTCACCACGGCTTCGATGGCCGCTTCGTTGCGGCGCACGCGGCGCGCCAGCAGGACCAGCCGCTGGGCCGTGAGGCCTTCCGCGGCGAGCACCGTAGCCAAGTTGCGCCAGCGCACGCGGGCATAGCGCGGATCGTCATTGCTGGGATCCTCCACATGGGCAATCCCCGCCGCGCGCAAGGTTGCGATCAGCCGCGCCTTGGCGACATCGAGCAGGGGCCGGACCAGCGCCGGGCTGACCTTCGCGCCGCGCATGACGGCCGCGTGAAAGGCGGCACCGGATACCCGCGCCATGGCGCCGATTCCGGCCAGCCCGCTGCCGCGCGCGAGGCGGAGCAGCACGGTTTCGGCCTGATCGTCGAGGGTATGCGCGGTGACGACGCAACGGGCGCCGGCCGTTTGGGCAGCCGCGAGCAGCAGGCGGTAGCGCTCGGCCCGCGCCTTCTCCTGGAGGCCGGTGACGGGCTTGTCGCCGGTCCAGCGCATGGTGCGGTGGCCGACCCCGAGCTGCGCGGCGATCCGCTTGACCCCTGAGGCTTCGCGGCGCGACTGCGGGCGCAGCCCGTGGTCGATGGTCACGGCGTGAAGACGCGGAGAAGGCTCGTGCCGGTTTCGCCAGCGCGCGAGGAGATAGAGCAAGGCCGTAGAATCCGGCCCACCGGAAACCGCGAGGACCAGCGAAGGTTCGTGGATCAGATCGGCAAACAGGCGGTCGGCCTCGGCATCGCCGATCGGCCTTTCGTCCTCAGCAGCGGACACGCTTCTGCTCGCGCTCGACCACCTGCTTCACGGTGAGCGAGGCGCGGGGATATTTGCGGGTGACCTCGCCGAAAGTGGCGCAGGCGAGTTCCTTCTCGTTCAGTGCGGCCAGCGACTGGCCGAGCCGCAGCAGCGAATCCGGCGCCTTGGCGCTGGTCTCGAATTTCTTCGACAGCGCCAGGAAGGCGTCGGCGGCGTCGCGATAATTCTGGCGCTGGAACATGCTCTCGCCGAGCCAGTATTGCGCTTCGGCGGCGAGCCGGTCGCTCGGGTAGCGCTTGAGGAAGTCGCGGAACGTGTCTTCGGCGAGCGCATAATCCTTGTGCAGCAGATAGCCGTAGCCGAGGTCATAGGTGTCGCGCGGCGACTGCGAAGGCGGGGCGGTCGCCCCGTAGCCGGGCGTCGGCGCGCGCGGCGGCGGTCCCAGGCTGCTGACGGCCGCCGCCGGCGTACGCGGCGCCGGGCTCGTTACCGTCGCCATGCTGCCGAGGTCGAGCGGAGCGCCGGCGACGCGCCCGCCGGGTACCGGCGCAGGCTCCGCCGGGATCGGCGTCTGTTCCGGCGCCATGATGGACGAAACCGCGCCGAGCGTTCGCGGGACCCCGGGGGCGGCGGGATTTTGCGACGGATCGAATGCGTCGGAGCGCCGGCCGGGCGGTCCTTGCGGGGAAGCCGGGGGAAGGGCCGGCTGGACCGCGGGCCGCGCGGGCATCGCCTGCGCCAACGGGCGCGACGCGGCGCGGGCGCCCGGTTCCTGCAAGCGGCTTTCGTAGTCGTCCTGCATGCGCTTGAGCGCCGCTTCGAGCTGCTGGTTGCGGAATTGCAGCTGCTCGACCGCGCCGGTCAGCTGGCGCACCTGGTTCTCCAGCTGATCCACCTTGACGAAGAGATCGCCCGCGGACGCCTGCGCGGCCGCCGGCGATGCGGCCAACCCGCAGCAGGCAAAAAATGCAAGGCCGGCAAAGGTGAGACGGATCATTGCTCGCATCATCCGGCGTCGGGAAGGGACGTGGATCAGATGAGCCGAAGCTGCGTCGAAATTGTGACTGGGCGCGTTCGATCGGCCCGGGAATCATCACCGTGAAAACACGGCCGGCGCCCATTGGGCGCCGGCCGACCCCACCCCCCGTAACCAAACTCACGAACTGGCGCTGAGCACCGTGACCGCGCGACGGTTCTGCGACCAGCAGGAAATGTCGTTGCAGACGGCGACCGGCCGCTCCTTGCCGTAGGAAATCGTGCGCATGCGCGACGCGTCGATGCCGCGCGACGCCAGATAGTCACGCACCGTCTGGGCGCGCCGCGCCCCGAGCGCGATATTGTATTCGCGGGTGCCACGCTCGTCGGCATGGCCTTCGACGGTGAAGCTGTTGCGGTTATAGGTTTGCAGCCACTGCGCCTGCTTGTCGAGGGTCGAGCGCGACTGCTCCGTCAGCTCGGTCGAATCGCTCTCGAAGAACACGCGGTCGCCGACATTCACCACGAAGTCCTGCTGGCTGCCCGGCGCCGCCGCACCGGCGAGCCCCTGGCCCATGTCGGGCTTGTTCGCGCAAGCCGTCATGGCGAACGCCGCGAGCAAAACGACGGCAATCCTTGCCCCACCGACCAGACGCATGACTTGCGGCATGCGGGTACTCCTTCTTGCCTATCGACTTCTTGCCTATCAACGTGGCGGGTTGTCCCCCCAGCCTCGGCGTTCCCCTGATGTAGCAGGCCGTTCGTTAAGCGAAGGTTTTATCAACCTTGATGAGGCCTTGCCGCGCCCGTGCCAAATCGCCAATGCTCTACAAACCAATTCGAATGGTTAATGCGGCGCTAACGCGGCAACAACAGGGCGCTTGTGCAGATATCGAATTGCGGCGCCCGGCGCCAGCCGCCTGGGCGGTCTTCCCCCACCATTTGATCATGTGCGCCCACCCTTTTGCTCGAAGCCCAACCCGTTGGAGATGCAGGTCAATTATTCGAAAGCAGCGGTCCGACGGCGGCGTGCGTTCACGACAACAAT
>DASYNT010000012.1:0-7268 GCA_036008405.1 Xanthobacteraceae bacterium
CGCCAGCGCGATCTGCACGTTGTGATGATCGATCCGCCCGGGAATGAAATGCTGGAAGGCCGGCAGCCCGACCGCGGTGAGCACCAGTGCGATCGGCGCCGCGCCCCGCCCGGCGACCCGCCAGGCGATCGCCGTCGCGCCCGCCATGGTCGGTACCAGCCACAGCATCGGCCACACCGTACGCATCAGCCGTTCGGCGAAGGCGGCATCGGTGAACCGCCCGAACAGCCACAACATTCCCGCCAGCCCGGCATCGATCAGCCGCGACCAATGGGTGTCGTAGCCGTCAGGCGGCCCGAGCCGCGCCTCGTGCAGGTTGAACCAGCCATGGCCGTCGATGAGGCCGCGCATCTGGACGAGGCGCATGGCGTCATCCATATCGGTCAGGGTCCGTGCGGTGTCCGCCCAGTAATTCGCCAGGAGTTGCAGCACGATGACGAGCCATGCAACGCCGAGCAGGAGGGCGATGTTCGGCACGGAGGTACGCTGGGACAAGGCGATCACCTGCAAGGACACGAAAACCGGCTCCTGCCATAATGGTGGCGGCTTGCGTTTCCCTTAATTCGGCCGCAACCATACGCGTTCGCATGGCGGCCGCCCGTGGGATCGGCCGCGTCACCGGTCAAACTGCGACGGGTTGCGGAATGATGGTATCATTCGGCCCGCGTCGATGAGCCCCATGAGGAGCTTCATGATCTCCAGAACATTCAGATTGTTCGCATTCCTGGCAGCCGTCCCGGCGCTCGTGGGAGCCCTGTCGGCGCAGGCGGCGGAGCCGTCGTTCCCGACCGGGTCCCTGGTCGGCTTCGTGCCGCCGCCGGGCTTCGTGAACAGCAAGCGTTTCCCGGGCTTCGAGAATACCGACAATGGCGGCTCGATCGTGCTCCTGACCCTGCCGCCGCAGGCCTATGCGGACGTCGAGAAATCGATGACTGCCGAGGCCTTCAAGACCCAGGGCATCACCGAGGAAAGGCGCGAAACCCTGACCCTTCCCGGCGGCAAGGGCATATTGGTGATCGGAAGCGAGCAGGAAAACGGCCAGAAATTCCGCAAATGGATGTTCATGGGCACGATGCCGGCGGCGATCGCCGTCGCCGCCATCCGCATTCCCGATACCGCCCTGAAGGCCTATCCCGACGACCTCATCAAGACTTCGCTCCTCACCATGACGGCGCGGCCTTCGGTGCCGATCGAGGAGCAGATCAGCCTGGTGCCGTTCAAATTGAGCGAAATGTCGGGGCTGCGCCCGGTGCGCGTCCTGGCCGGGACGGGCATTTTCCTGACCGATGGGCCGAAGGACACCCCCGAAGTCGCGGAGCAGCCGGTGTTCGTGGTGTCGATCGGGCAGGGTGGGCCGGAGCAGGCCGAGGAGCGCGCCAATTTCGCGCGCAACATGTTCACCGGCCTCGCGGACTTCAAGGACGTCCGGATCGTGAGCGGCGACATGCTGCGGCTCGGCGGCGGCAGCATGCCGACCCATGAGATTCAGGCCGAGGCCAAGGACGCCAAGACCGACACGCCGATGAAGATCGTGCAGTGGGTGCGGTTCGGCCCCGGTGCCTTCGTGCGCATGATCGGCATCGCCCGCGCCAATGCCTGGAGCAAGGAATTCCCGCGCTTCCGCGCCGTGCGCGACGGCGTCAGCCCGCGGGAATAGGACTGGCGACGGCCGCGGCGATGGGCGGGACCGTCGCAGGCTCGCCCGGCATCGCGGCGCGCCCGGCCGCGCCGGCTCTGAGCCGCCACAGCAGCCGGCCGGCGAACGCCGCGAGCACCGCCGCCGAGCCCGGGATGCCCAACAGCCCGAGCAGCATGGCGGTGACCGGCAACGTCCACACCGCCAGCGCCAGCCGGTCGTCGAGCGGCTCGCCGCCGCGCTCGCGCAGCAGCGCGATCACCCAGCCGAACACCACCATGTCGTAGTTGAAGGCATAGGGCGTGACCAGGAAAGACGCGGTCACGAACAGCGCCACCGACAGCACCGGATCGCGCCGGCGCCAATAGGTCCACACCACCGCGGCGACCGCGGCGAGCGACACCGCGAGCTGGAGCGCCCAGGCGATATCGAGCGGCAGATGCGCGATCCGCGCGTTCATGAAGACGGTCGGCATCATCATGGTGAAGATGCCCTGGCCCTCGGTGAGAATTGCGCTTTGGACCGGGAGCACCTGGCGAACATATTCGGGCCAGATCTCGAAGCCGAACAGCAGGCCGGTCGCGACCACGAGGGCGGCAGCGGTCGAGACCGCCGCCAGGATCGCGCGCCACTGCCCGGTGAGCACCAGCATCAGCGGCAGCAGCAGGCCGAGTTGCGGCTTGATCGTGAGCAGGCCGAAGCAGATGCCCGACAGGACGGGCCGGCGGCCGAGCTGGGCGAGGCCGGCGATCATCAGCGCCGAGGTCACGAAGCCGTTCTGGCCGGCAAAGATGTTCAGCCACGCGGCCGGCGCGACCGCCAGCATGAGCAGCCGTTCGCGGCGGCGCCCGCAATCGCTGGCGGCCAGCAGATAGAGCGTCATGCCGAGCGCGCACCAGACGAAGTAGCCCGGCAGATAGGGCAGGAAGGCCAGCGGCCAGGTCATCAGCAGGAGATGCGGCGGATAGGACCAGTTGTGGTGAGGGAATTCCGGATAGAACCGCGCCGCCAGGGCGGCGTTGTAGGTATCGAAATCGAACCACGGGGCCGGGCCGCCGGCGAATGTGCTGCGGGCGCCCATCCAGGTGTTCACGAAATCGCGGCCGATCAGGTAGCCGAGCCCGTCATAGGGCGGCGACGAGGTCAGGAGATAGCCGGCCTCGAACACGATCGCAAACACCGTCGCGGCCACGGCCATCTTCTTGTAGATATCGTCGGCGGGCGGAGTGGTCGGGGCGGAGAGGCTCATGCGCACCGGCTAGCATGGTGCGGTAAAGTGCCGGTAAATCCGCCCGACGATACGGCGCGTATGACCGAAGCGACATGCACGAGCGACATGCACGCTGACGCTCGCGGCCGCCATCCCGAATTCGCTTCGCGTATCCGGGCGAGGGGCCGGCTACGGGCTGGCGCTATTCTCCGGCACCGCCGGCCGCCGCTCCGCTCTCGGTCGGTGTCGGGGCCACCCGCGGGCCGCCCTTGGAAACCCCGACCAATGCGGGCCTGAGCACCCGGTCGGCAAGCATGTAGCCGGGCTGGACGACCTGCACCACCGAGCCGGACGGCACGTTGGCATCCGGCACCTCGAACATCGCCTGGTGCAGGTTGGGGTCGAATTTCGCGCCGTGGGGGTCGAATTTCTTGACCCCGTTCTTTTCGAGGACCTTGAGAAGCTCGCGCTCGGTCAGTTCCACCCCGTCGACCAGGGCCTTGGCCGGCCCCTCCAGCACGATGCCGGAATCGCCCGCCGCATCCAGGGCGCGACGGATGTTGTCGGACACGCCGACGAGATCGCGGGCGAAGCCGGTGATCGCATAGGTTCGCGAATCGGCGACCTCGCGCTCGGTGCGGCGGCGCAGATTCTCCATCTCCGCCAGGGTCCGCAGCACCCTGTCCTTCAATTCGGCGACTTCCTTGGCGAGCGACGCCGCTTCCTGTGCCGGATCGGTCGCAGGCGCCGCCGCCGTTTGAGCATCGGCGGCCTGATTGTTGTTGGCGGCAGTGTCCGTCATGAAATCGTTCCCCGGGAAAACCTTCTGGCTGCTCCGCATATCGATATTTTGCCGCAAAAATCAAGCGAAGCGTCGCGGGTCGGCCGCAGATCGGCTGGCTGCACATGCAAGCGCAGAAGCGGCGCTGGCCAAATGCAGGATGATGTAGTGTGCGGCAAACGCGATGGCTGGCGATCCGACCGTTTCAGGAGACTTGCCATGGGAACCCGCGAGGGAGCGCCGGCAGGAGCCGCCTTCTCGCCCCACGAGGCCGAGATTCGCGACGCGGTGGCGCGGCTGTGCAAGCCGTTCGACGATGCCTATTGGCTCGCCAAGGACCGCGACGGCGGCTTTCCCCACGACTTCCATCGCGCCTTCGCCACAGCGGGCTGGCTCGGAATCTGCATTCCCCAGGAGCATGGCGGCAGCGGGCTCGGCGTCACCGAAGCCGCCATCATGATGCAGTCGGTCGCCCAATCCGGCGCCGGACTGTCGGGCGCCTCGGCGCTGCATATGAACATATTCGGGCTCAACCCGGTGGTGAAATTCGGCTCCGCCGAACAGAAGCGCCGCATGCTGCCGCCGCTGGTCGCCGGCGCCGACAAGGCCTGCTTCGCCGTGACCGAGCCCGATGCCGGCCTCGACACCCTCAACCTCAAGACCCGCGCCATGCGCGACGGCGACACCTATGTGGTGTCGGGCCAGAAAATCTGGATCTCCACCGCCCAGGTCGCGACCAAGATGCTGCTGCTGGCGCGCACGACGCCCCCCGACCGGCCACCCGACCGGCCGCGCAAGCGCACCGAGGGGCTGAGTTTGTTCTACACCGATCTCGACCGCCGCTATGTGGAGGTCCGCGAGATCGAAAAGATGGGACGCAAGGCGGTCGACTCCAATGCGCTGTTCATCGACGGCCTGCCGGTGCCGGCCGCCGACCGCATCGGCGAGGAAGGCAAGGGCTTCGAGTTGATCCTCCACGGCATGAACCCCGAGCGCATCCTGATCGCGGCTGAGGCGGTCGGGCTCGGCCGCGCGGCGCTGGCCAAGACGGTGCGCTATGCCAACGAGCGCATCGTGTTCGGCCGCCCGATCGGCCAGAACCAGGCGATCCAGCATCCGCTCGCCGCCTGCTGGATGGAGCTGGAGGCCGCCAATCTCATGCTGTTCCGCGCCGCCGCGCTCTATGATGCCGGCGCGCCCTGCGCAGCGGAGGCCAATGCGGCGAAGTATCTCGCCGCCGAGGCCGCGTTCAAGACCTGCGAGACCGCGATGATGAGCCATGGCGGCATGGGCTATGCCAAGGAATTCCACGTGGAGCGCTATCTGCGCGAGGCGCTGATCATGCGGATCGCCCCGGTGACCCCGCACATGATCCTGTGCTTCATCGCCGAAAAGGTGCTGGGCCTGCCGCGGTCGTATTGACGGGGTGGCGGATTCATTTTTCTGCAAAACAACCCCATGCAAAGTACATTTTGCGGCCCACGCCCGGACCGTTGTGGTATGATTTTACGGCTCGGGCGGCGGTCGCCTTGCCGCCCGGCCCCAACCAGGCATCGAGAGCTCGTCCCGGAAAGAAACGCAAGAAACGCAAGCTCGCCGCAGAACTCCGATCCGACCGTCAGCGGCAATGCACCAGCATTTGACGAAGCCCGGCCCGGGCTGCTGAACTGACGCTGTCACAGGCAGGAGACACAATCGATGCGGTGCTTCGTTGCCGCGGCCATGGTCGCGCTGACGCTCGGCTCTCACGCCCACGCTCAAGACGCGTGGCCGCAGCGCGCGGTGACGCTGATCGTTCCGTTCGGCGCCGGCGGCTCCGCCGACCTCACCGCGCGGATTCTCGCGACCCATCTGCAGGCGAGGTTCGGCATGCCCTTCGTGATCGACAACAAGGGCGGCGCCGGCGGCAGCATCGGCGCCGGTTTCGTCGCCAAGGCTGCCAATGACGGCTATACGTTGCTGGTCGGCACCGTGAGCTCCAACGCCATCAACGCGGCGCTCTATCCGAGGCTCGCCTACGATCTCGATCGCGATTTCCAGCCGGTGTCGCTGCTGGTGCGGTTTCCCAATCTACTGTTCGTCAATCCGAAGCTCCCGGTGCGTTCGGTGACCGATCTCATCGCGTATCTGCGGGCCAACCCCGGCAAGTTGAATTACGGCTCGTCCGGTATCGGCACGTCTTCGCATCTCTCGGTGGTGATGTTTGCGCAGGCGACCGGCACCGAGATGACCCACATCCCGTTCCGCAGCACCGGCGAGGTCGTCAACAGCATGATCGGCGGCAATATCGATCTCGGCATCGACTCCATGACGACGACCATCTCCCACGCCCAATCGGGCGCGGTGCGAGCGCTCGCGGTGACGACGCCGCAGCGCAACAGCTCGGTTCCGGACCTGCCCACCATCGGTGAAACCTTGCCGGGATATGAAGCGACCGCATGGCAGGGCCTGTTCGCGCCGGCCGGGACGCCGCGGGCGATCGTCGACCGCCTTGCCGCGGCAACGAAGGCCATCCTCATACGGCCCGACGTCGCCGCGCAGCTCCTCGCGGTCGGCGCCGAGCCGACCCCGCTGCCGCCCGATGAATTCACCGCCTTCGCCCGGGCGGAGCGGGCGAAGTGGAAAGAGGTGGTGCGGAAATCCGGCGCGCGGATCGATTGAGACAGATGTCGCGGTGGCGATCGAAGCAAGTGTCAGGACTCTTATGAATCATTCACTTTCTCTGTCATGCTCCGCGAAAGCGGGGCATCCAGTAACCACTGGGCCATCGGTGAAACCTAAGCTGCGCCCAAATCACGGTCCCGTGGTTACTGGATCGCCCGGTCAAGCCGGGCGATGACAGCAATTGGATTGAAGCACCGAGCGAACGCCCTGGTCGGCAGCCCGATCGAGCGCGTCGAGGACCTGCGGTTCCTGCGCGGCAAGGGCGAATATGTGGACGATGTCATCCGGCCGCGCCTGCTGCACGCGGTGATCCTGCGCAGCGGCGTCGCCCATGGCCGCATCGTCGCGATCGATGCCGGCGCGGCGCTGGCGCGGCCCGGCGTTCACGCCGTCATCACCGCGGCCGACATCGGCAGCGTTCCCACCATTCCGTTGCGTCAGGAGCAGCTCGACGCATTCCGGCCGTTCCAGCAGCCGGTGATCGCGACCGGCACGGTGCGCTATGTGGGCGAGCCGGTGGCCGTGGTGGTGGCGGACAGCGCGGCGCTCGCCGAGGACGCGGCAGAGGCGGTCGCGATCGAGATCGCGGCGCTGCCCCCAGTGGCGGACCGCGTTGCGGCCGAGCGCGGCCCGCCGCTGTTCGACCGGACCGGGTCCAATCTCGCCGGCATGCTCACTGCCGTGAAGGGCGACGCCGATGCCGCCTTCCGCGCCGCCGCCTATGCGCGCCGGGAGCGGTTCCAGGTGCAGCGCCACACCGCGGTGCCGATGGAGCCGCGCGGCATTCTCGCGCAATGGGAGGACGGCCGGCTCACGCTCCATGGCGCGGCCAAGGTGCCGTTCCCCAATCGCCGCATCCTGGCAAGCCAGCTGGGCGTGCCGGAATCGGCGATCCGCATGGTGGAAAACGACGTCGGCGGCGGCTTCGGCGTGCGCGGCGAATTCTATCCGGAAGATTTCCTCATTCCGTTCGCGGC
>DASYNT010000013.1:0-10365 GCA_036008405.1 Xanthobacteraceae bacterium
GGCCTGGGGCTGGCGGGCGTCGTCGCCTGCGCCCTGTTCGCCGCGATCTCGGGCTCCTCGGTGGCGACGGTGGTCGGCATCGGCTCCATCATCCTGCCGGCCATCGTGGAGAACGGCTATCCGCCGCGGTTCGGCGCCGGCGTGATCGCGACCTCGGGAGCGCTCGGCATCCTGTTCCCGCCGTCGATCAATCTCGTCATCTTCGCGGTGGCGACCAGCGGCATGCAGCCGAAAGGCCCCGACGGCAACATCGTCGACTCCGCCTCGGTAGGCCAGCTCTTCATCGCCGCGCTGGTCCCGGGGCTGATTCTCGCCACCATGCTGGGCATGACCACCTGGTACCGCGCCTGGCGCAACAACTATCCGCGCATGAAGCGGGCGAGCTGGGGCGAATGCCTGCACGCCCTGCGCGAAGGCTTTTGGGGCCTGTTCCTGATCGTGCTGGTGCTGGGCGGCATCTATAGCGGCCTGTTCACCCCGACCGAGGCCGCCGCGGTAGCGGCGGTCTATGCCTTCTTCATCGCGGTGTTCGTCTACAAGGAACTGAAGTTCGCGGACGTGCCTGCGGTGCTGCTCAAGGCGGCGTCCATGAGCGCCATGATCCTCTACATCATCACCAATGCGGCGGTGTTCTCCTGGCTGCTCACCTCCGAGCAGATTCCCCAGTCGATGGCGGAATGGATGACGGCGCAGGGCTTCGGCATGATGGCGTTCCTGCTGGTCACCAACATCGTGCTGCTGGCGGCTGGCAATTTCATGGACCCGGCCGCCATCGTGCTGATCATGGCGCCGATCCTGTTTCCGATGTCGGCGCGGCTCGGGGTGCATCCGGTACACCTCGGCATCCTGATGGCGGTCAACATGGAGGTCGGACTGTGCCATCCGCCGGTCGGGCTCAACCTCTACGTCGCCTCCGGCATTACCAAGATGGGCATCACCGAGTTGACCGTGGCGGTGCTGCCCTGGCTCGGCACCATGCTGGTGTTCCTGGTGATGGTGACCTACATCCCGGAAATAACGCTGTGGCTGCCCCGGGCGTTGGGGATGCTGTATTAGACCATCCAGCCGCCGACAGCTCCGCTACCGCTGCCGCCGCTTGCGCCATCACGGAAGGAGCACCGCGGCGCCCTGCAGGCGCCCGTCGCGCAGATCGGCAAGCGCGTCGTTGGCTTGGGCGAGCGGATAGCGGGTGACCTCTGTCTTCACGCCCGCCTGCGGCGCCACCTTCAGCGTGTAGACCGGATGAGCGGAGCGATATCCGGGAGCAGAATCGATCCCTGTCGCCACACGATTCCCGCATGTCGCTCCGCTCATGCGGGCTACGTCCCCAACTCAACTACGGAATCAGCACCGCGGCGCCCTGCAGGCGCCCGTCGCGCAGATCGGCCAGCGCCTCGTTGGCCTGCGCGAGCGGATAGCGGGTGACCTCGGTCTTCACGCCCGCCTGCGGCGCCACCTTCAGAAACTCACGGGCGTCCTCGCGCGTCAGGTTGGCGACCGAGAGGACCTGACGTTCCTCCCACAGGATGCGGTACG
The DNA here is from genome assembly GCA_036008405.1 of Xanthobacteraceae bacterium. Taxonomy (GTDB): domain Bacteria; phylum Pseudomonadota; class Alphaproteobacteria; order Rhizobiales; family Xanthobacteraceae; genus JAJPKK01. The sequence continues at coordinate 1,537 of DASYNT010000013.1, forward strand.
GGAAGGCCGGGATGTCCGACATGTGGATGCCGCCGCACACGACGCGGCCGCCTTTCTTCACCGCCCGCAAGGCCGCCGGCACCAGCGCGCCGACCGGGGCGAAGATGATGGCAGCGTCGAGCGGTTCCGGCGGCGCCTCCTGGGAACCGCCGACCCATGCTGCGCCGAGCCGACGGGCGAAACGTTGCGCGTCATCATCGCCCGGCCGGGTGAAGGCATGGACGCGGCGGCCCTGCCAGACCGCGACCTGGGCGAGGATGTGGGCGGCGGCGCCGAAGCCGTAGATGCCGAGGCTTTCGCCGGCCGCGGCCATGCGGTAGCTGCGCCAGCCGATCAGTCCTGCGCACATGAGCGGTGCCAGTCCGGCGGCGTCTTCGTCCTGTGGCAATGCGAAGCAATAGCGCGCATCGGCCACGGTGTGGGTAGCGAAGCCGCCGTCCCGCGTATAGCCGGTGAACAGCGGCCGGTCGCACAGGTTCTCACGGCCGTCGCGGCAGTAGGGACACACGCCGCAGGTCGCCCCGAGCCACGGCACGCCGACACGCAGGCCGACGGAAAGTCCCGACACGCCCTCCCCGCAGGCCGCGACCCGCCCGACGATCTCGTGGCCGGGAATGATCGGGAGCCTGGGGTCGGGCAATTCGCCGTCGACCACGTGCAGATCGGTGCGGCACACCCCGCAGGCGGAAATCTCGATGAGGATTTCTCCGGCTGCCGGAACCGGTACCGGGCACTCGCGCATCACCAAAGGTGTGCGGGGCCGGTCGAGAACCATTGCGCGCACCGCTGTCGATCCCTTCCTGTGCCCTCTCCTGGGGTCGCCGGATGGCAGCTATACCCGAGGCCGGAATCGGGTCATAAATCCACTCATGTTCAAGCTGATCGGGATCCTCCTGGCGATCATGCCGATCGTCCTCTTCCTGCGCGCCATCTTCTTTGGGCGTTCGAAGAAGACGTCGCAGGCGGTATCCGAGTTCAAGAAGCAGCTCGATTTCGCGGTCTGGGTGATCTTGTTCTTCATCGGCTGTGCCGTCGTCTATTCGATCGGGAAGTTGATCTATCAGTTCTGGACCTGACGGTGGAGCCCGCCGCCGGCTCGCTGCCGGCGCCTTACGCCGCCTCGCCGAGCCAGCGCGCAATCCGCGGCCAGCTGCGCTTCATCGTCTCTGCGCCGAGGAACAGGCTGAGATGCCCGCACGGCTCGGTCGCCGTTTCGATGTACTGCCTTGGCGTGCCGACACGATATGCCGTCGCGAACAGCTGCTCGGGGGCGACGATTTCGTCGTCGGCGGCGCCGAGCAGGAAGATCGGATGGCGCAGGGCGGAAAGATCGATCCGCCGTCCCAGCGCGACGAAATTGCCGGCGGCGAGCCGGTTCTCCTTGAACAGCCAGGAGACCACTTGAAGATAATAGGCGCCGGGCAGATCGACAGTGAGATCGTACCATTCCTCGAAACGCGCGCGCATATCCTGCACCCGCGGCGAATCATCGCCCGGCGGAAGCTGCAGGACGCGCCGCGCATCATCCGCGATGAGCGCCGTTCCCCATATTTGGAGGACGCGCTCGCCGAGCACGCGGCCGTCTTGCGAGGCGACGAACTCTTCGAATGCAGCCAGCGGAACCTGCAGGGTCATCCGCGAGAGGTTGGACTGCCCGGCGGCGATGTCGACCGGCGCGCCCGCCAGCACCAGGCGCCGCACCTTGTGGGGAAACCGCGCCGCAAAGGCCAGCGCCATCCAGCCGCCCTGGCACAGGCCGACGAGATCGACCGGCGGCCCGAGCTCGTCCACGGCGACGTTGAGATCGGCGAGATAATTGTCGATGGACAGGAACCGCATCTGCGGCCCGGCCGAGCGCCAGTCCGTGACGTCGATGCGGCCGACGCCGCCCTCGCGGAGCGCCTCGACCACGCTGTGGCCGCGGGCGAAATCGGCGATGGTCGCGCCATGCAGGGCGAACGGGGCGCAGACGAGAGTGGCGACACCGCCTTCGCCGGCGAAGAAATCGCGCAGCTGCATGGTGGCAAGTTCGAGGCGCACCCGATGGGGCGTGGCCCAGGCGGGCCGGCGCTCCCCGGCGGGTTTTGCGCGGGGTGCGGCGAGCGAGGCGGCAATCGCCTCCCCGACGCTTGCCGCCAACAGCGCCGGCCACGCGAACAGGCTGGCCGGAAACTCCGGCGCCTTCGGCATTTCGCCGTGCTGCTGCTTCTTTGCCATGGTCGAAACCAACGACCGTGTCAACGGCCCGTATTGACCGGCGTCAATCCACAGTATCCGCGGGCACCGTGCGAAAAAGCTGCCGTCCGGCCACTAATGGCGATCCGCCCTCGCAAGGCAGCGGCCGCAATTGACGATGGGATGATAGCGCAGCGAGGTAACGAGGGTAAGCCGCAGCCGCAGCAGCGCGTCGATCGGGGCCGGCCGCTGGAGATCGCAAGCTAAACCCGGACGGCGCGAATGCGATTTAGAGCGTTTTTCGTTCAGGTTGACATTCGCTTCGCTGTCATCGCCCGGCTTGACCGGGCGATCCAGTAAACACCGGCGGGGAGTACTGGATTGCCCGGTCAAGCCGGGCAATGACAGTGATTGGCTCGACAAAGTCGGAAAATGCTCTAGCGCTGGGAATCCGCGGCGCCGGCCGGTGATCGCGCGGTGGAATGGCGGCGATGGTGCCCTGTCAGGCGGCGCCCTCGCGCGCGACCCAGCTGTCGCCGATCTTCACGTAGACGCGCTTGACGGCGCTCCAGGCGATGCGATGGGCCGCTTCTTCCTGGCGCGGATCACCGGCATGGGCCGCATAGGCGTGATTGAATGCGGCGCGGTAGATGTCCTGGGCGTGAGGCGGCAGATGGCGGGCGATCGAACCCGGCAGATCCTCGTTGGTCGGGTAGGGCATGGTCGGGCCTCCTGGCGGTGAAATTCACGAGGGCTTGAAGTCGGCACGAAAACCTCCCCGATCGCTCCCTTGCAGATGCGGCCGTGCTTGCCGTCCTCCCGGCCGAGCGCTTCGACCGCAAGCATACCATCCCTGGTCGATTCGCTGGGAGGCACCTTGCCTTGGCCCGCTGTCGCGGGACGCACCGTCTCCGCGCCGCCGATCCGAATCAGACCGCGACGGAGTGCCGCCTGTGATTTTGCGGCAGATGGGCGTCGAAGGCCGCGGCGACGAGGCGAACGAACGGACGCCCTTTCTCCGTCACCGCGATCTGCCGGCCATGACGGCTCACGATCGCGGACGCGGCGAGGGCGTCGACAGCGTCCAGTTCCGGCGAGAATTCCGTCGCGCCGGCCTCAGCATCGAGATCGACCGCGAAATCGCACATCAGCCGCTCGATGATCCTGGCGCGCTGGAGATCGTCGGGCGAGAACGCGAGGCCCTTGGCGACGGCAAACCGCCCGCCATCGATCGCGCGCATGTACGAGCCGACATCCGGCGCATTCTGCACATGGCCCTGAGGCAACCGCCCGATCGAGGAGGCGCCGAGGCCGATCAGAGCGTCGGCCGCATCGGTGGTGTAGCCCTGGAAGTTGCGATGCAGGCGCCCGCAGCAGATCGTCGTTGACCAGGGCGAAGTGATCGAGGCCGACCTGGACATAGCCGCATTCCTCCAGCGTCTCGGGGATCGAGCTCGATGGCATGCTCGGCGATTCGCGAGAAATCGAACGTCCGCTCGAGCCGGTCGATCAGGTCGACGATGACATCGGCACCGAGAATTGACGGCGTGCCGCCACCCCAATGCAAATGGACGGCCGGCCTGCCGCCGAGCACGGCTCCAACCAGCTCGATTTCGCGCCTAAGATGGTCGGCATAGGCCACCACCGGCGCCCACCGCCTTACTGCCTTGGTGGTGCAGCCGCAATAGAGGCAGAGTTCGTTGCAATAGGGAACGTGCACATAAAGCGACAGCTTTGTCGCATCCGGCAGCGCTTCGAGCCACTCGGCGTAGGTATCCGGTCCCACCGCCGCGGAGAATTGCGGCGCGGTGGGATACGACGTGTAGCGCGGCACCGCGCGTTCGGCCAAGGTCAGCGTCGTGCTCATGAACGCAAAACTGGCCCGAACCGACGGGCCCGGCGTTGATCGAAATCAAAGCCGGGCAGCCGCGGGCATCGTTGCGGCTTCTGGAACTCGAGTACGAACTCATCGGCCGGCTTGGTCGGCGCGGGTGTCCTCGGGATGACGAGCGAGGCTGCCGCACACGCCGTAGGGCGCGGCGGTGTCCTCCATACTATTTGCTCAGCCCCAGCACTTTTTCGGCGGCCTCCATGACCGGCGTCTTCAAATTGAGCTGGCAGTAGTCCATCACCTGCCTCGCGTGTTCCCTGAATTGCTGGGTGTCGAGCACGGTATTGTTATTCTTGCTGTTGAAGTACCCGCTCAGCCACATCGCGATGTCATGCGGATCGGCAACCGTAAAGAGCACGTATTGCTCGCAGGTGATCTTCGCGACATCGACCGTCACCTGCGCCCCGGCCGGCAGGATCGCGAAGGTCATGAGCGGCAGCAGCAACCAAGCCCGAATGAATTTGTTCATCACGCGACTCCCATCGTCCAACGGCGTCGGACAATCGCTTCCAATTGCGACGACAGCATCGGGTTTGCCAAACCCTACTGCCCGCTCCGAGACCAATACACCACCACCCCGCGCACCCGGAAGGGGGACGCGAACGGCTATCCGACCTCCAGCCTTCGATCGGAGCGCGAGGCCAGAACTCCGGTATCTCGGGAAGGAGGCCGCGGGAACCGCGGCCGCCAGGCGGCGTTTGCCGAATGGTAAGCTTGCGGCGCTACTCTGTCGTGTCGGCCGCGCATATGTCGAACCGGCATATCGACCGCGGGTCGGCGGATGGTTATGATTGTATTATCAGAGCCTGGCGCGCGCGATCAAAACCAGAACGCTTGGCGCGTGCATGTCGTGTAGGAGTATTCATGGCGCCGCGCGCGTATTGGAAGGGCTACCTCAAGCTCTCCCTCGTCTCCTGTCCCATCGCGCTCTATCCGGCCTCGTCGAGCTCGGAGCGGGTGTCGTTCAACCGCATCAACAAGAAGACCGGCAACCGCGTCAAGCAGCAGAACGTGGATGCCGAAACCGGCGATCCCGTCGATAAGGAGGACATCGGCCGCGGCTACGAGGTCGCCAAGGCCCAATACATGCTGGTCGAGGACGACGAGCTGGAAAAGATCCAGATTGAAAGCAACCACACCATCGAAGTCGATAGCTTCGTGCCGCGCGCCGAGATCGACGACCGCTACCTGGACAGCCCCTACTATATCGCCCCGACCGACCAGGTCGGGCAGGAAGCCTTTGCGGTCATCCGCGATGCCATCCGCGACAAGGGCATGGTCGGGCTCGGGCGCGTCGTCATGGCGCGCCGCGAACGGGTGATGATGCTGGAAGCGTTCGACAAGGGCCTGCTGGCGACGGCGCTGCGCTACGCTTATGAGGTTCGCGACCAGGCCGCCTATTTCGACGAGATTCCGGACCTCAAGCTACCGGCCGAAATGAGCCAGCTTGCCGGCCACATCATCGACACCAAGGCGGGCCACTTCGATCCCAAGAAATTCGAGGATCATTACGAGAATGCCCTGGTCGAGCTGCTCCGCAAGAAGCAGGCCGGGCGCGCGCTCGAGCCGGTGAAGGAGGAGGATCACGCGCCTCAGCGCGTCATCAACCTGATGGATGCGCTGCGCGCGAGCATCGGTACCGAGACCAAGAAAAAGCCGGCCGCGGCCAGCACCAAGGTTCGCGCCGGCGCCGGCGCCGCCGGCAAGAGGAAGACCGGACGCTGACGCCGCCCGCCCAGCCCGACCGCGCCATGCTCGAAGGCACTGTCGCCTTCACGGGCCGGCTCGCCTCGATGAAACGGGCGGACGCCTTCGCACTGGTGCGAAAGCATGGCGGCAAGCCGCGCGAGGGCGTCACCCGCAAGACCGACGTGCTCGTGGTCGGCGAGCTCGGCTGGCCCCTGCTCGATGACGGTCGTCCCTCCAACAGCCTCGCCCAGGCGCAGTCCCATGGCATTGCAGTCGCCAGCGAGCGGCAGTTCCTGGAATGGCTGGGACAGAGCGTTCCCGACGAGCAGGCCAAGACCTACACCGCCACCCAGCTGGCGTCCCTTAGCAAGCTGCCGCCGCAGGTCGTCGATCAGCTCGCCATGTTCGGGCTGATCGAAGCACGCGGCGGCCTGTACGGTTTTCGCGACCTCGCGGCCGCACGGCAGGTCGCCGGCCTGCTCGACGCCGGCACCGCCCTGTCGACGATCACCCGCAGCCTCAACGAGATCCGGAAATGGCTGCCCGATGCGCGGCTGTCGAACCTGAAGCTGTCTCCGGAATCCTCCGACCGGCTGCTGGTCGAGCAGGTGCGGGGCCGCACTGACAAGACCGGCCAGTTCGTTCTCGACGTCGAGCCGCCGGCCGACGACATCGAGGCCGCCTTCCAGGCCGCTCAGGCGGCCGAGGAGGCAGGCGACCTCGCCGCCGCCGAGCGCCTGTATCATCGCGTGACGAAGCTGGACCCCACGGATCCGGCGGCACCCTACAATCTCGGCAACGTGCTGCGCGCGGGCGGGCGCACCTTGGAGGCGGAGGCCGCCTATCGGGCCGCGGTCAAGGCCGACGCCGGCTTTGCCCTCGCCTGGTACAACCTCGCCGATATGCTCGACGACCAGCGCCGTACCAGGGAGGCGATCGACTGCCTCAAACGCGCGCTCGATGCCGATCCCGATTACCTCGACGCCATGTTCAACATGGGACTGTTTCTCCAGCGGCTGGAGCGCCACGCCGAGGCTGCATTGTGGTGGCGGCGCTATCTCGCCTTCGATGGCAGCTCGCCCTGGGCTGCCCGCGCCAGGCGCGCCCTGAAATATTGCGAAATCCATATCCAGGGAACGGTTTCCTGAGCCGCCATGGTGCAGCGCCCCAAGCCCACAAAGGCTAAGACGACCACCAAGCTGCGGGCAAAGCCGCTCGCGGAATATGCGGGCAAGCGCGACTTCGCGCGCACTCCCGAACCGAAGCCCGAAGCGCCAGGAGCGGCGACCGGCGAATTCGTGGTGCAGAAGCACGCCGCGCGCAGGCTGCACTACGATCTGCGGCTGGAACTCGACGGCGTGCTGAAGAGCTGGGCGGTGACCAGGGGCCCGAGCCTCACGCTGGGCGAGAAGCGCCTCGCGGTGCGCACCGAAGACCACCCGATCGAATATCTCGACTTCGAGGGCAACATCCCGAAGGGCGAATATGGCGGCGGATCGATGATCGTGTGGGACCGCGGTCGGTGGCGTCCCGAGGCCGACCCCCATAAGGGGCTCGAGAAGGGGCACCTGGCGTTCCGGCTCGACGGCGCACGGCTGCGGGGCCTCTGGCATCTGGTGCGCATCCGCCCGCGGACCGGCGAGAAGACGGAGCCCTGGCTGCTCATGAAGGCCGACGACGAATTCGCCCGCCCGCCCGGCGCACCCGAAATCACCGATGAGGAAACCACCTCTCGCATCAGCGGCCGCACCAATCAGGAACTCGCGGCGGCGGGGGAACTGCGCGTCGACCACAAGGCGCGCGCGAACGCCGGCAAGCGCCGCAACATCCTGTTGCCCGACATCGGCAGGATTGCCGGCGCGCGCAAGGGCCTGCTCCCGGCCTTTCTCGAGCCGAGCCTGGCGGCGCCGTGCGACAAGCCGCCGAGCGGCGACAATTGGATTCACGAGATCAAGCACGACGGCTATCGGATCGAGGCCCGCATCGACGGCGGCAAGGTCCGGCTGCTGACCCGCAACGCGCTCGACTGGACGGCGCGGTTTCGCGGCATCGCCGACGCGCTCGCGCAGCTCGGGCTCGGCTCCGCGCTCGTCGACGGCGAGATCGTCGTCGAGGACGGCGCCGGCATTTCCAACCTGAGCCATCTGCAGGCGGACCTGCAGGCCGGACGGCGCGACCGGTTTCGCTACTTCACGTTCGATCTCCTCTATTGCGAGGGATTCGATCTCACCAAGGCGACACTCCTCGACCGCAAGGACCTGCTGGCCCAGATCATCGCCGGCCTCCCGCACAGTTCTCCGATCCGCCTGAGCGAGCATATCGAGGCGGACGGGCCCACCATGCTCGCCCACACCTGCCGGTTCGGCCTCGAAGGCATTATCTCCAAACGCAAGGACTTGCCCTACCGGCCCGGCCGCGGCCACCATTGGTTCAAGGCGAAGTGCATGCAGAGCCAGGAATTCGTGATCCTCGGCTATGTTCCCTCGACGGCCGCGAGCGGCGCGGTCGGCTCGCTGCCGCTCGGCTATTACTCCGACGGCAGTCTCGTCTATGCCGGTAGGGTCGGCACCGGATGGTCGGCTTCTGTCGCGACATCGCTGCGCAAGGAACTCGACAAGATCAAGGCCGGCAAACCGGCACTGCGCAAGCCGTTGCCCGCCGGCGCCGAAAAGGGGGTCGTCTGGGCCGAGCCGCGCCTCGTCTGCGTGGTGGAATATCGCGACTGGTCGCGCGACGGCATAATCCGGCAGGCGTCATTCAAGGGCTTGCGCGACGACAAGCCGGCACAGGACATCGCGCTGGAGACGCCGCAGAAGCGATCGAAGGCACGCGCCGATGTCGCGGCGGCCGCCATCAAGCTCACCCATCCCGAACGCATCCTGTGGGCGGAGCCGGGCATCACCAAGCAAGGGCTGGCCGATTTCTACACCGACATCGCCGACTGGATTCTGCCCCATGTCGCCGGCCGGGTGCTGAGCCTGCTGCGATGCCCCTCCGGCACCAGCGCCAAGTGCTTTTTCGCCAAACATCCCTGGGCGGGGCTGACCGCCGACGTGCAACGCGTCGCCGTCGGC
>DASYNT010000014.1:0-5916 GCA_036008405.1 Xanthobacteraceae bacterium
TGATGCCGGAAATCGCGCTCACCGCGCAATCGCTGGATCGTTTCGCGGCGCGATTCGGGGTGCGCCCGGCGGAGTGGCATTCCGAATTGAGCCCGCGCAATCGCGCCCGCACCTGGCACGCGGTGGCCGCCGGCGAAGTCAGCGTCGTCGTCGGCGCCCGCTCGGCGCTGTTCCTGCCTTATGCCGATCTCGGCCTGATCGTCGTCGATGAAGAGCATGACGCGGTCTACAAGCAGGAAGACGGCGTGCACTATCACGCCCGCGACATGGCGGTGGTGCGCGGCCACATCGCCAGGTTTCCGGTGGTGCTGGCGTCGGCGACGCCGTCGATCGAGACCGAGGTGAATGCGCGGCGCGGACGCTACCGCCGCCTGCAGCTGCCGCAGCGGTTCGGCGGCCAGCACATGCCCGGCGTCGAGGCGATCGATCTCACTCGCGAGGGTCCGCCGCGCGGCCGCTTCATCGCGCCGCGATTGGCGGGGGCGGTCAAGGTCGCGCTGGAACGCGGAGAGCAGGCGCTGCTGTTCCTCAACCGCCGCGGCTACGCGCCGCTCACCTTGTGCCGCGCCTGCGGCTTTCGCTTCGCCTGCCCCAATTGCGATGCCTGGCTGGTCGATCACCGTTTCAAGCGCCAGTTGGTGTGCCATCACTGCGGCTTCTTTACGCCGCGGCCGCCGACGTGCCCGAAATGCCAGGCAAGCGAATCGTTCGTCGCCTGCGGTCCCGGCGTCGAGCGCCTGGAGGAGGAGGCGGCCGCGCTCTTTGCCGGCGCGCGCATCATGGTGCTCTCCAGCGACCTGATCGCCACCGCGGAGCGCATGCGCGAGGAGTTCAAGGAGATCGAGGACGGCCACGTGGACATCGTCATCGGGACCCAGCTCGTGGCGAAGGGTCATAATTTTCCCAAGCTCAACCTGGTCGGAATCATCGATGCCGATCTCGGGCTGAGCAACGGCGATCCCCGTGCGTCGGAGCGCACCTTCCAGCTGCTGCACCAAGTCGCCGGCCGGGCCGGGCGCGAATCCGGGCGCGGCTACGGGTTCCTGCAGACCCATCAGCCGGACCATCCGGTGATGCGGGCGCTGATCGCCTGCGACCGCGAGGCGTTTTACGCGAGCGAGATCGCGGCGCGCGAACGCAGCCACTATCCCCCGTTCGGGCGCCTCGCCAGCATCGTGGTATCGGGGCCGGACCGTCACTCGACCGAGGGCTTTGCGCGGCGCCTGTGCGCGGCAGCGCCGCACGACGAGACGGTGCGGGTTCTCGGGCCTGCGGAGGCCCCGATCGCGGTGGTGCGCGGCCGCCACCGCTTTCGGGTCCTGATCAAGGCGCCGCGCGCCTATGATCTCTCCGCCCATCTGCGCGACTGGCTCGGCCAGGCGCCCAAGGCCGCGACCGGCATCAAGCTCGAAGTCGACATCGATCCCATGAGCTTCCTGTGAACATGAGCTTCCTGTGAGCAAGTCAGCCCCTCATCGCTATCGTGGTCGTCGTCTCCCATCGCTTCTGCATGAGGAGGGAGACGATCACACCAGGTTTCGATGTCATGCCCCGCGAAAGCGGGGCATCCAGTAACCCCGGGCCTGTCGGCGCGACGCGTGCTGTGCCCCCATCAGAGTCCGGCGGTTACTGGATCGCCCGGTCAAGCCGGGCGATGACAACAACGGGTGCGTTAAGAACGGTGCAGGCGTGAAATCAGGACGCAACAGCTATGGCTGACCTCGCCGCCGCCAGTCACCTGCTGCGCAGCGTGTTCGGCTTCGCGTCGTTCCGCGACGGCCAGGCCGAGATCATCGCGACCATCCTCGCCGGCCGCGACGTGCTCGCCATCATGCCGACCGGCAGCGGCAAGTCGCTGTGCTACCAGCTCCCCGCGCTGCTCACCGACGGCGTCACCATCGTGATCTCGCCGCTGATTGCGCTGATGCGCAACCAGGTGGCGCAATTGCGGGGCTACGGCATCGCCGCGGCCGCGCTCAACTCGGCCAACGGCTTTGCCGAAAATCGGGCCATCATCGAGCAGATCGGGCGCGGCGAATTGCGGCTCGCCTATATCGCGCCGGAACGGCTCGCCCACCCCGAAATCATCGCGATGCTCGAGACCGCGAAGGTCGGCCTTCTCGCGGTCGATGAGGCGCACTGCATTTCCCAATGGGGCCACGACTTCCGCCCGGAATACATGAACCTCGCCGCGCTCCGCGGCGCGCTCGGCGGGCCGCAGACCGTCGCCTTCACCGCCACCGCCGATGCCGCGACCCGCGCCGACATTCTCGGACGGCTGTTCCCGGCGCCGCCGGAGGTGTTTGTCCACGGCTTCGACCGTCCCAATCTGCGCCTCGCCATGAGCGCGCGCGGCAGCGGCCGCACCCAGCTTGCGAAATTCGTCGGCGCGCATCGCGGCGACAGCGGCATCGTCTACTGCAGCTCGCGCCGGGCCACCGAGGAACTGGCGGCGTTCTTTCGCGACGAGGGCCTCAATGCCCTGCCCTATCATGCCGGGATGGAGGCCGCGCAGCGCTCGCGCAACCAGGACGTCTTCCTGCAGGAGGACGGCGTGGTGATGGCCGCGACCATCGCCTTCGGCATGGGCATCGACAAGCCCGATGTCCGCTTCGTCTGCCACGCCAACATGCCGAGCACCATCGAGAGCTACTACCAGGAGATCGGCCGCGCCGGGCGCGACGGCCTGCCGGCGGACACGCTCACCTTGTTCAGCATCGGCGACATCGCGCTGCGCCGGCGCCAGATCGAGGACAGCACCTCGTCGGACGAGCAGAAGCGGGTCGACCGGATGCGGCTCAATGCGCTGGTGTCGCTGTGCGAGTCGCCGCGGTGCCGGCGCCAGACCCTGCTGCGCTATTTCGGCGAGACGGTCGGTCCCTGCGGCAATTGCGACGTGTGCGCCGGCGGGGTGGCGGTGATCGACGGCACCATCGCCGCGCAGAAGGCGATGTCGGCGATCCTGCGCACCGGCGAGCGGTTCGGCAGCGAGCACCTGATCGACCTCCTGCTCGGCGAGGAGACCGAGGCGATCCGCAAATTCGGCCATGACCGGCTGCCGACCTTCGGCGTCGGCAAGGAGAACAACCGCAATCAATGGCGCTCGATCTTCCGCCAGCTCTACGCCGCCGGGATACTGTCCCTCGACATCACCGGCTACGGGCGCTGGACCGTGCTGCCCGCCGGCCGCGCCGTGCTCACCGGCAAGGCCACGATCGAGTTGCGCCGCGACGCCGTTACCGACGGCAAGAAGGCCGCACGAAAAGGCGCCGCGCCACCGCCCGCGGCCGGCGATGCCGACCAGGCGCTGTTCCAGGCGCTGCGCGCGCGCCGCACCGCGCTCGCCAAGGCCCAGGCGGTGCCCGCCTATGTGATCCTGCCCGACCGCAGCCTCCTCGACATGGCCCGCCGCAAGCCCATCACGACGGCCGCGCTGGCGGAGATCCACGGCGTCGGCGAGGCCAAGCTCGCGCGCTACGGCGAAGCGTTTTTGGAGGTGATCAGGGGCTACAAAGGGGGCGGGTGAGAGCTTGTGGTCCCGCCGAGGCGGTTCTGACGCTTTCGCCCGTATTGCACCGCACCCCCCGCCGTGTTAGCACACCCGCGGTTTTGCCGGGCCGGGCTGTAGCGCGTGCCCGCTGGATCCAAGTCCTCCATCAATTCCAAGGGCTTGCCTCTCTCCGCGACACGCAATCGTGCCGGGAATGAGCCGAGCCTAATGCGAGCGCGAGAGTGGCCGGGGAAAATCCGAACGTGACCGGAGTGGCGGGACGCTACGCCACCGCTTTGTTCGAGCTGGCGCTCGAATCCGATGCCATTGATTCGGTCCGTGCCGACCTCGCCAGGTTCCAGGCGCTGCTGGCCGAGAGCCCGGAATTGACCCGGCTGGTGCGCAGCCCGGTGTTCACCGCCGACGTGCAGGAAAAGGCGCTCGCCGCGGTGCTCGAGAAGGCCGAAATCGGCGGCATTGCCGCGAATTTCCTGAAGGTCGTCGCCGGCAACCGGCGGCTGTTCGCGGCGGACGACATCATCAAGGGCTTCGGCGCGCTGGTGGCCCGCCACAAGGGCGAGGTGACTGCCGAGGTCACGGTGGCCGAGCCGCTGTCGGACGCGCGCCTCGCCGAAATGAAGGACGCGCTCAACGCGGTGACCGGGAAGGACGTCATGGTCGACGTCAAGGTCGATCCCGCGATCATCGGCGGGCTGGTCGTCAAGCTCGGCAGCCGCATGATCGACACCTCGCTCCGCTCCAAGCTACAGGCCCTCAAGCACGCCATGAAAGAGGTCGGCTGATGGACATCCGCGCCGCAGAAATCTCCTCGATCCTCAAGGAGCAGATCAAGAATTTCGGCCAGGAGGCCGAGGTCTCCGAGGTCGGCCAGGTGCTCTCCGTCGGCGACGGCATCGCCCGCGCCTATGGCCTCGACAATGCGCAGGCCGGCGAGATGGTCGAGTTCGAGAACGGCGTGCGCGGCATGGCGCTCAACCTCGAGATCGACAATGTCGGCATCGTCATCTTCGGCAACGACCGCGAGATCAAGGAAGGCCAGACCGTCAAGCGCACCGGCGCCATCGTCGACGTGCCCGTCGGCAAGGGCCTGCTCGGCCGCGTGGTCGATGCGCTCGGCAATCCGATCGACGACAAGGGCCCGATCCCCGGCGAGCGCAAGCGGGTCGACGTCAAGGCGCCCGGGATCATTCCGCGCAAATCGGTGCACGAGCCGATGGCGACCGGCCTCAAGGCGATCGACGCGCTGATCCCGATCGGCCGCGGCCAGCGCGAACTGATCATCGGCGACCGCCAGACCGGCAAGACCGCGATCGCGCTCGACACCATCCTCAACCAGAAGCCGCTCAACGCCACCGGCAACGAGAAGATCAAGCTCTATTGCGTCTATGTGGCGGTCGGGCAGAAGCGCTCCACCGTGGCGCAATTCGTCAAGGTGCTGGAGGAGCAGGGCGCGCTCGAATACTCCATCATCGTCGCTGCGACCGCGTCCGATCCGGCGCCGATGCAGTACCTGGCGCCGTTCTCCGCCTGCACCATGGGCGAATATTTCCGCGACAACGGCATGCACGCCGTCATCATCTATGACGACCTGTCCAAGCAGGCGGTGGCGTATCGCCAGATGTCGCTGTTGCTGCGCCGTCCGCCCGGCCGCGAGGCCTATCCCGGCGACGTGTTCTACCTGCATTCGCGCCTGCTGGAGCGGGCGGCGAAGATGAACGACGATTACGGCGCCGGCTCGCTCACGGCGCTTCCGGTGATCGAGACCCAGGCCAACGACGTGTCGGCCTACATCCCCACCAACGTGATCTCGATCACCGACGGCCAGATCTTCCTGGAAACCGACCTGTTCTACCAGGGCATCCGCCCGGCGGTGAATGTCGGCCTGTCGGTGTCGCGGGTCGGCTCCTCGGCGCAGACCAAGGCGATGAAGAAAGTGGCCGGCCGCATCAAGGGCGAGCTCGCGCAATACCGCGAGATGGCGGCCTTCGCCCAGTTCGGCTCCGACCTCGACGCCACCACCCAGCGCCTGCTCAACCGCGGCGCCCGCCTGACCGAGCTGTTGAAGCAGCCGCAGTTCTCGCCGCTCAAGATGGAGGAGCAGGTCTGCGTGATCTATGCCGGGGTCAACGGCTATCTCGATCCGATCCCGGTGGCGCGGGTGAAGCCATTCGAGGAAGGGCTGCTGTCGCTGCTGCGCGGCCAGCAGGGCGATCTCCTCAAGGCGATCCGCGACTCGGGCGATCTCAACGACGCCACCGCCGCCAAGCTCAAGGGCGTGGTCGACGCCTATGCCAAGACTTTTGCGTAACAGAATGTTCGACCGCTCCGCGCCGATGTCCGAGCCAGGCGGCTGTGCTCCTCCCTCCCCCGCTTGCGGGGGAGGGGTGGGGAGGGGGCGCTTGGCC
>DASYNT010000015.1:0-2242 GCA_036008405.1 Xanthobacteraceae bacterium
CTTTCGTCGTATAAGCGGCCGCTTTATGATTGATCCATCGTTTCCGATTCGAATCGTATTGATATCGTGAATCTCGTCCGGAGGAGCGCGCTCCTGCGGGCGTCTCGAAGGACGGCTACAGGCGAGATCGTACCACTTCGATCCTTCAACACCTCGTGCGCAGTGGTCGGCGCCGCCGGTGGGAAACTCAGGATGAGGTCCGTGGACGGAGATTACATCCCGTCCAATCTGATCAGTCCCCCGGAATCAGTCGAAGCCCGAGACTCCGAGCGTGCCAGGGCCTCAGGAAGCGGCGAGACGCGGGATGAGCCGCACCGCGTTCTCCCGATCGATGTTGCGCATGTCGGCTGCGGTGAGATTGAGGCCGAGCGCGGCGAGCTGCTTGGCCACCTGGGCGCTGGAGCCGCCGGGCGGGAAATCCGTGCCGAACATGATGTGGTCGCTCGCCACCAGCTGGAGCAGCGAGGCGATCGCGCCGGCGTTCGCGGCGCCGGCGGTGTCGTAGTAGAACTTCTTCATCTCGTACATGGCGCCTTGCGGCATCTTCTCTTTGAGATTGCGCGAGCCGCCGTCGATGCGGCCGGCGAGGAACGGCGCGGTGCCGCCCGCGTGCGACCAGATGAAGCGGATGTCGGGAAATTTCGACGCGTGGCCGCTCCACATCAGGCTCATGATGGCGCGCGTGGTATCCGTGCCGTATTCCATGATGCCGGGCGCCATCCCGGGGATGAGGTTCTTGCAGCAGTTGGCAGCGGTCGGATGGACGTGCACGACGGCCTTGCGGCGATGCAGCTCGGCCATTACCGGCTCATAGGCGGGGTTGCCTATCCAGGTGTCGCCGTAGCTGGTCATGAAATGAGCGCCGTCGCACTTGAGCGCGTCGTAGGCGTATTCGATCTCTTTCAGGGTCGAGTCCACATCCGGAAGCGGCAGAGCGCAGAACAGGCCGAAGCGCGTCGGATGCTGCTGCACGAGCTTTGCGCCGTACTCGTTGCACTCGCGGGCGATGCGCCGCGTGGCCTCCTTGTCGTCGAACCAGAGTCCCGGATTTGTGATCGAGATCATCGCGGCGGCGACACCGCCCTTGTCCATGTCGTCGATCGACTTTTCCGGGGTCCAGGCGACGTTCGCCGGCTGCAGGAGATCGCGCCCCTTGACGAAGGCGATCCATTGCGGCGGCGAGAAGTGGTGGTGGATGTCGATCCGGCGTGGACTGGCTGCAGTGCCCTGCGCAGAGGTGGGCGTTGGGGCGCCGGTCCACGCAATCCCGGCGCCGAACGCAGCGAGGCCACCAGTCAGGAATGCACGGCGATCGACAGGGGCCACGGCGGGCGCCGCGCAGCACGTACAGCCGCGAAAGAATTTTCGTCCGGAACGGGTGGCCATGGATCACCTCTTGCAAGGACCGAAATGCGTTACGCGCAGACAAGACTACGCGGTTTGCCCGACATGAAAAAGGGGGACCCGATCATCCGGGACCCGATCCTCTGTCGACATGCCGAGCACAGTTGAGAAGCGGTTGGGCACGGCGGACACCCCGTGGCGCTCATTTACCCCGGAGTGCGTTTACGTCCAGCCCAGCCGCCGCATGACCGCACGGCCCATCACCCAGTCCTTGTCCTGCTCGGTCAGGAACGGCAGTTCCTCGGTGAAGTGGGTGATGCGCTGCTGGTAGGTGAATTTCGGGAAGCGGTCGATGCCGGCGGTGAGATCGGTGCCCCAGAAACAGCGGCGCGGCCCGAACGCGTCGAACACGCGGTTGAGGTGAGGGGTCAAGTCGCGGAACGGGTAGCCCTGGGACGACTTGTGCGGCACCGAGGACATCTTGACCTGCACGTTCGGGTACTTCGCGAACTCGACCACCTCGGCGACGGCTTCCGGAATCTTGCCCTGCTTCGCCGTTTCATCGGACAGGTTCATGTGGTCGATGATGAAGACCAGGTCCGGATTGCGCTCGACGATCCGCAGGAAGTCGCGCGCCCGCCCGGCGGTCGGCGTCATCACGGGGATGCCGGCCTTGGCGGCGGCCGGCCAGAACCAATCGGCGGTGCCGTCGGTGAGCCAGGCGGATTGCGCGCGGTTGAAGGTGTGGCGGACGCCCAGCATGCCGGGCTGATCCTTCCAGGTGGCGAGCAGGTCCTTCGATTTCGGATCGTCGAGCCGCAGGCGGCCCATCACCGCAAAACGATGCGGCCACTTCTTCGCCGCCTCCATCGCGTATTCGTTGCGATAGCCTTCCCAG
>DASYNT010000016.1:0-3711 GCA_036008405.1 Xanthobacteraceae bacterium
ACGCCAATGATATCATTTGTCCCAGGTTTTGTAATCCAATTTTAGAGACGGCACACTAGGGTCATGTGGATGTCGGCGAAGAGGTCACGCTCGGCGACCTGTGTGCCGCGCTGACCAAGCAGAACATGCAGGAAACCGACATCAAGCCCGCGATGCGATCTTGTTCGATACCGGCTGGGGTCGGTTGCGGATGCAGAACATCATCGCTTTAACAGCGGCGAGCCCAGCATCGGGTATCTCTCGCTGGCCGGCGCCGACACCTGGGCCGTCGAAGTGGTGCCCAATCCCGACAAAGGCCTGGCGTTCACGTGTATGGGGAATTGCAGACAAAGCGCGGCATCGTCGATCACGCGAACGTGATCGTTCGACGAGCTGATCGTTGATCGGAAATGCCGGTTCGTGTTTCATCTTCTCGCCGGTGCCGATGAAGGGCGCCACCGGCTCGAACGGCTGCCGATCGCGGTCACCCGAGAACCAAGGACAACCGAATGGGCGTCGTGAAGCGGCAATTGCACCTCAACCTTTTCATTCACAGCCGCGGTCACCACGAGGCCTCGTGGCGGCATCCGGCATCGTCGCCGCTGCCGCTGACCGATATCCGCTACTACCAGGATCTGGCGCAGCGGGCGGAGGCGGCGTTGTTCGACGCGATCTTCATCGCCGACCAGCTCGCGCTCGGCGAGGATGTAGCCCAGGCGCCGCGCATCTGGCTCGAGCCCGTTACCACCCTTGCTGCCTTGGCGATGGCAACGAGCCGGATCGGGATGATCGCCACGGCGTCGACCACCTATACCGAACCGTTCAACCTGGCGCGCCAGTTCGCCTCGCTCGATCACATCAGCAATGGGCGCCTCGCCTGGAACATCGTCACCTCGTGGCTGGCCACGGCGGCGCGCAACTTTGGCGGCACGGGCCAGGTGAGCCACGGTGACCGCTATGCCCGCGGCGAGGAGTTTATGACCGTGGTCAAAGCGCTATGGGACAGCTGGGCAGCGGATGCCGTCATCGATGACCGGGCCGGCGGGCTCTATGCCAGGGCCGACCATATTCGGCCAATCAACCACCGCGGCGACTTTTACCGGGTGGCCGGCCCATTGAACATGCCGCGGTGTCCGCAGGGGCGGCCGGTGCTGGTGCAGGCCGGATCCTCGGACACCGGCCGCCGCTTCGCCGCGCGGCACGCCGACGCCGTGTTCACCGCCCATGTGGCGAAAACGACGGCACAGGAATTCTACGCCGATCTGAAGGCCTTGGCGGCGGCCGGGGGACGGTCGCCCGATCAGGTCCTGATCCTGCCCGGTCTGAGCCCGATGATCGGCTCCAGCGAAGCCGAGGCGCAACGCCTGGTGCATGAGGTCAACGAGTTGTGCGATCCCGAGGTCGGGCGCAAGCGCCTCTCCGGCCGGTTCGGCGGGCACGATTTCTCTCACCTGCCGCTCGACCGGCCCCTCTCGCCCGATGACCTCCCTGACCCCGGCTCGGTCGAGGCGGCGCGCAGCCGGACCGAGGTTATCCTGAACCTGGTGCGGCGGGACCGGCCGACATTGCGGGAGTTGCTTGGCTACCTCGCCGGAGCCCGCGGCCATTTCACCACCTCCGGCACGCCGGAGCAGATCGCGGATCTGATCGAGGACTGGTTCACCGACGGCGCGGCGGACGGCTTCAACATCATGCCCCCGCTATTACCGGCGCAGCTCGATGTTTTCAGCGCCGAGGTGATCCCGTTATTGCAGCGGCGCGGCCTGTTCCGCACCGAATACGCCGGCACAACACTGCGCGAGCATTACGGCCTCGCATGGCCGAAGAGCGCGTTCGATGAGTCTCTGCTTGAGGAGGAGGAGACATGACCCAGCCACATGGCCCGCTGCAGGGCGTCAAGGTTGTCGCCTGCTCCACCGCGCAGGCCGGCACGGTGCCGTATATGCTGATGGCTGATCTCGGCGCGGAGGTGATCAAGATCGAGGTGCCGGAGGTCGGTGACAATTCGCGCGGCTCTACCGTCCTGCCCGGTATGCCCAGCACCTATTTCGAGACCAACAACCGCGGCGTGAAAAGCGTCACGTTGAACCTCAAGACCGAGGAGGGTCGCGAGATCCTCCGCAAGCTGGTCGCCGAGGCCGACATCTTTGGGCAGAACTTCCGGCCCGGCGCGGCAGAGAAGAACGGTTTCGGCTATGAAGAATTGCGGCAGGTTAACCCGAGGCTCGTCTACATCTCGATCTCGGGATACGGCCCCAAAGGCCCGCATTCCGATCTGCCGGGCACCGACTCGATGGCCCAGGCGCTCGGCGGCATTGCGGAGGCCTACTCGACGCCAGGCCAGCCATTGAAGACCGGCATCGTCTCGGTCGCCGACGAAACCTGCGCGATCCTCGCCTTTGGCGGCGCGCTTGCCGCGCTGACTTATGCGCGCAGCACCGGCATCGGCCAGAAGGTCGATTGCTCGTTGCTCGGCGGCCAGATCCGGCTGATGGGCTGGACCCTGACGACGGCGATGTGGCGCAACCGCGATCCGGTCACCGGCCAGGCCCGCGTCACCGGCACGCCGGAGCGCCCCGGCCTCAGCGCCAGCATCAACGACCGGGACGGCAAGCCGCTGGTGTTCCAGCTGAACGGCGCCCGCAAATGGCGCGACGCGATGACCGCACTCGGCTTTTACGAGGCGCTGGAGGGGGCCGGCTTTGGCGATCTCGGCGTCATCATCTCATCCGACGAGAGGCGCGCCACCTTACTCCGCATGCTCGACGAGCTGTTCGCGACGGGCCCGCGCGATGATTGGGTGGAAAGGTTGCGCGGCGCCGACATCGTCGCCGCGCCGATCAATACCCTGCTCGAAGCCTCCAACGATCCCGACGTGCTGGCCAATGGATACGTGACCGAGATCGATTACCCGAAATACGGGAAGAGACTGAAAGTCCACGGCTCGCCGTGGCACTTCTCCGAAACGCCGGCCCATGCCGGCATCGCCCCGGAACTCGGCGCTCACAACGACGAAATCCTCGCCAAGCTCGGCTACACCCCAGCCCAGATCCAGGGGTTCCGGGAACGGAAGATCATTTAACTTGGGCGAGCACGCCAACCCGCATCCAGCCCGAAAACGAACAAAGATTCCATATGCATCATTGATCGCCGCATCACGAAGCGAGGATCACGTCTGCCGCCTTTTCGGCGATCATGTAGACGGCACTGACAATGAAAAACCCCGGAATGCGCGGGAACACCGAGGCGTCGACGATGCGCAGCCCTTGGGTGCCGTGCACCCGGAAGTCGCCGCTGAGCACGCCGCCGGTCTCGCGCGGCCCGATCGGGCAGGTGCAGGACGCGTGGTGGCCCCATGCCGCGGTGCGCGCATACTCCTTCAGCTCGTCGTCGCTCTGGCGCGCCTCGCCGGGTGCTTCCTCTTCGGCGATCGCACCTTCGGCTTTGAGCTTTGCCGTCAGCCTGCGCACAAAGCGGATGCCGGCGACGACCGACTCGAGGTCCTCGCCCGCCTTGTCGCTGCCCTCTTCGAAATAATGGAAGTTGATCAGCGGTGTATCGCGCGGGCCCGCCGAGCGCAGCGCGACTTCGCCGGCGCAGTTTTCGGTATGCGCCTTCAGGATCGCCCAGGTCAGATAATTCGGCTTGGTGACGGCGAGCGAGGAGTAGCCGGGAAAATACCCGCCGAACAGCCCGACCAGCGCAAAGCAGAACAAATCGGGGAGCGGGCGC
>DASYNT010000017.1:0-5336 GCA_036008405.1 Xanthobacteraceae bacterium
TTCAGGTGTCTTGAAACACGAATTCCCAGCCGATCCGTTGCGCGTCTACCGAATTTCCGACGGCAGCCTTGTTGCTTCGCTTGGCTCGTTCCCCGGAGCCTTCCATCGTTTCGGATTGGTCTGGTCACCGAATGGTAAATACCTTGCCTTTCAAGCGATTGACGACATTCGCTTTTGGAGTCCGTTTCAATCGGACCTTTCGGTGGTGGTTGCGCGCAAAGGCGCCGGCTACGGCAGTTTGGTGTTTTCCAGGGATGGCTCCCAATTGGCCACGAATTTTCCTGATGGCGTGAGGATATTCGATGTCGTCCCGGCGCACTGAGAACGAAACTGGCCCGCCGGCTATGCCGTTGCCCGGGTTCGCGCGAACCCGGATTCCGGCGGCGCCCCCCGATGACGCGCCCCGCTACTGCTCCAGGCGCTCGGTGAACCAGCGCAGGATGCGCGTCCACACCTCGTCCTTGCCGACCGCGTCCTCGACGCCGTGCTCGATGTTGGGATTGTCGTTGACCTCCATCACCACGATGCCGTCGGGGGTCTGCTTGAGGTCGACGCCGTAGAGGCCGTCGCCGATCGGCTGCGCCGCCCGCACCGCGAGGTCGATCACCTCGCGCGGCGCCTGGTCGAGATCGAAGGTGCGGTGGCCGCCTTCGCGCAGCGAGCCGTCGGCGTGGTGCTTGAAGATCTGCCAGTGGCCGCGCGCCATGCGGTATTGGCACACGAACAGCGGCGCGCCCGACAGCACGCCGACCCGCCAGTCGAAGTCGGTCGGCATGAATTTCTGTGCCAGCAAGAGGTCGGTCTCCTCGAACAGCTCGTCGGCGATGCGCTTGAACTCGTCCATGGTCGTCACCTTGTGGACGCCGCGGGAGAACGAGCCGTCGGGAATCTTCACCACCAGCGGCAGGCCGAGCTGATCCATGGCGCGCGGCAGGTCGGCGGCGTCGGCCAGCATCACGGTCGGCGGCGTCGGCACCTGGTTGGAGCCGAGCAGTTCCATCAGGAACACCTTGTTCATGCAGCGGATCATCGAGATCGGGTCGTCGATCACCGGCATGCCCTCCTGCCAGGCGCGGCGGGCGAAGCGGTAGGTGTGGTTGTCGATCGAGGTGGTCTCGCGGATGAAGAGCCCGTCATATTCGGCGAGTTCCGCCAGCTGCCGGCGGGTGATCGGCTCGACGTCGAAGGAGAGCTTTTCGGCGATGCGGGCGAAATACTTGATGGTGGCGGCGGAAGACGGCGGCAGCTTCTCGTTGGGATCGTAGAGCACGGCGAGATCGTATTTCGACACCGTGCGCGCCTTCGGGTCGCGCCATTCGCGGGCGGTGTGGCGGTGCAGCGCCTCGCGCAGGAACGTCGCCTCGCCATTGGCGAGGCGCGTCAGCGTGCGCATGCGGATGCGGTCGATCGAATACCAGGGGTCGCCGGTATCGATGCTGACCTCCAGCGCCGGGCAGCGGAACCAGTCGAACAGCAGGCGGCCGAACGCCTCGAAGCGCGGGTCGCGGGTGAGGCCGAAGCACACCAGCAGCTTGAATTCGCCCTCGGGCTGGAAGTCGACGCGGCGGGCGCAGCGGTTGAGCATGTCCTCGAGTTCGGGCAAAGCGTGCTCGTAGAGCTTGGCCTCGCGTAGCTCCAGCATGGTCTCGACCGTCGGCACCACCCGGTGCCCCCGCGCCTCCGCCAGCAGGGAGGCGTAGTAGCCCTTGGACTGGTAGGCATAGGAGCGCGACAAATTGAGGAGCTTCGGCCGGCCGGCCTCGAACAGGCGCGGGCGGGCGAGGTATTCGCTCGTCGTGATCACCTTGTGCGGCGTATCCGCATTGGGGAAGTCCTTGGGCTGGTCGACGATGATGACCCAGCCGGTCATGGCGAAAGCCCTTTCCGGACCCCGGCGCCGCGGCGTTCAGCGCGGCGCGAGCGGCTTCTCGAACCGGAGCGCATGGCCCTTGTCCTCGTAATATTCATGGTGACAGTCGAACTGCCGGAACCCGGCCTTGCGGTAGCACGCGATGGCGCCGTGATTCTTCTCATGGACCTCGAGCCGCACAAACCGGCATTTGCGCGACCGGGCCGCCTTTTCCACTGCCGTGATCAACGCCGAGCCGATGCCACGCCCGGTAAAGCGCGGGACGACCGCAAGGGAATAGAGGCGTGCAATACGGCTGTTGGCGCGGAACAGCACGATGGCCGCGCCGGCAAAACGGCCCCGACGTTCGGCGATCAGGACCGCGGCGCTCGGTGCAGCAAGCAGCCTTCTCAGGCTGCGCCGCGACATGCGGTCGATGTCGAACACCTGGTTTTCGAGGTCCCACAGTGTGTCGAGGTCCGCCGGCCTGCTGCGACGGACTGAGAGGCTGGCTGAGGGCTCGGCGCTGCGCATCGTGCTGGGAATATCGGCCCGACGCCCGCGGCGGCGCAAGGCAAGCATTTGAGCAGGCATTATCGGCGTGTATTGGGGGCGAGCAATGTGACAGGGGTAAGGACTCGTCCGCCAACAATCAATTCAGGTTTCATCCCCCGCTTCAGGCCGTGCGAAAACTCGGACGCTCTTTTGAAAAGTAGAATTTCAGTCTCGATTTAGGCGATACGAAAAACGGCAGCGTTTTCAGCATTCGTTGCGAGTGTACAACATAGAAAATAATTCTCAGCAGCGCCGCGATGCCCGCCGTCTCCGGCATTGCAGGAGAGCGCTGCCGTGGTGCCGACGGCGGTCGTTCGAGTGGTGGCGTTCGAGCGGCGTGGTCAAGCAGGCCCGGCCGCGCTAAATTGAATTTATGACCGTACATCAGCACGCCGACCTTGATGATCACGACCGCGATGATCACGACCACGATGCTCACGACCATGGCTCCGAGCTGTCCGAGATGCAGCTTCGGGTGCGGGCGCTGGAGTCGATCCTGACCGAAAAGGGTTATGTCGATCCCGAGGCGCTCGATTTCATCATCGAGGCCTACGAGACCAGGATCGGGCCGCATATCGGCGCCCGCATCGTCGCCAAGGCCTGGGCCGATCCGCAGTTCAAGCAACGCCTCATCGCCGACGCGACCGCGGCGGTCGGCGCGCTCGGCTTTGCCGGGCGCCCGACCCACCTGATCGCGGTGGAGAACACGCCAAAGCGCCACAACATGATCGTCTGCACCTTGTGCTCCTGCTACCCCTGGGAAGTGCTGGGGCTGCCGCCGGTGTGGTACAAATCCTCGCCCTATCGCTCCCGCGCGGTGATCGATCCGCGCGGCGTGCTCGCCGAATTCGGCGTGAGCTTGCCGGCCGAGACCGAGATCCGGGTGTGGGATTCCACCGCCGAGACCCGCTTCATCGTGGTGCCGATGCGCCCTGCGGGCACCCCGGGCTGGAGCGAGGAGAAACTCGCGCGCCTCGTCACCCGCAATGCCATGGTCGGGACCGGCCTTGCGCTCGCCCCGGCCGAAATCGCCGGCGAGGCCGCGACGTGAATGGCGTCCACGACATGGGTGGCATGCACGGCTTCGGTGCGGTCGCGCCGGAGCGCGACGAGCCGGTGTTCCACGCGCCGTGGGAAGGCCGCGTGCTCGCGATGAACCGCGCCATGGGCTCGCTCGGCCTGTGGAACATCGACATCGGCCGGTTCTCACGGGAGTCGCTGCCGCCGGACGTCTATCTCTCCAGCAGCTATTACCGGAGATGGACGCTCGGCCTGGAAGACCTCGTGGTGCGCTACGGCCTCGTCGGCGCGGACGAACTCGCCGCCGGCCGCGCCCTGCACCCGGCGGCCCCCGGGACGCGTAAGCTCGCCGCCGCGGATGCGCCGAAGCTGTTGGCGCGCGGCTCCTACGAGCGGCCCGCCGCGTCACCCGCACGTTTCAAAACGGGCGACCGCGTGCGGACGAAGAACATGCACCCGGCCGGCCACACGCGCCTGCCGCGCTATGTGCGCGGCCATGCCGGCGTCGTCGAATGCGTCCGCGGCTGCCACGTGTTTCCCGACGCCGTGGCCGCCGGCCGCGGCGAGGAGGCACACTGGCTCTACACCGTGGTGTTCGACGGCCGCGAATTGTGGGGCGAGGCCGGCGATCCCACGCTCGAGGTCTCGGTCGAGGCCTGGGAGCCCTATCTGGAACCGGCGTAGCGAACCGACGGCGGGGCCAGCCGATGTAGCGCAGTCGAGTTCCGCCAATCCGGCTCCGGCCAATCCGGCTTTGGCCAGCCCATCTGCGGTCGCTTTGCCTGCGACCCCGCGTTCCGCTAGCCTCCGGGCCGGCCATGCTTGCGCAAAATCGTTGGCGATCGGCATCGACATGGCCGTACGGCGAGCCACGGGAGGAGATCATGGGCGTGCTGCGGCGGGATCGTTTTTGGTCGGCGCTATTGGCGGCTGTGGTTTCGACATCCGCCTGGGGGCAAACCCCGGGGCCGGCGGCTGGACCGGCCGGCGTTGCGCCGGCGGCCGTCCCGGATTTCTCCGGCATGTGGGTCCACCCCTACTTTCCCGGTTTCGAGCCGCCCGCATCGGGTCCGGGGCCGGTGCTGAGCAAGTGGCGCCGCCCCGACGGCGGCAGCATCACCAGGCAGCTCATCGGCGATTACACCAACCCGATCCTGAAGCCTCAGGCGGCCGAAAAAGTGAAGATGAAAGGCGACATCGAACTGGCCGGCGGAACCTTTCCGACCCCGAGCAACCAGTGCTGGCCCTCGGGCGTGCCCTATATTTTCTTCCAGGTCGGCATGCAGATGCTGCAGGGGCCGGACCGGATCACCATCCTTTACCTTCGCGACCACGAAGTCCGCCATGTGCGCCTGAACCAGCCGCATCCGGCGCAGGTGACGCCGTCGTGGTACGGGGATTCGGTCGGCCATTATGAAGGCGATATGCTGGTGATCGACACGGTCGGGGTGCGGACCGACCGGCCCTTTGCCATGGCCGACATGTTCGGCACCCCCTACAGCCCGGCTCTGCACGTGGTCGAACGCTACCGGCTGATTGATTACGCCGCGGCCCAGGCGGCACTCGCCCGCAACAGCAAAGAGAATGTCAAAATTCCCGAAATAGACTTCGATGCCAACTACCGAGGCAAGCACTTGCAGCTGCAGTTCACGGTGGAGGACAGCGGGGTCTTTACGATGCCGTGGTCGGCGACCATCACCTATGCGCGCCCGTTCCGCGAGTGGGAGGAGCATGTCTGCGCCGAAAACCCGCTCGGGTATTATTTCACCGGAACAGGAGCCGCGGTGCCGACCGCAAAGAACGCGGATTTCTGACGCGCTCAGAAATCCGGCTTGTCCGCCGTCGGAATCGGTTCGATGGCGTCATAGTTGAAAAACCTGGCGTTGTTCTCGGCACACACCTGCTCGCCCAT
>DASYNT010000018.1:0-16042 GCA_036008405.1 Xanthobacteraceae bacterium
AATCCTTGATCCGGTCCCATTCGTCGTCGTGCAATCCATATCGCCGCATCGGTCGGCCCTCCTCAAGGCCGACCGCCCATGAATCACTCGACAACTGATTTGGGAATCCCCTAATTGAGGACAGGCCCTAGCAACGATCCGGTCGAGGTTCCGCGCTACTACATTCCGAATGAAGGTGTGCGCGAGTACATAGGAACGCCTATGGATGTCTCAAAGGAAGTGCCTTTCTGCGGCGTCTGCATGCGAGCGGTCGAGGACAATCTGCGTGCAACAATTTTGTACCTTCAAGCCGAGAGCGGACGCTTATCCATCAAGCCCGTCGGTTGAGTTGAAATTAGGACACTACCCGGCGCGTCCGTGCCCTGCACGGCGCGCCGCACTCCGTTGTGCGGGCACGAGCGGCGCCCGATCTGAACGCGCCGGGCCCGAGGCAATGGCAAACGCGAGGCGCAGCGACAGCGTTGACGACGTTCGCGCGTCTTCGATCGATTCGACCTATGACATCGCGCCCGGCGCGTTACGTGATCAGTTCGGCCGCGTGGCCGCCATGTTGTAGCCCCGGTGCAGAGATCGGCTGCGACTTGCCGACGGCATCGCGTACGAAATGCACGATCCGGTCCTGGGCCTTGCGCGACTCCGGGAAGAACAGCATCGGATAGACGTGCATCAGGCCGGGTTCCTCGCGGTACTCGACATCGGCATGTTCCGCCGCCGCCCGCGCAGCCAGGCGCCGGGCATCGGCGACGAGGATGTCATGGGTGCCGCAGAACATCAGGATGGGTGGCAAGCCGGCGATGTCGCCATAGAGCGGACTGACGCGGGGATCGGTGGTCGACATGGCCCCGGCATACCAGCGCCCCGCCGCCCTCGGGCCCGCCCGCACCAACAGCGGATCGACCTTCTCGAGCTCTTGTTGCGTCGGGTCCGTCATGGTGACGTCGAGCCAAGGCGACAACAGGACCAGCGCCGCCGGCCTGGCAAGGCCCGCGCGGATCGCCTGCATGGTGAGCGACAGCGCAAGGCCGCCGCCGGCGGAATCGCCCATGACCACCGGTTGCGCGGCCTCGCCCCGCGCCAGGAGCTCGCCATAGACGTCGAGCACCACCGCGCTCGCCGCCGCGCAATCGTGTTCGGGAGCGAGCGGATAGAGCGGCACCGTGAACGTCATGCCCAGCCGTCCGGCCATGTGCGCGATGAAGCGCCAGTGCCACGGCAAGATGCTTTGCACATAGGCCCCGCCATGGAGGTACAGGACACCGCCGGTCGGTCGCGCCGCGCGGGGCGCCACCGTGTAGATCTCGCAGCCGTTGCATTGCTTCACGGAAATGTCGAAACGCCGCCGCATCGCGGCAGACGGGCGTGCCGGACCGGCGCGGTGATACTTGATGTAGTCCGCCAGCGTCCGCTCGTCGGTGAACCGACCGCCGATCCGCGCGAGGCGTACCCCAAATGCGGTCGCCTGGGCAATCAGGCTTGCCATCTAAAGGTCTCCATTGCATGACGGTAATCGCGGCAAGGAGGCAAATCGGGGGCAGCGGCCCGGGAAGCGCATTCCTCTCGAATTGGATTGGATTACGTCCCGATTTCTTCGATTCGGCGCGTGATCTCGCCATGAGGTCTGCAATTTCAGAGCGCACATCTGCCGCCAATCGACCATGGCCGACGCCAGCCCGACCGGCCGACTTGCGGTATAAGGCACGAGGCGCCGCGAACGCGTTCGCCATGTTCGAGAGACCTCGCAGAATGCTGCAAGCCGAATTGCAGCGGTGTGTGGTCCGACCAGGAGAGAGAGGAAACAAGCCGATGTCCAGGACGTTCGTTATTGCTTTTGCTTGCGCGGTGCTGGGATCATCCTTGGCATCGATCAGCGCCGAGGCCGCCGGAGGTTGCGGGATCGGGTTCCACCCCACCCCTTATGGCTGCCGGCCCAACGGGGCCGTCGTCGTGGCGCCCGGTGCGGCTGTCGTCGTCGCGCCGCCCGTCGTGGTGGCGCCGCCCGTCGTCGTCGCGCCTGTCGTTTGCGGGGCTGGGTTCCGCTGGCATCCGCGGTTCCGGCGCTGCGTCGTCCTTTGATCGCGGCCTGAGCCGTAGGACGGGCAACGGCGGCCGACATCGCTGCGTCGCGGTATTGCATTCCGCCGTGCCGGCCCGGTGAGGGCCGGGTTGGCCCTGTCGGCTCCGGTTGCATTGCGGCCAAGCCGTCGTAAAGAAAAAGCGGTCGGGCTCAAGTCCGGCCGCAGTTGCGCCTCCTGACACGTCGCGCGTCGCTTGGCCGATAGGCGAAGGCATCGCCCCGCCCCAGCTTCGGCGCGTCCTCGCAACCCCAGGACATACGCGAGCCGACGGGGCCCGTTTTTCGGATTGGTTAACGCCGGCGCGGACCGGCAAGCGGGCGGACACGGCCTTTTGTGCGGGTTGCCGGGCGATGCCGATCACGGGCATCGACGCCGTGTGCACGTGCCTTCGTGCAGGGCAGTCAGGATATAAATCCTAGATGTGCTTCGGCATGTTCTCCTTTACGCCCCGACCGGCGACCCCGACCAATGGGCCGGCTGCCCAAGAAGCTGCCCAAAAAACGGTCACCGCGCCCGGATTGCCCGGGGCTAACCCGCCGGCGCGGGTGGGTTGCGGCCGAAGAACTGCCCTCAACGCCAAATTTCCCCGCCTCGTGGCCGCCTGCAGGTGCGGGAATCGCACCGGGGGTGTTCCGGCGGTCATTTTTTGCATAGCGGGTTTGAACCTCCATTCGTAATCAGAAGACAGAAGTAAACAGAAGGTTAATCGCATCCAGCGGAGTGGGGTCATGAGAGCGGATATCGGAGCGAGGACATCGGAGGCGGCGCCGTTCGGCGTCCGCCCGGTGGTGTTCCTGCCGCTCCGCTTGTCCGTTTTGGCCTCGGCTTCGCCGGATTCAACCAAGTGACGGGAAAGTGATCGTCAACAGGCACGTTAGAAATTGCCCATGGCGATTCGGTTGGTCGAAAGGTTCTGGAACTAGGTTCAGCTACGGCAAAAGCCGCGTTGGTCATACCGAAAACGACACCAATAAAGAAAACGACAAAGGGCAGCGTCATGACATCCCGCAAGCGTAAGGCCGCGGTTATGGCCACCGTTTCCTTGCTGGCCGAACGGTACCCGGCCGCATTCTTCGTGTTCGAGGGGCGGCGCCGGCCGCTCAAGATCGGGATCGCCGCCGACATTTGCGAGGCGATGCCGGAGGTCAATAAAGAGCACCTGCAGTGGGCGTTGGCGCGATACTGCATGAGCCCCGGATACCTGCGCTCCCTGACCAGCGGCGCGGTGCGGGTCGGCCTCGGCGGCGACGCCGCTGGCACCGTCACCGATGAAGCGGCCGTCAAGGCGGTGGCGATGCTGGCGCAGGTCGTGACCGCTCGCCGCAAGCGCACGGCCAAGGTCGAGCGCGAACCGGCCAAAGTCGTTTCGCGGGAATCCAAGCCGCTGGGCGGTGTCGTGTCCGCGGCCAAGTCCAACGCCTTGCGCATGTCGATCGAGGCGATCCGGGAGGCCGCGCAGCGCCGCCGGGCCGGCTGGCAGGCAAACTCGCCTTCCACGCTTCCCCCCGGGCAGCCGCCGCGCAAGACGGTCGGTTCGTTCAATTGATGGTGCATCGCGGGAAGCCCTTTCGAAGAGAGCTTTCAGAGGATGCGGCGCGACGCTCCGGCGGCCCGAAGATCGGGTCGCACCGGAAGGAGACTTCGATGAAATCATTTGCAGGTTCCATAACCGCCTTATTTGTTGCCGGGATGGTCGGCGGCTACGCCGGGCTTTGTCTGCTCGGCCCGACCGATGAGAGCCAGACGGCGGTCGCTGCCGCGCGGGTCCCGGATCCGCCGGCTCTCCCCTGCAGCATGCAGGCTTGGCCGAACGCCGATCGCAAGTGTCTCGAATGGACTGCGCCCCGGGCCGAGGCGGCGGCGGTCGCCGCAACCGATGGTTCGCAGAAGGTCGGCGCCGCCGCACCGTCTCTCGACAAACGTGCAACCGCTGCCGCGCCGCCTTCGACGGTCGGGATGGGCGTGGCAAATCGGCAGACGCCTGCGGCAGTGCCGCAACCGGCCGCAGAAGCTGCAAGGGATGCAGCGTCCGAGACGGCGCCGCCGGCCGACCAACCGGCGAAGGCGCCGGCGTCCAAGTCGCAGCAGGCCGCCCGTGCCCGGAGCAAGGCTGCGGCAGTCGTGCATCGCTTCGACGACAACCTGAATGGCGTGCCGGTCAACGCTTATGCCTACGAGGGTGGATCGCGGCGGTCCGGGGTCCGGTCGAGCGCAAGCCAGGACCGATATTACGGCGCCAGAACCCGAGGTTGGTGGTGGTGATGCCGCTGGGGTTCGTCTCCAGCGCACATTCGGCCTAGTCGACGACAGGAACCTTCGATTTTCGTTTGGGAGAGTGTCATGCGGTTGGCGTTTCAGTTGATCCCTATTGCCATCTGCGCAATTCCTCTTGGCGCGTGGGCCGGGGCCAGTCTTTATTCGGCTACGCCGCATACCGACGGCGTTGCGCCTGTGGCCGCGGTCGAACGCTCCCATAAGGGGAGCCTCCTGGTGCGTCCATTCGGCCGAACCGGCGCCGAAATCCCGGTCGTCGAGGTCGAGGTCAATGGACGTCTCGATGCCGCGATCACGCTGCGAGACCGCGACGGACAGGTGCTCTACCGCGCCGACCCCGTCAGCCGGGTCACTACGGTTGCAAAGCGCGCGCCCGCGCGGGTTGTGCCGGCTCCGTCGGCAGTCGAGCCGGTGTCGACGCCGGCGCCGGAGAGTGCGATGCCGGACGGTTGCGAAGGCGCTTTCAGCCCCTATGCTGCCCCCCGCATGGCCCATGTCATCGGCCGCTGCATTTCCTAGCTCCCGCCGAGCGTTCATCTCGCGTCGTTGGCGCGCTGAACGCGCATCGCGCCGCGCGAGCCGTCGGGCCAGAGCCATTCCAATGGGATCGAGGCGCGGTCGTGGCGGCAATGCGCTTCGCCGCCTCGGGACTCCGGGGCCCGCAGCATGAGCGATTTGCTGTCAGCCGAACCAGCGCCGGATCGGTGGCCGGTGAAACTTCGTCGCTTCCTGATGCGGGAGTGGCCCTATCTCGTGATGCTGGTGTTCGCACTGTTCGGCGTCGCCTACACCAGCGTCACCCGAAGCCCGATCACGCTGTATTGGTTCGCGCTCGCGCCGTTCATCGGGTTTGTCTGCGTGTTGACGCGATGGCCGGCCATGAAGGACCGCGACCAGCGACTGCATCTGGTGTGGACGCAGGTGCTGCACTGGGGCGCGGTGCTGGCGGCGATGAACCTCCTGTATGTCGCGGACGTCGGGCAGATGATGAGCACCGATTCACGCGCCCTCTACGTCCTCACATTGCTCGCCCTTGGCACCTTCACCGCAGGCATCCACATCGGGGCCTGGCGCATCTGCCTCGTCGGCTGCATCCTGGCGATCGGGGTGCCCGCGATCGCCTGGCTCGAGCAGTCGGCGCTGCTTCTCCTTTTGGGGGGCGCCGTCGTGATCGGAATCGGCGCGCCGCTGTGGTGGCGCTATACCAAGGATAGCGCCGTCGCGCGGTGACGCCGCATCAGCCGATCTTGTCTGTCGCAGGCGGCGTTGCCGCGGCGCTCGGCACCGCCGCGTCCGGTCGCGGGGCGTAGAGCGGGCTTGCGTAATATTGCTTCAATGCAAAGCGCAGAAGCACGCGGCACGCCGCCGCGAGCGGCACCGCGAGCAGCAGCCCGACGATGCCGAACAGGTATCCGAATGCGAACAGCGCGAAGATCATCCACACCGGATGCAAATTGACGCGCCGGCCCACAAGATAAGGCGACAGCACATAATCCGCCACCGTCTGGCCGACCAGGAAGATGATCGGGACCACGATGATCGATGACCAGTTTGGCCAGAATTGCGCGATCGCCACGCAGGTCGCCACCGCCAGCCCGGTGATCGAGCCGAGATAGGGGACGAAGCTGACGGCGCCCGCGGCCACGCCGATCAGGAGGCTGTGATTGAGGCCAGCCAACCAGAGCGCCACCGCATAAAAGACGCATAGGATCAGGCACAGTGTGCCCTGGCCGCGGACGAACCCGCCGATGGTGTCGTCGATCTCGCGGGCCAGCGCCCGCACGGTCGGACGGCGCGGCGGCGGCGTCCAATTGTCGACCGCGGCGAGCATGTTGTCCCAGTCATAGATGAGATAGCCGGCCACCACCGGCGTGACGATGGCGAGCGAGAACACCGAAATGAGGGCGCGGCCGCCCGTCCACACCGAACGCATCAGGCTGCCGAACCAATCTGCACCCAAGGTCGCCAATTCGCCGACCGATTGTTCGGCGCTGGCCAGACCTTCGCCCACGATCTTGCGCAGCCACGGCCGGTCGGGATCGGAGGTGAGAGTCTTGAGCTGCCCAAAATACAGCGGCATATTGTCGAGGAAGTAGGCAAGCTCCCGCTCAATGATCGGGGCGGTGAGCAGAACCAGCGCGACAAAACCGGTGATGAACGCACCGATGATGACCAGGGCTGCAAGGAGCCTGTTCAATCCAAGCCGTTCGAGCCGGTTGGCCAGCGGGTTGAACAGATAGGCGAGCACCATGCCGGCAACGAACGGCAACAGGATCTCGCGCAACAGCACGACGGCGGCGATCACGGCTGCGAACATTCCGATCCAGAACGTGATCGGCCGCGCCAGGTTCGCGGAAATGGGGTCTGGTCTTGCTGGTTGCATGGTTAAACTTTTGTCGATATTGCCCGACTTATCGCGGTGAAATGCATCGAGCGGACATCGGCCCGCCGGTGGCCGGCCGAGGCGTCATGGATTTCAACACGATATCGTGATCCATGGGTAGCCCGTGTCATCCGATCCGATATGCCGCGTTGCGTCGCGGCCCCGGCGGCCGGAGAGGTTCGTCGCGTTCCCGGCCGGGGCTCGAGCGTTGCGTCGGCTTATGCATAGTGCCAGAGTACGTTGTCCGTGCCAAACCCGCGGCCACAACAACCGCAAGACGAGACGGCCGCGAAGCACGATGCCTCGAAGGCCCGACACCTTGAACAATTGAAGTCTTGAACAACTGATATCTTGAACAAACTCGCTGCCGTTGAGACTCAGATGCCCCGCAGTTTGGGCCAATGCGGCCCGACGGTTTGATCACTCGAGGCGAAGCTCTGGAGCCCCGGCCCACATTGCCCTGTCCGATCTATGGAGACGCATGATGTCCGCCAAAGAGGAAAATCCGTTCGAGAAAATGAACGGCGCCACCGAGAAGACCAGGGAATTCGTCGAGAAAGCCTATTTGACGGCGTTGCAGTCGGCGGCCCAGTACAATGCCAAGCTGCTCGAATTCGCCCGCGTCAAAAATGAAGCGGCCTTCCACTACGCCAACGAACTGTCCGGCATGAAAACGCCTGCGGAGTTCCTCGAAATCACGGCCAGGCATGCCCGCGAGCAACTCGCGGTGATGACCGCGCAGGCAAAGGAACTCGCGACCCTCGGCCAACAGGCGACCCTCAAGGCGGCGGAGCCGTTCAAAGGCGGGGGCGCCAAGGGATTTGGCTGAGCGCGTCCCAAGCGGTGCAGCCGACGCTCCATCACCGGGAAAGCGGCGCCGGTTGCATCGACGCCCGGCCTATTTGCCGAATTGAAACAATTCGGGGGTAGCCTGTGTCACCGCCGCGCGATCCGAGGATGCCACGGACCGTCGCGTGAAAGCGGCGTCCGCGAGCAGGCCGTCCAAAGCAAGGACCACGGGAATGCTCACCAACTCACCGGGCCCCGTCCGCGCTCGTCGGGTGGCGGAACGTCCACCATTCGAGTGCATTGCCCTGTTGCTTCAAGGCGGCGGTGCATTGGGCTCCTATCAGGGCGGAGTCTACCAGGCGCTTTCCGAGGCCAATCTTCATCCCGACTGGGTCGCCGGTATATCCATCGGCGCCATAAACTCGGCCCTGATTGCGGGCAACCCGCCGGGACGGCGGGTCGAAAAACTGCGGGAATTCTGGGAAGCGGTGAGCGACTCGCCGTTGGGCACTCCGTATCTGAAGTCGATCCAGTACGCCAACGATTTCCGGCGCGTCCTCAATCAGAC
Organism: Xanthobacteraceae bacterium; assembly: GCA_036008405.1. Lineage (GTDB taxonomy): Bacteria > Pseudomonadota > Alphaproteobacteria > Rhizobiales > Xanthobacteraceae > JAJPKK01. The sequence continues at coordinate 8,090 of DASYNT010000018.1, forward strand.
GCGCGCCCTCGGCATCCTGATGTTCGGCGCGCCCCACTTCTTCACGCCGCGCATTCCGCACCCTGCGTTCTTGCCTTCGAGCCCGGTCGATGCCCTGAGCCACTACGACAATTCTCCATTGAAGGACACCCTGGCGCGTCTGGTAGATTTCGACCGCATCAATTCAGGCGAAATGCGCTTCAGCGTCGGCGCCGTGAACGTGAGCACCGGCAATTTCGTCTGCTTCGACAGCATGACCCACCGCATCGGGCCGCAGCATGTGATGGCCAGCGGCTCCCTGCCTCCCGGCTTTGCCGCCACCGAGATCGAGGGAGAATATTTCTGGGATGGCGGGCTCGTATCCAATACGCCGCTGCAATGGGTGCTCGACACCCGGCCGCGGCAGGACACGCTCGCCTTCCAGGTCGATCTCTGGAACGCGCGCGGCGAGTTGCCCCGCGATCTGATGGACGCCGAGGTGCGTGTGAAGGAAATTCAGTTTTCCAGCCGCACCCGGGCGGGGACCACGCTTTACAAGAAGGCGCAGCGGCTCCGCCAAGCGTTCGCCAATGTCGTCAAGCAGCTTCCCGACGAGATGCGCAATCAAGAAGACGTGAAATTGCTGGAGGCGGAGGCGGATGACAGAGTCTGCAACATCGTCCATCTGATCTATCGCTCGAGGGAATACGAGGGCATCGCCAAGGACTTCGAGTTCTCCCGCCGGACCATGGAGGAGCATTGGCAAACCGGCTATGAGGATGCCGTTCGCGCCCTCAGTCATCCGGAAGTGCTCCAACCCCCCGATCGGCTCGAAGGCGTCCGCACCTTCGACTTCATGAAGGTCGAGCCGGATTAGCGGCGCCAATGGCACGAACGATTTCGGCCGTCTCTGGAAAGGATGACCACCGATGAAAGAGAGCGACGTGCGAGGCAGAGCATTCGCGATGCCGCTGACGAGCCCGGCCTATCCGCTCGGCCCGTACCGATTCTACAATCGCGAATATCTGATCATCACCTATCGCACCGATCCAGTGAAGCTGCGCGAGCTGGTGCCGGAGCCGCTCCAGGTCGCGGCGCCGCTGGTGAATTTCGAGTTCATCCGCATGCCGGATTCCACCGGCTTCGGCGACTACACCGAGAGCGGACAGGTCATTCCAGTGTCGTTCCAGGGCCGCAAGGGCGGCTACTCCCATTGCATGTTTCTCGATGACCATCCCCCTATCGCGGGCGGCCGCGAACTCTGGGGCTTTCCCAAGAAACTGGCCAAGCCGTGCTTGCGCGCGGAAATCGACACCCTGGTCGGTGAACTGCACTACGGCTCGTTGCGCATCGCGATCGGTACCATGGGCTACAAGCACAAGGCGGCCGATCTCGCCGCGGTGAAGGCGTCGATGGAGGCGTCCAACTTCCTGCTCAAGATCATGCCCCACGTGGACGGAACTCCGCGCATCTGCGAGCTGGTCGAATACCATCTGACGGACATCGACCTGAAGGGAGCCTGGACCGGGCCCGCCGCGCTCACGCTGTGTTCCCATGCGCTCGCTCCGCTGGAGGAGCTGCCGGTGCTCGAAGTCGTATCCGCCACTCACATCCTCGCCGACCTCACGCTCGGACTGGGCAAGGTCGTTCACGACTACCTGGCCTGACGGCCGACGATCGAAAGGACAATGCGATGCGCCTGCAGGACAAGGTTGCCATCATCACCGGTGCCGCGAGCGGCATCGGCAAGGAAATCGCCATCGTATTCGCGCGCGAAGGCGCCAAGGTCGCCATCGCCGACCTCAACAAGACGGCGGCCGATGCCGCCGCCAAGGAAATCGACCCGACCGGCAAGCGCGCCATCGGGGTTGCCATGGACGTCACCAACGAACAGCAGGTGGACGCCGGTACCGCCGAGGTGATCAAGACGTTCGGCCGGATCGACGTGCTGATCAGCAACGCCGGCATCCAGATCGTCGCGCCGATCGTCGATTTCGAATTCGCCAAGTGGAAGCTGCTGCTGTCGATCCACCTCGACGGCGCGTTCCTCACCACCCGCGCGGCGCTGCGCCAGATGTACAAGCAGGGCAGCGGCAGCGTCATCTACATGGGGTCGGTGCATTCGAAGGAGGCCTCCGTCCTCAAGGCGCCCTATGTCACGGCGAAGCACGGCTTGATCGGGCTCGCGAAGGTCGTCGCCAAGGAGGGCGCCGCCCACGGCGTGCGCGCCAACGTGATCTGCCCCGGCTTCGTGCGCACTCCGCTGGTCGAAAAGCAGATTCCCGAGCAGGCCAAGGAACTCGGCATCTCCGAGCAGGAGGTGATCAAGAACGTCATGCTCAAGGAGACCGTGGACGGCGAGTTCACCACGGTGGACGACGTGGCGGAAACCGCGCTGTTCCTGGCGTCGTTCGGGTCCAACGCGCTGACCGGCCAGTCCATCGTCGTCAGCCACGGCTGGTTCATGCAATAGAGCGCCATCGTCTGCGCCGGACACCGAGGAATCGCTGCGCGCCCCTGTCACGCTTCGCGTCCGAAGAGGATGGAGGCGGAACCTGAACCGGCGCGCGCGAAATTCGCGCGGAACGATGCGCCGCAATTGCGGGCTGCTGCGGAGGGACTTGGGCAAAGCGTCGGTTTTCGCATAGGCGCCGGCGGCGCATCCCGTGTACCGAGAAGCGTCTCCACTCGATCTCGGAAGGACCACGGAAATGAAATATCTGCTCGTTGCGATGACTGCGCTGTTCGTCATGATGGTACACGCACCGGCCGCGAATGCGGCGGCATGTGCGGGCGGAGTCTACAACGCCGCATGCGTGGCGGGTGCGTACGACGTCGTGGTCGTTCGGCGCCCGGTGGTGCGCCGTTGTGCCATAGTTCGCGGCCGCCGCGTCTGCTGATGCTTCTGCAAGCATGACCTCGGAACTGTACGGGGATAAACGCTATCAGAGCGCTGTCGAGCGACCCTCGACAGCGCTCTGATCTCTTGTATCCTCGGTGCGCGAGGCCGTGTCCGCCGCGCTCTCACGCGCTGGCGCGCACCTTGCCGCCGGAATTGGGTATCTCGATGTCGACGGCGAGCGTCGAGAATTTGGGGCCGCGATCCACCGTGACCTGGACTTTGTCCGGATCCACGTTGACGTGTCGGCTGACCACCTCGAGAATCTCTTCGCGCAGCACCGCGAAAAGATCGATCTGGCTGCCCATCTTGCGCTCGAATTCGAGCAGGATCTGCAGCCGCTCGCGCGCCACCGGTGCGGATGCGGCGGGCCGGAAGAATCGGAACAGGTTCATGCCGCCCTCCGTCCGAACAGCTTGTTGAAGAAGCCCCGCTTGTCGGTGGGAATGGTCATCGCGATGTCTTCGCCGGCGAGCCGCCGGGCCGCGGCGGTGTAGGCGCGCGCCGGCGCGCTGTCGCTGCTGCAGATGGTGACGGGGGTGCCGAGATTGGACGCCCGCAACACCGCCTCGCTCTCCGGGATGATGCCGAGCAGCGGGACCGACAGGATCTCGAGCACGTCCTCGATGGAAAGCATCTCGCCGCGCGCCGCGCGCGTGGAGTCGAAGCGGGTGATCAGGAGGTGCTTCTCCATGCGCTCGCCCTTCTCCGCCTTCACGGTCTTGGAATCGAGCAGTCCGATGATGCGGTCGGAGTCGCGCACCGACGACACCTCCGAATTGGCCACGATGACGGCGGCATCGGCGAACCGCATGGCGAGCGTGGCGCCGCGCTCGATGCCGGCCGGGCTGTCGCAGATCACCCAGTCGAACTTGGCGCGCAACTCCGCGATCACGCGGCCGACCCCTTCCTCGGTCAGCGCGTCCTTGTCGCGGGTCTGCGATGCCGGCAGCAGGAACAGTGTTTCGATGCGCTTGTCCCGGATCAGCGCCTGGGGAAGCTTCACCACCCCCTGCACGACGTTGATGAGGTCGTAGACCACCCGCCGTTCGGCTCCCATCACGAGGTCGAGATTGCGCAGGCCGACGTCGAAATCGACGACGACGACATTCTGTCCCGCCCGCGCCAGCGCGGCGCCGAGCGCGGCCGTGGAAGTCGTCTTGCCGACGCCGCCCTTGCCCGACGTAACGACGATGACTTTGCCCATGGTGTTCTCCAAAATCTGTGTCGATCCCTACCCCGTGTCGATTCAACGCCGCCTCAGTCCATCGCCGTCACCATCAGCACCTCGCCGTTGAGCCAGGCTTGAACGAGCCGCCCGCGCAGGGCGGTGTCGAGGTCTTCCGCGGTGCGGTAGAAGCCGTCGATTGCCAGCAGCTCCGCTTCGATCTTGCTGCAGAAGATGCGTGCTGCCCGGTTGCCGGACATGCCGGCCATGGCGCGGCCCCGCAAGGTGCCGTAGATGTGGATCGAGCCGCCGGCGATCACCTCGGCGCCGGAGCCGACGGAGCCGAGCACGGTCACATCGCCGTCGGGAAAGAACACCGACTGACCGGAGCGCACCGGCGCCTCCAGCAGGAGCGAGCTTTGCTCCTTGCGCACGGCGGCGGCCGGCTTGCTGGCGGCGGTGGAATCGACGGCCTCGACGCTGGCGGCGCGGCCGCCCTTCAGAAGCGGCGGAAGCCCCGGTCCGAGCTTGTCCGCTTCGATGCCCTCTATCCCCATGATTCTGATGTTGCGGGTCCCGAGTTCGGCGATCAGGTGGGCAATGGCAGGTGTGGTGAGGGTCACGGCGGCGAGGTCGAGCACCACCGGCCGGCCGACGAAAAAGCCGGCGGAGCTGCGAATCCAGTTGTCGAGCTCGGCGAGCCAGTCGACGATGGGCGGCTCCGGGGTGAGCGCAAAAGCCATGTAGGACCGGCCCCGGAAGCGCATGGGGCTGCGCTGCTGCGCGACGCTCGACACGGCCATCTGTTGGCTCCTGGACCCGGGAAACCGGTGCTTGCTCCGATCGGCGCTCCGAAACGCGCGCCGATTGCAGCAAACGAGCCTGAATGATTCGCCCCCAACCGCCAAGCGCTGCCGTGACGAGGCAGCCGCGCGGCGGCACCAGGGCACCTCCGAGTCATCCCGATCTTGCCGGACGGATGGTTACTTTTCGGTTAAGACGGCAAACCTGACGCAACGCGCCGCAAATCGGGCGCCCGCCACATGGGTGTCTGGGCAATGCCTCCGTCACGCCGATAGTGCCGAGGAATTCAGTCCGCCACCAGGCGGCGGGGACGCGACGCAAAGCGCATCAGCGGAGGCTGCAGGGGCTACTGGCGATACTGCTGGATGCGGGTGGTGCGCAACCCGGCAAGGCCGTGACGGTCGATCGAATATTGCCAGGCGAGGAATTCCTCGACCGTCAGTGTGTAGCGACTGCAAGCCTCTTCGAGCGAGAGCAGTCCGCCGCGAACGGCCGCGACCACCTCGGCCTTGCGGCGAATCACCCAGCGCTTCGTCCCCGGTGCCGGGAGATCAGCAATGGTGAGCGGGCTGCCGTCGGGCCCGATGACATACTTGACCCTCGGGCGGTGGGGTTCGGTCATGTTACTCTCACGCACAGGACACAAAAAGCACGGGACTGACGGGGACAATGTATCCCCCCCGATTTAAAATTTGACTAAGCGGTGACGGAGATATCGAGTGTATTGGGTGCATTTGGCCACTGCGGCGGAATTACGGAAAAATTGTCGAAAATGACGCGGGTCAGTGAAGCCGGTGGGCAGCCGGTGCTCGCGGCGACGGTTCACGGACGTGGCTTTGGCCGGCGATCGCGGGGGGGCTTCGCCGGCCAAATCGATGGCCGCCGACATTGCGCCGGGGTGGGCCGAACATATAGTAATGGCGGGTCGGGACGCCGCCGAAGGCCAGGTCCCTGTGATGACAGAAGCACCGAATGCGCAACAGTCTCGATGTCGAAGGCCGTCCGCAGGACACGAGGGTCGTCGTCGCCATGTCCGGCGGCGTCGATTCCTCGGTGACCGCGGCGCTCCTCGAGGCGCAGGGCTACGACGTCGTCGGGGTCACTCTCCAGCTGTACGATCATGGCGCGGCGACCCACCGCAAGGGCGCCTGTTGCGCCGGACAGGACATCCACGACGCCCGCATGGTCGCGGGCGCTATCGGCATCCCGCACTACGTCCTCAATTACGAGAGCCGCTTCAAGGAAGCCGTGATCGACCGCTTCGCCGAAAGCTATGTGGCGGGCGAGACCCCGGTCCCCTGCGTCGACTGTAACCAGGCGATCAAGTTTCGCGACCTTTTGACGACCGCGCGCGAATTGGGTGCGAGCGTGCTGGCGACCGGCCATTACCTCGCCTCCCGCCGGCTCCCCGGCGGCGGCCGCGCGCTGTACCGCGCCCGCGACGAGGATCGCGACCAGAGCTATTTCCTGTTCGCGACCACCCGCGAGCAGATCGAGTTTCTGCGCTTTCCGCTCGGCGACCTCACCAAGGCGGAGACCCGCGAGCTCGCCCGCCGGTTTGCCCTTCCCGTCGCCGACAAGCCGGACAGCCAGGACATCTGCTTCGTTCCGACCGGACGCTATGCCGACCTGATCGAGCGCCTGATGCCGGGTGCGGCCGAGGCGGGCGAGATCGTCGATCTCGGCGGCCAGGTGCTCGGCCGCCACGCCGGCATCATCAATTTCACCGTCGGCCAGCGCCGCGGGCTCGGCATCGCCGCCGGCGAGCCGCTGTATGTCGTGCGGCTCGACGCCGCCAATCGCCGCGTCGTGGTCGGCCCGCGGCCGGCCCTGCGCACCACCCGCGTGCATCTGCGCGACTTCAACTGGATCGGGGAGGGCGTGCTGGACGGTGAGTTGAAGCGCGGCGAGCGGCTCGACGTGTTCGTCAAGGTGCGCTCGAGCCGGCCGCCGCAGGCGGCATGGCTCACCCGCAGCGAGGACGGCTTCGAAGTCGAGTTCGTCGGCGGCGAGGAGGGCGTCGCGCCGGGCCAGGCCTGCGTGCTCTATGATGGCGCCGCCGGCCAGGCGCGCATGCTCGGCGGCGGTTTCATTCGCCTGGCGGTCGCTCAGGGCGAGACCGATGCAGCGCCGGAGCTGGACGTATCGACCGTGCCGCTGGCGGCGCGATGACGGAACGGGGCGAGCCGATGGAACAGGACAGCCGCGAAATTCCTCTCGATCTGGAACTGGTCGAAAAGGCCTATGCGCGCTGGGCGCCGGTCTATGACGTGGTGTTCGGCGCGGTATTTGCGCTGGGCCGCGCCGCGGCGATCCGGGCCGCGGAGCGGGTCGGCGGCCGCATCCTGGAGGTCGGCGTCGGGACCGGCATCTCGTTGCCGGACTATTCGCGCAGCAACCGCCTCATCGGCGTCGACATCTGCGAGCCGATGCTGCGCAAGGCCAAGGCGCGGGTCGCCGCCCAGCAGCTGTCCCATGTGGAGTTGCTCGCGGTGATGGACGGGACGCGGCTCGCCTTCGCCGATGCCTCGTTCGACGTGGTGGTGGCGCAGTTCGTGATCACCGCGGTGCCCCATCCGGAAGCGACGCTCGACGAATTTGCCCGGGTGGTGCGGCCGGGCGGCGAGATCGTGCTGGTCAATCACTTCGCCACCGATGCGGAGCCCCTGCGCACCCTGGAACGCGGCTTCGCCCCGCTCGCCCGACGCCTCGGCTGGCGGCCGGAATTCCCCTACCGGCGGCTCTCGGACTGGTCGGCGCGGGCCGGCCTACCCCTCCTCGAACGCCGGCAGACCCCGCCGCTCGGCCTGTTTTCACTGCTGCGCTTCGCCAAGGCGGCGGCTTGATCCGACGCACGTGCGGGGCCGCGGCGGCAGCGGGTGAGCCGCAGGTAGGGCTTGCCCCCGCCGGATGACCTCGGAGAGAGCGGGGAGCGAACTGTTGCGCCGTGGCGGATTCGAAGTTCGTCGGCCGCCAACGCTTGACACCGTTTCGCCCGGCTTCTTATATCCCGCCACGCAAGGCAGGCGGCGCACGCCACCCGCCTTTGGCGGCGGAGTAGCTCAGCTGGTCAGAGCGGCGGAATCATAATCCGTGTGTCGTGGGTTCAAATCCCTCCTCCGCT
>DASYNT010000019.1:0-10890 GCA_036008405.1 Xanthobacteraceae bacterium
CGGCCGCCGCGGGGACGGCGGCGCAGGAGCCGGCGCTTACCAAGGTGCGGGTCGGTTATGACGGCTTCTCGATGACTTCGGGGCCGTTGAATTACGCGACCAAAAAGGGCCTGTTCAAACAATTCGGGCTCGATGTCACCCCGGTGTGGGTGGAGGGCGGCTCGACCCTCACCCATGCCGTGGTAGGCGGGTCGATCGACATCGCCCAGAACGGCTACACGCCGGCTGCGGCCGCCGCCGTCCAAGGGGCCGACATCGTCTTCATCGGCGGCATCGCCAATAAGTTGCCGTTTCAGCTGGTGGTGAAGTCGTCCATCACCGGCGGCCAGCAGCTCAAGGGGCAGGCGATCGCCATCAGCCGCTATGGCTCCTCGACCGACCAGGCCGCCGAATTCGCCTTGAAGCAGCTCGGTCTCGCCCGCAACGACGTGAGGATCATGCAGCTCGGTGGACCGGCGACGCGCATTGCCGCCGCGCTGAGCGGGCAGATCGCCGGCACCGTGGAGCAGTATCCGGACACTGCCGAAATCTCCCGGCACGGCTTTCACGTGCTGGTCGACCTCACCGATCTCGTCGGCGATTACCCCAACACGTCCTATCTCACCAGCCGGGCCTACCTGAAAAAGAGTCCCGACACGGTGAAGCGGTTCCTGATGGCGATCGCAACCGCCATTCACGACTACAAGAAGAACCCCGCCGAGGCAGTGAAGCTCACCCAGGCGTTCCTCAGCATCAAAGACCCGGCGGACGCGACCGCCGCATATGAAGCCTATCTCGAGGTCTACCCCGACATCCCGCGCCCCTCGCTCGCCGGGATCAGGCTCGTCCTCGAGCAGATCGCAGCGACCGAGCCGAAGGCCAAGGCGTTCAAGGCAGAGCAGCTGATCGATACCGGCCCTCTCGACGCGCTCGAACGCGAAGGTTTCTTCAAGAAACTGCTCGCATCCAGCCCATGACGGCGACGCGCCGGACCAAGCTCGAAGTCAGGAGCGTTTCGCTCGCGCGCCAAAACGAGCGGACCGGCCAGCACCTCGCGGTGCTCGATCGCATCGACCTGCAGGTGTTCGAGGGCGAGCTGGTTTCGATCGTGGGCCCCAGCGGCTGCGGCAAGACCAGCCTTCTCAATGCGGTCGACGGGCTCATCGGCGTCACCGCCGGCGCTATCCTGGTCGACGGCAGGCCGGTCGAAAAGCCGGGGCCGGACCGCGCCATGGTCTTTCAGCACGACTGCTTGTTTCCGTGGCGGACGGTCGCGGCGAACATCGCCTATGGGCTGGAACTGCAGGGCAAGCTGACCCGGCGCGAGAGGGCCGAGCGCGCGCGGGCGTTGCTCGAACTGGTCGGGCTCGCGGGCTTCGCCGAGCACTACCCGCACGAGCTGTCGGGCGGCATGCGCCAGCGCGTCAACATCGCCCGTGCGCTGGTGATGGAGCCGACCTTGCTGCTGCTCGACGAGCCGTTCGCCGCGCTCGATGCCCAAACGCGCGAATTCATGCAGTTCGAGCTGAAGAAGATCCTCGCCCGCACCCGGACCACGGCGCTGTTCATCACCCACCAGATCGGCGAGGCGATCTTCCTATCCGATCGCGTCGCGGTATTCTCGGCGCGGCCGGCGCGGGTGAAGGAGATCTTGACCGTCGACCTGCCGCAGGCACGCGCGCTCGATCTCAAGCTCCAGGCGCCGTTCATCGAGCTCGAGCGCCGGATCTGGCGGCTGATCGAGCAGGACGCAAGGGCCGCCGCCATGCCGACGATTGCCTGAGGAGCGAGGTGGACGCCATCTCGACATTAGAACCGGCCGGACAGGCGCCATCCGCACCGGCGACGTCTGCGGCATCGGCATGGCGGCGCCATGAAAACGCGCTCATCGGCACCATGTCGGTCGTCGCATTCCTGGTCTTATGGGAAGCGGTGGTTCAATTCGGCTTCGTCAATCCGCTGTTCACGAGTTCGCCGAGCCGGATCGCGGTTGCGGGCTACGAGCTGTTCGCCGGCGGCACCATTTACGGCGACCTGCAGGCGAGCGGGGTGGAATTTTTCCTCGGTTACGGGCTCGCGATCGCGATCGGCGTCCCGCTCGGCGTCCTGATGGGCTGGTACGGCCGCGTCAATGCGGTGTTCGATCCGTTCGTGTCGGCGCTTTATGCGACGCCACGCATCGCGCTGCTGCCGCTGCTGCTGATCTGGTTCGGGATCGGCCTGTGGTCGACGGTCGCGATCGTGTTTCTCGGCGCGGTGTTTCCCATCCTGGTGAACACCATCACGGGGGTGCGCACTATCGACGCCGATTTCATCAAGGTGGCGCGCTCGTTCGGCTCCAGCGACCGCCAATTGTTCCTCAAGGTCGCCCTGCCCTCTTCGGTGCCGCTGCTGCTCGCGGGCCTGCGGCTCGGCCTCGGCCACGGGCTGATCGGGATCGTGGTCGGCGAAATGTTCGGCGCAACGCAGGGCCTCGGGTTTCTGATCGCCGTCGCGGGCGCACGATTCCAGACCGACAGACTGATGGTGGGAATCATCATCATCGCGGCCGCCGGCATGGCGATGACGCAGATGCTGCGGGCGATCGAGCGAAGGTTCGAGCGCTGGAGGCCGACCGCGCGGGTGTAACCGCGCCGCGCCGACAACCGCGCGCCGCCGGGACCATCCACGTGAGGCCGTCCACGACTTCCGGCAGAGTCGACGTTTGTCGCAAATTCGCTGCCGCGTGCCGGAGCAATGCCGGCTGCGGCGCCGATCGAACCGTCCGGCTATCGCTCGAACCGCCTATTGCTTTTCATAGACGGCGACATTGTTGATGGGCTGTCCGTTTGCGTTGGCACCCGTGACCGTGAAGGTCAGGGTCCTGCCATCCTCGGACAATACTTCGATCACGGTCTGTACCGGTTTTCCCATCTTGGTCCGGGTGATCTCGTCCGTCGTGTTGTCGACTATCTTGTAGGAGCTTGCATCGTAGGCGGCTGCACCCGTCACCGGGTAGGACTTCCCATCGTAGAAATAAGGCCCCTGAACCACCTTGGTCGGCTTGCCCTGGGCGTCAACGCCTTCAATGGTGGCCGTCAGGCTCTGTCCCTCCACCAAATAGGTCAAAGTGGAACTCTTCGGCGGCGGGCCGGGACTGAATTTTGATTTTGCGAGATCGAGCTTCCAGGAAAGCTTGCTCTGCGCAAAACCGCTCACCGGCAGGGCCGTGGCCGATACGACCGCCAACAGGAGCAGTGTCCTCGTCGCTGGCGCCAGCATGCCGCTTCGTTTCATCGTATTCCTCCCTGGGTTCGCGCAAGTTTCCCGCGCTCGCCTTCCCCCGAATGGAGTTTGGCACGCCGCACCGGCCTTTCGAAGAAGGTTACAGGGCAGGCAGCGTCGAGTCGATTGGCTGCGGCCCGACACCGATTGCTGCGATCGTACGGAGCCATGACCTGCGGCGGCCTGCAGGAGCCATATGGCTTTGCAAAAACGCCGGCCCACGGCGATCCGGCGGCACCCGGTGCGTGAAGGATTGTCAAGTTGATCTTCGGACACCGGGGTGTGTTAGCCTCCCCTGGACGTCCTGCCGGCCGCCGCGCAGGGCGAGCGCAAACGGAACGGAAACCTCCATGCCCATGACCCGAAAGTTCATCGCTTTGGTTGCATTGTCGCTCGTCGTCGGAACGGTTTCGACCGCCGCTTTTGGAGCCGCCAAACGCGCCAATACCGCAGAATCACACGTTCGACAGCTGCTGAGCCTGATGGACAAGGACAAGAACGGCACGGTGTCGAAGGAAGAGTTCATGGAATACATGTCGCAGTCGTTCGATCGCCTCGACGTCGACCGCAGCGGCCAACTCGAGCGCAACGAACTGCGGCGCACGAGCGATCCCAATTGGTTGCTGTGCCATGATTTGCGCATGTGCTGATCGATAGCTCGAGCCGCAATCGAATGCACAGCGCGATACCCCGGGGGCACGCCCGGGACTCAATCCGCCCTGATATTGGCCGCCCGGATCACCTTGCGCCACTTGTCGGTCTCGGCGGCGATGAGCTTGCCGAAGTCGGCCGGCGATCCCGGCAGCACGGTCGCGCCCAGCTCGGCGAGCCGCGCCTTCATCCTGGGATCGGCGACGGCGGCATTGATCTCCGCATTGAGCTTGTCGACGATCTCGGCCGGCGTGCTCACGGGAGCGCCGATGCCATACCAGAAGCTCGCTTCGTAGCCGGGGACGAATTCGCTCACGGTCGGAATGTCCGGCAGCGTCTCCAATCGACCGGCGGCGGTCAGCGCCAGCGCGCGAACCTTGCCGGTCCTGACATACTCGATGGTCGCTGGCAGCGAACTGAAGCAGACCTGCACCTGCCCGCCGAGCAGGTCGGTCAGCGCCAGCGCCTCGCCGCGATAGGGCACGTGAATCATGTTCACGCCGGTCATCAATTTGAACAGCTCGCCGGAAATATGGGGCGCGCTCCCGCTGCCGCCGGACGCCATATTGATCTTGGCCGGGTTGGCTTTGGCGTAGTCGATGAACTCGCGCACCGTCCGGGTCGGGAGGGAGAGGTTCACCGCCATCACGCTGGGCACCTGGATGATGCCGCCGACCGGTACAATGTCTCGGAGGAAATTGAAGCTGAGCTTGTCGTAAAGCGTTGCGTTGACCGCGGCGGAGGCCCCGACCAGAAGCAGCGTATAGCCGTCCGGGATGGAATTGACGACGGCCTCGGTCGCGATATTGGTGCCGGCGCCCGGCCGGTTCTCGATGATGAACTGCTGGCCCAGATGTTCCGAAAGCCATTGGGCGATCAGGCGCGCCGTGATGTCGGTGGAGCCGCCGGGGGCAAAGCCGACGATCAGACGCACCTGCCGCGCCGGGTAATCGAGCGCCGATGCACGGCGCGGAAGGGCGGGCGCCGCGGCGGCGGCTCCGGCCAGCTGCAAAAACCGACGGCGAAGACGATTCATGCTTTGCTCCTCATTTTTTCGGCGGCGACCGCGCTTACCGGTGAGGTTACGCTCCCGGTCCGCGTAGCGGAAGGCGCACCAATTGTCCCACCCATCCCATCGGCTGTCGGCCGGCCGGGTGACGATATGCCCCCCGAGGCGGCTCGCTGAGGCGATCCCGGGCCAAAGGGGGCCAAGGGGGAGCCAAGGGGGAGCCAAGGGGGGCCAACGGGCGTCGGCGTCTGCGCAATCCGGCCGCAATCATCGTCGACTATGATTCGAGGGAGAGGGGGTATCTCCAATGGCAAGACGAGAAATCGTCCAAGATGGACGGCAATGGAGCGGCCCGGTCGAGGCCTCGGTCGCACCGCAAGGGACCGGACAGCCTGGCCCGGACAAAGGCGATCTTCACATTTCGCGCGTGAGGAAGGACCAGGTGGAGTCCGAGCCCGCACAACAAAACCCAGAGCTTTCGCATCGGCTCGCAACCCGTCGCGCTGTCGGAAATCGTTCGCGGGCGCGGCCGGACCTGTACTCGGCCTCCGCGCGCCGATGGCGTCGCTGCTTGGAGATCCGACAAAATCGGTGACGCAAGGCGCCACCGCGACCGGGCGCGAAGTCGAAACGCGCGGACGGCCCGCGTGTCGCATCGATGAAATGAGTTGGCGAGGCGGAGCCGCCCGGACCGCGATAGGTACCATTGCGTGCCCGCCGGGCGGTGTCGCGAGGACCCGGCTTCGGCCGGACTGGAACCCTGTCGCTCAAGCTCGCGCTCGAGCGGCTGGGCTTCGGCCCATGCCGACGTCGCCGAAGGCTGGACGCCGCTCTGCCACTTCCTCGACGTGGCGGTGCCCGAGGTGCCGTTTCCTCGCGTGAACTCCACCGAGCAGTTCTGGAAACTGGTCCGGGGCGAACCCCACTGAGCCGGCGGGCGTCTGTTCGGACGTCGATCGGCGGTAGGCGCGCCGCCGAGGCGGCAACAGAGCCCGGCGCCCTGGTCGACGGCGATCAAAGCACCGAAGGTCCGGATTTGCCCATACGCTCTCATTCGGGAGATGGCGGGCCCTTCTCGAAAATTCAGCCGCCCGACCGGCGACGGGCCTTCGCCTTCGGGTCCGGCCGTCTCACTTCCGATTCCCGATACCTGAATACGCGGAGGCCGTGCAGCACGGTACTGTATTGCAGAGCAAACTCCAAGGTCCGGCGCCATCCGAATATGTCATCATATACGACGATACCATAAAACCAAAAATTGTTGAACAGCTCCTCTATTGAGGTGATGTCGTTCGACGTCAGGCGCGGCAGGTCGACGACCTGTATCGGTGGCGTTTTTTCGCCTGCGCCGAGTATATCGACGGGCAATTGAGAGACCGCCTGATACTTTGGATTCTCCGGAAGATCGGAGGCGACGACAACGCCGTGACTCAGCTCCCGGATCATCGCCGGAGTGTTGCCATGGTTTTTCAAGGCATAGGAAAGACGAAGCGCAGGCGGCCTTTCCCTCGGCGTGGCGGCTCCCTTCGATGCCTGCGAAATCGTGCCCACGATATTCTCGGCTTCTATGTGAACGAAAAGATGCGCCCTTTCGGCGCCGACAGCCACCTGAGAAGTGAGTTTCGCAGCATCGGCGGCGATTTGCGTGGAGCGAGCGAGGCCGATTGCGAACACTCCGAGAATGGCGGAAAATGACGCGATTGTCAGGATGCCTATGGCAGTCCATACCTCGGGCCTCCAGCTCGCAAATACCTTCATGCCTTCAACGATAACTCCGCTTTCATAGGGGCATTGACTGGCGGCGGCGCCTTGCGGGCAGGGATGTACGAATATGGACGACGTCCACTCTATAAAAAGAAGAAGAAGCAACGTTATCAGAACTGCAGTGAATATCTGTCTCAGCATCTGCCGATCGCCATTCCCGAGCCGCCGCCTTGTCGCCGCGATTGTACCAACCTCGGCTGCGTGAGTCTCGGTGGCTGCCCGACCGCTGCGGCCATCGGCACGTTCCTATCGCGGCCTCCACCGAAAAAATCCTCAAGATCGGGGATGGAGATTTTCCCTGCCCAAACGCCCGCAAGGCGGGGCGTCGGCATCGTGACCTGGCGATATGACCACGAGTTGCGGCTTGAGGGATGTGCGGTGTAGGCCCGGGTGGCGGCGGCCGGCGGGCCGCCGGGTGTCCGCGCTGGCCGACCGGCGTTGGACTGTGCCATGTTCGGCGGGTTACCAGATCCCTGTTTTCGCCGCACGGCCGCCACACGAAGGTTTGGAGTTCCGCGCATGGGCAAAGCGACGGCACACGTGTTCCTCGGGGCGTTCATCGCGGCTGCCCTTGTCGGAGGCGATCCTGCCGGTGCCGGGCCGGTCGAGGATGCGGCGGCGGCTTACAAGCGTGGGGACTACGCGACCGCGATGCGTTTGTTTCGACCGCTGGCAGACGAGGGCGACGCCTCCGCGCAGGTCGTTCTCGGCTTCATGTACAAAAGGGGCCAGGGCGTGCCGCAGGACCTGGCTGCGGCTGTCAGGTGGTATCGCCTCGCGGCCGACCAGGGCGACGCCTCCGCGCAGGCCGATCTCGGCTTCATGTACGAATTGGGCCAGGGCGTGAAGCAGGACTTCGCCGAGGCCGTCAGGTGGTACCGCCTTGCGGCCGACCAAGGCGTCGCCACCGCACAGACCGCTCTCGGCTTCATGTACGAAGGAGGCCGGGGCGTGCCGCAGAACTATGTGCTCGCGTACATGTGGTTCGACTTGTCTGCCGCGCGCGGCTTCCGACACGCGGCGGAACTTCGAGACCTGCTCCTTGACCACATGACCCCTGCACAGATCGCGGAGGCGCAGAAACTGGCGCGCGAGTGGAAGCCGGCCGCGGGACGCTAGGGCCTCCTGTCTCGACGGTGTTCGGACGTGCGCCCCGACTGGTGCGATTCCGCTCGCTTGGATCAGCGGCTGCTTCCAGCCGCGGAAGTATCCCTATGGGGAGTCCGGTCAAGCTGTTGCGATCGCTTATTTATTTAAGCCATGGAACGGTTGCCTTTGGGGACGTCACGCAACCCAGGCCATTTCGTATGCAATATTGGCCTGCAACAGTTCCGCGAGCTTGTGTCCGAACCCAACCGGCACGACGCCGCGGGGCGCCGGACAGCGGCTGTTCTTCCTGCATGATGGTCGGACCGGCGATTTGCTGGCCGCCATCGAGGACCATCGATCTCCGCAACAAAGAGCTATCCGGCGTCCGAGGCGAATGCGGAGATCGATAGGTTCGGCCGTCTCGCACGGGCTGACAAACAGGCTACCCTGGATTTTCTGCGGTCTCTATAGCCTGCCATGTGTGCACCTTATATACAGCGCTGATATTTCGGAGGACCTTGGAGTAAGGGCGGGGTCCCGATCGGCTTCGATCTGGACTCCATTACAGTGCCGAAATTATTCGATATTTCAATCTACTAGGTAGATCCGAAATCCGAAGGAGGGTCCGATTTCGTAGCCGATTCACACCCCGGAGCAGCACCGTCCACGCATCACTTCCTCCGATCGATTTGGACCTCCGGACATGGCATTCTTTCGCAACGACACGATCAATCTGCTCAATCTGCACTACGGGATCCACTTCCTGGCGCTGAGCGGCGGCGGCGCTTTCTTCGCGGCCTTTTTGCTGCATGCCGGCGTCCCTGCGCCCGCGGTGCTCGCTTCGCTCGCAGCTATTCTCGCCGGCCGATTCCTGATCCGCCCGTTCATCCTCGTGCCGGCCCGGCGGTGGGGGCTGAAGCCGCTCGTGATCGCTGGCACGGCGATGACCGGCTTGCAATATCCACTGCTCGCAGAAGTGCATGGCGTCGAGTGGGGGCTCTTCGTTCTCTGCGGAATTTCTGCGGTCGGCGACACCGTCTACTGGACGTCCTACCATGCCTACTTCGCCTCGCTGGGCGATGCCGAGCATCGCGGCCACCAGCTCGGCGCGCGCGAGGCGATCGCGGCGCTGGTAGGAATCGTCGGGCCTCTTGCCACCGGCTGGGCGCTGACGACGCTCGGACCTCAGATCGCGTTCGATGCCACGGCGGTCGTGATGCTGCTTGCGGCGCTGCCGATATTCGGAACCCCGAACGTGGCGGTCGCCGACGAGGCGCCCGGCGCGTTTGGCGCCGCCGTTCCCGGCGTACTGATGTTCGCGGCCGACGGCTGGATCGCGGCCGGCTTTTACTTCGTCTGGCAGATTGCGCTCTTCCTGGCGCTCGGCGAGAGCTTCGCCGCCTTCGGCGGTGCGATGGCGCTGGCCGCCCTGGCCGGCGCCGTGAGCGGGCTCCTTCTTGGCCGCTTCATCGACGCCGGTCATGGCGGGCGTGCCGTATGGCTTGCGGCCGGTTCGCTCGTCGTCGTGATTGCCGTTCGCGCCGCGAGCTGGCGGGACCCTGTCGTTGCGGTCATGGCCAACGCTGCGGGCGCACTCGTGCCTGCCCTCTACGTGCCGACCATGATGACGGCGATCTACAATCAGGCGAAGGGCTCGCCGTGCGCGCTGCGCTTCCATATCGCCGCCGAGGGCGGCTGGGACGCTGGCGCGGCGGGCGGATGCATGGTCGCGGCGGCCCTGCTCTGGGCCGGCGCGCCCATTTCGCTCGGGATCCTGCTGTCGCTGCTCGGGACCGCAGCGGTTTTCGTATTGCTTCGGCGCTACTACGGCAAGATCGGCTTCAAAACATTGCCTTCTTCCTTGGGGCCATCGGCCAGCTGATTGGGGCGCTACATGGCGCCAATCGATCAACTCGTCGGCCGTTGCGAGCAGCGTCTCCGGCACGTTGATGGTGGGCACCATCCCGAATGCTCTTCGGATCACCGTTCGTTCCAAACGACCGCGACGCATGTGATATCGTCGGACTGGCGTGCACCCTTGGCGAACTCCGCCACGCGTTTGATGACGTGCTCCACCACCCCGCGCGCGGGATGGCAGCGCATCTCGAGAATCGTCTGCTCGAGGCGCTCCATGCCGAATTGGGCGGATTGGGAGCTTTCGGCCTCGGTCACGCCGTCGGTGTAGAGTAACAGCATGTCGCCCGGCGCCAGCGCGATCGATCGCGGCACGTAGCTGACGTCATCGACGATCCCCAGCGGAGGTCCGCAATTGTGCAAGGGTTCGAATGTGCTCCCACCTCTGCGGAGGACCAGGGGCGGATTGTGACCACAGTTGCAATAGCTCATCGTGCCCGAGGGCACGTCAATCACGCCGCAGAATAGAGTGGTGAACATTTCTTCTCGATTGTTGGCGACCAGCAGTTTGTTGGCCGCCGCGATCTCTGCCTGAAGATCTTGACCGGCACGGACCACGAGCCGCATGACCGTTTGTGTAATCGCCATGAACAACGAGGCCGGAATGCCTTTGCCGCAAACGTCGCCGATTGTGATCACGACCCGGTTCCCGTCCAGCTTGACGATGTCGTACAGGTCGCCGCCGACCTCGCGCACCGGTATCATGTGCGCGAAAATATCGAGCTTGCCTTCGCCGAAGTCGCTGGGCTGCATGCTCGGCAGCATTGCCCGCTGAATGGCTGCGGCGCTCGCCATC
Source organism: Xanthobacteraceae bacterium (assembly GCA_036008405.1). GTDB lineage: Bacteria > Pseudomonadota > Alphaproteobacteria > Rhizobiales > Xanthobacteraceae > JAJPKK01. Next base: position 10,467 of record DASYNT010000019.1, read on the forward strand.
TCCGCCTCCTGCGCCTGCTTCTGAGCAATCTGCGCGGCCATAATGCGGTCGGCGACGACGAGGCGATAGCCGATCGCGGCAGCGAGCGCGGCGAACGCGGTCAATAGAGGCTCGACCAGCGGCACCGCCAGCGCGTCCCGAAACGCAATTGTCGCGCCGGCACTCCAGACTCCCGCAATACCAAGGAAGGCGAGCGCCGCTCCGGTGGGTCCGAGCGCCAGCGCGGCCGCGACTGCAAGCGCCGCCAGCGTGAACGATGCGATCCCGGTGCCGATGCGGTTGAATTCGATCAGCGCGTCGCCCCGGAGCAGATTGTTCACCGCCGTGGCTTGGATGTACACGCCGGATATCGAGTCGCGGGTGAACGTCTGCCCGGCCGCCGGCGTCGCCAGCGCGCAGCGCTCGGTGCGCGCACCTTCGGGCG
>DASYNT010000020.1:0-14708 GCA_036008405.1 Xanthobacteraceae bacterium
GCGGCGCACCAGGCCCATGGGAACTTTCCAGGACCGCACATCCATGGACCGCATCCTGTTCGCCGTCTTCACCCACGAAAACAAGTCACAGGGCCTCAGCACCCCCTTCCTGCTGACACAGAACAATTGACGTTACCATGTGCGCGATTTTGCGGCCCTCAGTGCCCGGGCTTGCGGTCGTCCTTGACCCGGACCGCCTTGCCTTGGGAGCGTGGCACCTCGCCGGGCGCCTTGACGACGACCTTGCAGGTCACCCCGACCAGCGACTTGAGGCGGCGTTGCACCTCGCTGGCCTTGGCCGCGCAGGAACCGGCGTCGCCGGGCGCGTCGGGCATGCGCTCCACCTCGACGGTCATGGCGTCGAGCGGCCCGTCGCGGGCGAGCACGATCTGGTAATACGGCGCGAGGCCGGGAAAACCGACCAGCACCGCTTCGAGCTGTGACGGATAGACGTTGACCCCGCGGATGATGAGCATGTCGTCGTCGCGGCCGGTGACGCGCATGATGCGCCGATGGGTGCGCCCGCAGGCGCAGGGCGCGTCCGAAAGCCTCGTGATGTCGCGGGTGCGGTAGCGGATCATCGGCAGCGCCTGCCGGGTGAGCGTGGTGATGACGAGCTCGCCGGTAGCGCCGATGGGCAGCGGTTGCATGGTGTCGGGATCGATGATCTCGAACAGGAAATGGTCTTCCCAGCCATGCAGGCCGTTCTGTTCGACGTCGCACTCGCAGGCGACGCCGGGGCCGAGGATTTCCGACAGGCCGTAGACGTCGACCGCCTTGATGCCGAGCCTCGCTTCGAGGTCGCGGCGCATCGGCTCGCTCCACGGCTCGGCGCCGAACGCGCCGCGGCGCAGCGGCAGCCGGCTCATGTCGATCCCCATGGCCTGCGCCACCTCGGCGATGTTGAGAGCATAGGACGGCGTCGCGCCCAGGATGGTGGCGCCGAAGTCCCGCATCAGGGCGACCTGGCGTTCGGTGCCGCCGCCGGATACCGGCACCACGGTGCAGCCGAGCCGCTCGGCGCCGCCATGGAAGCCGAGCCCGCCGGTGAACAGGCCGTAGCCATAGGCATTGTGGACGATGTCGCCGGGGCGCGCGCCGGCGCAGGCGAGCGTCCGCGCCATCAAGTCGGCCCACAGGTCGAGATCGCCCCTGGTGTAGCCGACCACGGTCGGCTTGCCGGTGGTGCCGGACGAGGCGTGCAGGCGCAGCACCTGTTCGCGTGGCACCGCGAACAGGCCGAACGGATAATTGTCGCGCAGGTCTGCCTTGGCCGTGAACGGAAAGCGGACGATGTCGGCGAGCGAGCCGAGCTGCGCCGGCGTCACGCCGGCGGCATCGAACTTGCGGCGAACCGGCGCAACGCATTCATAGGCGCGCGCCAGCGTCTGCCGGAGCCGGGCCAGCTGGAGCGCCGCCAGGTCGGGTCGCGGCATGGTCTCGGCGGCGCGGTCGAACATGAAGGGCGGCGCTGTGCGGCGGGGCGTCATGGCGATATCCGCTGGGTCGCGATGCCAGTGCAAGAGGCGATCACGTCGACGCCCGTGCGGCGAGCTTCACCGCCTTCGCCTCGAGGCGCTCGATGGTCTTGGCCGCGTCGACCACGAACCGCGCATGTGAGCCCGACGAGATGGTATCGAGGTCGTCCTTCGCGGTCACCCCGAACACGACCTTTCGTCCTTCGACCGCGGTGACCTCCACGGTGATCTCGACGGTCATGCCGGGCAGCGTCGCGGCAAGGTGCCTGATCGCGACTTCCATGCCGACGGAATCCTCGCCGGCGTCGGCATGGGCGAGAATCAGGTTGCGGCAGGTCATCTCGATGTCGCCGATCAGATAGGGCGTCGCATAGACCCGGCCTTCCTCGCCCATGAGGCCGATGGTCTTCGCCCTGTCGACGACGATGCGGTGTACCGCGCGGAGGCCCGGCGCCAGGCTCGGCTTCATCTGCGACGCTCATTCATCCCGGACGCTCCTGTTCATCGCCATTCTATTCGTCATATTCTGCGGCCGCATGGGCCGCGTGTCATAAAAGCCGTGGTGAGGAACATGGATGCCCGAGATGTCGCGCCGCCCTCCGGCTGCGCCCGCGACGCGCGCGATGACGCAGCGGCCGCCATTCCGCGCCGCTACAATTTCGCCGAGGATATCCTCGCCCGCAACCTCGCCGGCGGGCGCGCGGGCAAGGCCGCCTATATCGATCCGCGCGGGAGCTGGACCTATGGCGAACTCGGCGAGCGGGTCGCGCAATTCGGCAAGCTGCTGCGCGGGCTCGGCATCGCGCGCGAGCAGCGCATCCTGATCTGCCTCACCGACACCATCGACTGGCCGACCGCGTTTCTCGGCGCGGTCAAGGCGGGCGTGGTCGCCGTGCCCGTCAACACGCTGCTGAGCGAGGACGACTATCGCTTCATGCTGGAAGACAGCCGCGCCAGGCTTCTGGTCGTGTCCGAGGAGCTTTATCCGCGCTTCGCGGGGCTGATCGGATCGTGTCCCGACCTCGCGCACGTAATCGTCTCGGGGCAGCACGGCCACGGCCATCCGCTGTTGGAGCATGCGCTGCAGGCCGCATCGGGGCCGGACTTCACCGCCCCGACCAGCCGCGACGACATCTGTTTCTGGCTCTACACCTCCGGCTCGACCGGCCGGCCCAAGGGTGCGGTGCATGTGCATGCCGCGCCGCGGCTGACCGACGATCTCTACGGCGCGCCGGTGGTCGGCCTGACCGCAGACGACATCGTCTATTCGGTGGCGAAGCTGTTCTTCGCCTATGGGCTCGGCAATGCCATGAGCTTTCCGCTCGCCGCCGGCGCCACCACGGTGCTGATGCCGGGACGACCGACGCCGGAGGCGGTCGCCGATCTGCTGCGCCGGCATGGCGTCACCGTATTGTTCGCGGTGCCGACCTTCTATGCCGCCTTTCTCGCGGCGGAGGCGGCGCCCGCGGCGGCCGCGCTCAGGCTGCGCACCTGCATCTCGGCGGGCGAAGCGCTGCCGGCCGATGTCGGGCGGCGCTGGAGCGAACGCTATGGCGTCGACATTCTCGATGGCCTCGGCTCGACGGAAATGCTCCATATCTTCCTGTCCAACCGCATCGCAGATGTGCGCTACGGCACCACCGGCAAGCCGGTGCCGGGCTACGACATCCGCCTCATCGGCGATGACGGCGAGCCGGTCGCGCCGGGCGAGATGGGCGAGCTGCAGGTGCGCGGACCCACCAGCGCCGTCATGTATTGGAATGACCGCGAGCAGTCGCGCGCGACCTTCCTCGGCGCGTGGACCCGTTCCGGCGACAAGTACATCGAGGACAAGGACGGCTACTACGTCTATTGCGGCCGGCGCGACGACATGCTCAAGGTCGGCGGGGTCTACGTGGCGCCGTTCGAGGTCGAGGGCGCGCTGCTGAGCCACCGCGACGTGCTCGAAGCGGCGGTGGTGGGCTGGCCGGACAAGGACGGCCTGATCAAGCCGAAGGCCTTCGTGGTGCTCAAATCCTGTGGCGGTGCGAGCGAGGAAACCGCGCAGGCGCTGCGAGCGCATTGCCGCAGCCGGCTGGCCGCCTACAAATATCCGCACTGGATCGAATTCCGCGATGCGCTGCCGAAGACCACGACCGGCAAGATCCAGCGCTTCAAATTGCGTGCCGAGGCGCCATGAGGCTGATCGCTTACTTCTCTGTCATCGCCCGGCTCGACCGGGCGATCCAGTAAGCACCGATCGGGCGCACTGGATTGCCCGGTCAAGCCGGGCAATGACACCGATGGGGTCGGGGTCATCGGAACATGCACTACAGTCGTTGCGCCGCCATGGCGGGCAAGACGGTGAAACGAAGTCAGCGGACAGCGACCCGAGCGGATCGAGACCTGCATCAATGACATTCGCCGCTGAGGGCTTCGTCGAGATCGCCGGAAGGCGGCTGGAATACCGGATGATCGGGCCGCGCCCCGACGAAGCCGCGACCGTCGTGCTGCTCCATGAAGGGCTCGGCTCGGCCGGCCTGTGGGGCGACTTCCCGGACCGGATCGCGGCAGCCACCGGGCTCGGCGTGTTCGCCTATTCCCGCGCCGGCTACGGACATTCCAGCGCCGCGACGCTGCCGCGGCGGACCGGCTTCATGCATGAGGAGGCGCGCGAGGTGCTGCCGGGCGTGCTCGATGCCATCGGCATCGCCCGCGGCATCCTGCTCGGCCACAGCGATGGCGCCTCGATCGCGACGATCTATGCCGGCAGCGTCGCGGACCACCGCGTCGGCGGCCTCGTGCTGCTGGCGCCGCACTTCTTCGCCGAGGCATTCGGCATCGCCGAGATCGTGCGCATGCGCGAGCTCTACGGCACCGGCGACCTGCGCGCCAAGCTCGCACGCTGGCACGACGACCCCGACAATGCGTTCCTGAGCTGGAGCGGTCCCTGGCTCGAACCGGAGTTCCGCAAGTGGGACATCACCGAGGAACTCGCCCATATCCGCGTGCCAGTGCTCATCATCCAGGGGGAGGATGATCAATACGGGACGCTGCGCCAAATCGAGACGGCCAAGGCGAAATGCCGGTGCTCGGTGGAAGCGCTGATCCTCCCCGGGGTACGCCATGTTCCCCATCGTGAGGCGGCCGCCGAGACCCTGCGCGCCATCGTCGATTTCATCGGCCGCCTGCGGTTATCAGGGCACGATGAGCGAAAATGGCCGGGGCAAGCCCGGCCATGATCAGGTGATGAAAGCGGGCCAAACTTCCCCGCAGCAGGCCGCCGAACCCGGGGAGACGGGCCCTCTACCGGACCACGCTCGCGGTCGTTTCGGGCGAAGGCTTGCCCGGATAGACGACGACCTTGGTGCCGACGGTCACGCGGCTGTAGAGATCCTCGATGTCGCCATTGGTCAGGCGGATGCAACCCGACGACACGAACGAGCCGATGGTGGAGGGCTGATTGGTGCCGTGGATGCGGTAGAGCGTGTTGCCGAGGTAGAGGGCGCGCGCACCCAGCGGGTTGCTCTCGCCGCCGGCCATGAAGCGCGGCAGATAGGGCTGGCGCTCGATCATCTCCTTGGGCGGATGCCAATCCGGCCATTCCGACATCTTGCTGATGCGCTCGCGACCGGTCCAGGTGAAGCCCTCGCGGCCGACCCCGATGCCGTAGCGCAGCGCCTTGCCGCCGCCGAGCACCAGGTACAGGTAGGTGTTGGGCGTATCGATGATCAGCGTGCCGGCGGGCTCCTTGGTCGGAAAGTCGACGAGCTGGCGCCGGAACTGCGGCGGCAGCTCCTTGGGCTTGCCGACCTCGGGCTGATAGTCCGGTGGGAGGCCCGCATAGCCGCCGGGCTGGCCGGGCGGCGCCGCGTTGGGACTGACATCGCCCGGGGGCCGCACCTGCTCCCACGGCCCGTAGCTGTATTCACGGCGGCCGGGAACAGGCGCACCTGTGCCGTCCTGAGGCGGGTAGTATTGCGGCGAATAGCCGCCCGCACCGGGCGATGGCAAGGCATCCCGTTGCACGGCCGAGGGCGGCCGCGGCGGGGCGTAATCCTCGTAACCTCGCGGCCGGCCATAAGGCCCCGGCGCCGGCAGCGCGCCGACATCATCATCGTCATCCACGACCTGACGGCCGCGGTAGACCGGCGGTGGCGCATAGCCGGGCGCCGGCACATAGCCGGGTGGCGCGTATCCGGGCGGGGGGGGTATATAGCCGGGAGGCGGAGCATAGCCGGGTGGAGGCGGCGGGTAATACTGGGCGCCGGCGGCGCCGGTCATCCCAACCACCGCGAACAGGCTCGCTGCGATAACGCGCAAATTCATCTTCCAGACCCCCCGGGAGGACCCCGACACTCTTGTAACCAGATAGGGCAGGAACAAGGCGAAAAAACAGTAAAGATCGGTGAGAAAATAAGGAATTCACCGCAGATTTCTTGCTCCACCGGTTCCCGGAAAGCCCGCGGGGAGGAGCCAAGGCTCAGACCGGCGTCTCCTCGATGGCGTCGACCCGGTTGGGGTAGAACGCCATGAGGCCAGCGATCTCGGCCATGTCGGCAAGCGGGTGCTCGTAGCTCCAGACCGCGTTCTCCGCGCTCCGGCCACCGGCCCTGATCGAATAGTACGACGCCTCGCCCTTGTACGGACAACGGGACTTGTGCTCGCTGCGTACCAGCAGCGACATGTCCACGTCGTCGCGGCGAATATAAAGGACCGGCGGGTAGGATGCCTCCCGCAGCGACAATGCCCGGACCGTCTCGGCAATGGTGTGCCCGCCGAATCGCACACGCACGCGCTGCGAAACCGGTACAACCGCGATCGGATGGTCAGCTGTGCCCGCCATGGCGCTCCTTGCGGCGTTCGCTTCGGGGTCAGGAATGCCGCGCTTGGCGGCGGCCACGTACGGGCCGGGCGACACCGGTGGCCGATCCCCGGCAGGGCCGTCCCCGTGCGCGTTACTCGAACCTGACCGGCTTGTCCAGGTAGAACTGGCGCATCGCCGGGCGGTAGCGGTCCATCGTCTCCTTGTTGAGGTCGAGCGGCGGCTTGGCATCGGCGGGCAATACGGGGAAGTACTTCGTTTCCGTCGTCTTTTGCGCGAATTCGGCGCGGGCGGCCTGGACCAGCTCGGGTCTGGTCAGGAGATCGAGGATGGTTCCTGCCAGCACCTTGGCGCCCGCGACCATGCCCTTGTGGGCAATGGTGCTGGTCGGCGTCACCGCCGCCTGCCAATTGTGATAGCCGATGCCCGGCACGCTGGCGGGAAAGTTCATCGCGGCGCTCGGCACCACCCAGGTGACGTCGCCATTGTCGTTGGACGCCGCCGATTGCGCGCGCTGGCCGAGCGCCGTCGGCCGGGTGTTGAGCCCGACTGGCTTTGCCCCCATGGCGGTCTGGAAGCGGCGGGCGAAGGCCTGCTCCTCTTCGGTCCATTGCGGCATGCCGATCGCATCGATGTTGCCCTGGATCGCCTCCGCGACGGGCTTGAGGCCGAGCTGGGGCCACGCGGCGGCATCGATCTTGTATTCCCAGGTGGTGCCGGTCATCAGCGCCGCGCCCTCGGCGATCTTGACGAGCTTGTCGAAGGTCTCCTTGGCCGACGGCATGTCGGCGTCGCGCACGAACCACCAGATCTGGCCGTAGTCGGCGATGATGTTGGGCTGGATGCCCCCCGCGGTGATGGCGCGGTGGGCGCGGTAGGTCGGGTGCAGGTGCTCGCGCAGCTTGTCGAAGCCGATGTCCATCAACTCCACGGCATCGACCGCGTCCTTGCCGTTCCAGGGATCGACGGCGCCGTGGGCGGTCTTGCCGTGGAAGGTGAACTTGGAGCTGATGGCGGCGTAATTCAACAGCCCGTAGCCGGCGGCGAAGGTATCGCCGATGTGCAGCAGGATGGCGACGTCGGCGTCGCCGAACAGCCCGGCGCGCACCAGGAAGGGCCGGCTGACGATCTGCTCCTCGGCGGGGCCGAACGAGATCGCGACGCTGCCGGCAATGTTGTAGCGCTGCATCGCCTGCTTGACCGCATAGGCGGCGCCGATCGCCACCCCGGCATGGGTGTTGTGGCCTTCCATGTGTCCGGGCGCGCCTTCGACCAGCGGCTTGCGATCGATGCTGACCGGCGCCTGCGAGCCGCCGGGCAGCGCATCGATTTCCGACACGATCACGATCTGCGGCTTGCCGGCGCCCCAATGGGCCCAGATATTCGTGCCCATGCCGGCGGTGCCGGTTTCCACCGTGAAGCCGATCGATTCGAGCACGCCCTTGACGAACTTGCTGCTCTCGATTTCCTGCATGCCGAGCTCGCCGAAATAGTAGACGGTGTCGCCGATGGTGGCGATCTGGTCGGCATTGCGATCGATCGCCTCATAGGCGAGCGCCTTGCGCGCGTCGGTCTGGGCAACCGCCGGAACGGCGAGAAGGCCGAGGCCGAACGCCGTGGCGGCGCGGTGCAGAAGCTTTCGATTCATCCTTGTCCTCCTGACGGCGGCGATGGCCGCGTGCGGCTCTTGGGGCGGGTCCGTCGACGGCGACAGGGTGCAACCCTCGATGGGACGGCGCATGTCCAAGCCTCCGGCCGGCCGCATGCAGGCATCGACGCCCTTCGTCGCAAGATATTAATGCATGATCGGGGACCGGCCGGATAGAGCGTCGCCGGCTTGGTGCAGAGCACAGCGCAGGGTCGCTCGCCCTGCGGCCGTCCTGTCGTCGACGGTTCGCCCTGTTCGCCGGGGCGCATCGACTTCGGCACGGGAACATGCTTTGGCAGATACGGCACGCTCCGGCAATCAAGGTTCCGGCGGGATTGATCAGATGATTCGCATCGATGGCAAGCGGCTGCTGGCGGATTTGCGCGAACTCGCCGGCATCGGCGCATACAAGACCGGCGTCGACCGCATCGCACTGTCGGCCGCGGACATCGAGGCGCGGCGCTGGCTGGTGGGCAAGCTCGCGGCGGCCGGCCTGCAGGCATCGATGGATCGGATCGGCAATGTGCGGGGACGCGACCCTCGTGCGAAGCGGGCGATCCTGATCGGCTCGCATACCGACACCGTACCCAGGGGCGGCTGGCTCGACGGCGCGCTCGGCGTCGGCTATGCGCTCGAGATCGCGCGCAGTGCCATCGCGGCGGACGAAGCGCACGCCGTCGGCGTCGACGTCATCTCGTTCGAGGACGAGGAAGGCACCTACCTGCCCTTCCTCGGCAGCCGCAGCTATTTCAGCGAACTCGACGACGCGGAAGTCGCGGCCGCCAGGTCGAAGGACGGCGCCTCGCTCGCCGTGGCGTTGGCGACGATCGCCGACGAGCCGCCGCCGCTGCGCTTCGATGCGCAACGAGAGATCTGCTACATCGAATCCCACATCGAGCAGGGCCCGCGCATGGAAGCCGGCGGCAACCGCATCGCGGTGGTGACGGGGCTGGTCGGGATCAGGCGGTTTCGCCTCCGCAGCCACGGCGCGGCCAATCACGCGGGCACGACGCCGATGGCGATGCGCAAGGATGCCGGCGCCGCCCTGATCGCGCTCGCCGCGGCGCTCGGCGCCGACATGCGCGCGCTCGCCGGACCGGAAACCGTGTGGAACATCGGCAACATGGTGTTCCGGCCCGGCGCGGCCAACGTGGTGCCGGGCGAGGGCGAAATGCTCTTCGAGTTTCGCGACCTCGACGGCGCGGCGTTGGACCGTCTCCAGGAGCGGTTCGTGGCCCGCGTCGCCGAGGCCAATCGCGGGCCGGTAAAGATAGAGGTCGAGCCGACGGCGAACCTCGCGCCCACTCCGCTCGCGCAGGACCTCGGCGCGGCGATTTCCGCGGCCGCGATCGCCCGCGGCGAGACACCGGTGGCGTTGCCGAGCGGCGCCGGTCACGACGCCATGGTGGTGGCGCGCCATATGCCGGCGGCGATGATGTTCATCCCCTCGATCGGCGGCATCAGCCACGACATCACCGAGAACACGTCCGATGAAGACATCGTGTTCGGCTGCGAGGTGCTGGCCGACGCGGTGTCGCGGCTGCGCGGGGAGGCTTAGTTTAGGCGAGTTTCGGTGGTCGGCCGCCGAATGGGCTGCGGATACCGGCTCGGCTTCTGTTTTTGTCGGCGCGAGAGGGCACGTCTGCTTCACCCATCGGTCCGCGATGTCGGCGGACGAAGGGGGTACTGCGCCCGTACCTCTTGCGACTTCGGCTCGGAGCCCCTGGCGTTTCAAAAATCCGGCTTGTTCGCGACCGGGATCTTATAATCGAACAGATGCTGGTTGTTCTCGGCGCAGACCTCTTCAGGTTGCGCATGCATCTCGATCGGCGCGCCCCGATAACGCCGGACCGCCGACCACGGCTCGTTGAAGGCGTCCGGATCGTCCACCGTGAAGGTGACTTCGAGCGAGCGGCCATTCTCGACCACCCTCCAGCGCTCCACCACATGCAATTTCGTGGTGTGCGGCGTCCGGAAATAATCGATGAAGGTCTTGTCGTTCATGCCGATCGTGTCGACCACGAGCGTGTCGCCTTCGTAATGGCCGATCGACTCGCCGTACCATGAGGGCTTTGGGCTCTCCGAATGGGGCACGTCGAGATAGATTCGCCTCACCTCCTGATTGCCCGTATGAATCAACCATACTTCCTTCGGCGTCTGCACGAAGAAGAGCGGCTGAAAGCCGCCGTAGTTCATGAAGGCGGGAACGCCCGCCGGCATGCAGCTCGCGCGCGGCGTGAAGCCGATCTTCCCGGCGAGCACTTCGTCATTGTCCTTCTTCATGAAATCCCGCACCCACGGCTTCAGGTTGGGATTGGTGACGTCGGAGATCCGATAGGTCGGCTGTTGACCCGTCCCGTTCGGAACGTAAGGGTAGGCCGGATTGGAGCTCACGGGGCGGGGCCCGCCGGGAACCGCGATGAAGTCGCCTGTTCCATACCACCCGATGCCGCTGCGGTAGAAATCGGGCGCAGACGCGTTCTGCTGCGCCGCGGCCTCCCCGCTCAGTACCACCGCCGTGAGGCCGACCAGGACGCCGCCGGCAAGAAAGCCTGCTCTCGATGTAATTGAAGGCATGGTTCCCGCTCCTCTCGTGTCGTTTTCTGCCGCGCTGGAAACTCGGTTTGGCGTGCCAGAAGCGATCGGGACTCCCGGCGCAGCGTTTCCGCAATCGCAGCAAAGACCGGTCTTGGAAATCCGGATGTGATGTTACTCTGCCCCGGTTCGTTCGTCACGTTGCAACGGCGGACCGCCGGGCGCCGGGTTGGGCTCGCGCGATTTTCTGATTGACCGGCCCAAAGTTGCCGGCGGCGATGATGTCATCCCCTCGATCGGCGGCATCCGCCGCGACATGTTCTTGCACTTTCTCCGCCCCGCCGTTATTCAGCCGAGGAACTTGCCGTCTCGATCGTGCGCCGGAAGCAGCCGGCCGGATCGGCGCAAACGCCGGCGCCGCAACTTCTTTGCAGGCTCGAACGGGAGAAACAGACGTGGTCAATGCGGTTGGCCATTTCGCCTGGTACGAGCTGACGACGACGGACTTTGAGGGCGCCAGGGCCTTCTACACCAAGGTCATGGGCTGGGGTGCGTGGGACGCGTCGGCGCCCGGCAGGCCCTATATCTTGTTTACCTCCGGAAAGGCCACGGTGAGCGGGCTGATGGACCTGCCGCCGGCCGCGAGGCAAGCGGGCGCCGCGCCGTGCTGGGTCGGATATGTCGCGGTGGACGACGTCGACGCGACCGCCGACCGCATCAAGCGCCGTGGCGGAGCCGTGGAAGTGCCGCCGACGGATATCCCCGGCATCTGCCGCTTTTCGGTCTTCACCGACCCGCAAACGGCAACGCTGGGGTTGTTCAAATCGTCGAGTTCCGACCATGAGCGGCCCCCCACGATGGACGCGCCCGGCCGTGTCGGCTGGCACGAACTGCTCGCGGCCGACCGGGAGAAGGCGTTTGCCTTCTACGGCGAGCTTTTCGGCTGGCAACAAGCGGACGCCGATGTCGGCGCGGCAGGCACGTATCAGGTGTTCTCTGCCGGAGGCCAGGCGATCGGCGGCATTCTCACCAAGCCGCCGGCGGTCCCGGCGCCCTCCTGGCTTTACTATTTCAATATCGACGACATCGACGCCGCCGCGAAGCGCGTGACGGCCGGTGGCGGCCAGATCCTCGACGGCCCGCTTGAATTGCCGGGGGGTACCTGGATCGCTAATTGCACGGACCCTCAGGGCGCCGTGTTCGCGCTGCAGGGAAAACGGCGCCCCAACGCCATCGGCTATTTCGAGCGCGTTGCACCGCGCGATCCTTCCGACGCGCGAGGCCGGCGTTGGTCCTGGTAAAGCCGGGAACCCCGGAATGATGACGTGGCCGAGGCCCCCGGGGGCACACCGAGGCCCTCGGATCGTCAGTCGGAATCCCCCGATTCGGTGCCGCGGCCGATCGCGAATTGACCGACCGGGCCCTCGACGTGGAATTCAATTCCCGTCATCTTCGCGAACAGATCGATGTCGGTGCTTCCGATCGCACATCCCCCGAGTCCCATGTCCGTCGCCATCAGGTACAGCGTCTGCAACAATACGCCGACGTCCTTAAGGATGAGCGCGTATGCGATCGAGCCGTATTTCCATGAAATCCGGCCGAAGCGTGCGGTGATCGTGATCAGGATCTGGGGCGCGGCGGGCGCTCCCATTGCCAGTTCGGCTAGGCTCAACATCGCTTCGATTTCTTGCGGGCGGGTGCCGATCGGCGTGAGCGCGTGTCCGCCTGCGTCGTAATGGTAGAATCCTCGAGCGAGCCCATCGCATTTGTCGACGGCCAGATAGAGCTCGAGCTCGTAGCTCGCGCCCGCCGAGGGATACGGCCTCGCCGTGTAGGCGACCAACGGACCGGCGCCGTCGTCGATTCTGCTTCTCCATCTCGACAGGACGCGCGCGGTGTTGTCGAGAAACCGCGACAGCTCGGCGAGCGCGATCGGTCGTTTGTCATCGAAGCTGCGCGTCGAACGACGTTCACGCACGACCTTTGCGACCGGCGAGATCGCCTGCGATTGGGCCGCCGAGAACTTGCGAAGATCGACTTTCTTTCCGGGCCAGCGAGGCCGCACCGCCGGTAGCGGAGGCATGACGCCCACATGCGGATAGGTTCCACCCACCGGATTGGCGTGCCGGCCTTGCGTGCTGCGCGCGTGAAAGAGGAGATCGTGAAAGTCCCAGAGAACGAGGTCGTCGTCGCCCTCGGTCGGCCGCAGGCCACTGTCGCCGGCGGCATCGATCTTGAAGAGGATTTGGCAATCCACTAGCAAGGCGAGAAGCTCGGCCCCCGGGAAACCTTCCCTGCGATTGAGCCGTTTGACCTGCTGGGGCGTGGACAATATCGCGATGGCGGTCGCCGTATTCGGATCGCAAATCCTGAACAGCGCGCCGGCGCGCGGCGATTCGAGGACCATCTCGTTGCCGCGCCGTCGCAAATATGCAAACCGCGACAGGACGAGAACGTCGGTATCGCCGAGGTGCGGCGTTTGCGGCCAATAATCGGCAACCTGCGGTTCGATGACGACTTGGTCCTCGCCGTCTCGGGAGCGCCGGAGTCGGTACTCCAGCAGACCGTGCCGGGCCAATCGCCGGACCAAGAGATCGAGCTCCTTGTCGACGCTCCGGCCGGACGCAAACGAGGCGAGCGGCAGGCCGGTTCGCAGGGCCTGCGCCCGATCGGCCGCGTCCGCGCTGAACGTTCCCAGGCCGAGCGAATAGCCCTCGAAGCAGGCGAGGAGTTTTCCGTCCGACTGCGCTTCGAGCGTGACACGATCGCCGAGCCGGGCGGACAGAGTTGCTGACGCCGCCCGTCGCCCGGTCTTTGTTGCGGGAGCGCGCAAGCCGCGATGACCTTCAGGTATGGGGGTGTGACGGATTGAGTTCGCTCTCCGGCAGCGGCCGGTCTCGCCAACCGAGCTCGACCGGGACATCGTAAAGCCGGCCAGGCGCGAAGCGGCGATAGAAATGCCGCAGTCCCGGAACGATCACTCTGACGACCGGAACGCCGATGTCGGGCCGCGTCTGATCGAGGACGAGGAAATCGAGGCCCGCCCGCTTGGCGATATCGACGCAGGCGATCACCTGCTCGCGCGTGTCGAGATGGCCGAACTTCGAATCGGAGCCCGGCCGGACCAACGGACCGTCGCTCGGCGTCAAGAAGGGATGGTCCTGCAGGCGCAACGGAGTGGTGCCGTCGAGGCTCGATTTTTCTCCGGTCCCGCCGCCCATGAGGCCGATGGACAGGAACTGGTTGAGCTCCGTCAGCGTACGCAGCATGGCGATTCGGCTGTCGAAGTGCGCGCCGGAACCGAACTCGATGTTTTCCTGGGAATTCTGCATCCAGTGCAAGACCGCCACATAAGTCGGAATCCCGAGGTCGCTGGTGACGTTGAGCACCCAAAGCCGGCGTCCGGCGTCGGCAAGCTGGCTGTGCAGATCGCGGACGTAGGAATCGTCGAACTGGCTGAGGTCCACCGCCGGACGCTGCAGGCGATTATACCACCAGATTGCGTAGGCATCCCGCTCCGCCAGTTCGAGGAACCCCTGGACGATGGCCTCCTCGCGGGTGTTTCCGGCCGCACAGCCGTTGGAATCCGCGTGAATTGCGCCGGCGCCGCGGTAGAAGAAATACAACAGGCTGGTCGGGAAATATCGGAAGCGTTCGTCGCGCAGGGACCAGGCCGGCGACCATTCGATCTCCGCCGATGGATCGAACGGGGTCGGCGTATGCGACGTATGCGAATCGTCCGAGTCGGACGCCGGCGCCTGGTCCAGCCGGAACTGCGCGTCGCTGAAGAGCTGGACGTCATTCGGCGCAATGGCATCCCCCGGGGCGAAATCCGTGAACCGCCGTGTCACCCTGATTTCGTCGCCCTGAAAAATCCCGGAATAGCGCTCGATCGCCTCCATGAGCGCGCTGGCTTCCCCCTGCTCGGCAGTGCTGCCCTTGCCGAAGCTGCCGCCGCTCAGTCCTGCCCTGAGCTCGTTCACCGTCCTGGCGGGCGCCGAAAAATTGTGGGCGGCATAGAAGTTGGTATTCAGGGGCAAATCGGCTTCGATCCGTTCGAGTCGCGAGACCACCCCGGTGAGGGGGCTCACGTGCTTGCGGAAACGCGCCACCGTCGCCCGCGACGAAACGGTCCGGTATCCCCCGCTCGTCATGACCAGCTTGGCGCCAGGGCCGAACTCCACCGGTGCAGGCTTACGGTCTGGATCGCGCAGCTCCTCACGGCCGCAGCTCGGACATTGCG
>DASYNT010000021.1:0-11623 GCA_036008405.1 Xanthobacteraceae bacterium
GAACGACGCCGTGCCGGCGCCACCCTGACACACACCACCGCGCCGGGGCGTCCACCGCTTCCCAACCGGCTCGGCCTCTCACCCCGAAGCGGACAAATGATGTGCTACCAAAACCGGACATCTTGATTAGCTACCGACAGACATCGCGCGATCCGTTGACAGCACATAGCTTAGAAGCTATATAATGCGCTGGGACGTCGAGTTCGAAGACGCGTTCGAGGCGGAGTTTCTCGCCCTTGATCAGGAGGTCCAGGACTCGTTGCTGGCCTTAGCGAAGCTGCTTGCCGACTATGGCCCGCAACTCGGGCGGCCGTACGCCGATACGCTCAAAGGTTCGAAATACGCCAATATGAAGGAGCTGCGGTTCGAGGCGGTGAACGGCGAGTGGCGCGCCGCATTCGCGTTCGATCCGCAACGTAAAGCGGTCTTGCTTGTTGCTGGAGACAAATCGGGCACGAGCCAGAAACGATTTTACAAGCAACTTGTCGCAAAAGCCGATCTGCGATTTTCCGCGCATCTGAAAAGGCTCAAATCAGCCAAGAAGGGAAAGTGAGATGGGCCGGAACCTGAACGACATAATTGCCGAACTGCCGCCCGCTCGGCGGGCACGCATCGAGGCCCACTACAACAAGCTGAAGCAGGACGTGGAGAGCCTCCGCGAGCTGCGGCAGATCGCGGGCAAGGCCCAGGCCGATATTGCGACCGCCCTCAAGATCAAGCAACCGTCCGTATCCAAGATCGAGAAGCAAGCTGATATGTACCTTTCGACCCTGCGCAGCTATGTCGAGGCGATTGGCGGAGAGTTGGAACTGGTGGTGAAGCTGCCCGAACGTCCGGTTTTGCGACTTCAACACCTCGGCGAGGCCTTCGGCCACGCATCCCGTCCGGTGAAACCCAATGTGCGCCCGCGGCGCCGTCTCGGCGCGTCGCGATAATGCCGAAGCCTTCGGGCTCGTTAGACAGGTGAAAGTGCCCCTTCCCTACAAATGGAACTTCTCCAACTGCCGGTGCTCGGCGCGGATCCAGCGCACGGTGCCGGTGGCGGCGCGCATCACCACGGTCTCGGTCTCGATCATGTCGTCGCGGAAGCGGACGCCCTCGAGCAGGGAGCCGGTGGTGACGCCGGTCGCGGCAAACACGCAGTCGCCCTTCACCATGTCTTCCATGGCGTATTTCTTGCGGGGGTCCTTGATCCCCATCTTGGCCGCACGGCCACGCTTTTCGTCGGTGTCGAGCACCAGGCGGCCCTGGATCTGCCCGCCGATGCAGGCCAGCGCCGACGCCGCCAGCACGCCTTCCGGCGCGCCGCCGACGCCGAGATAGATGTCGATCCCGGTCGATTCCGGATCGGCGGTGTGGATCACGCCGGCGACATCGCCGTCGGTGATGAAGCGCACCGCGGCGCCGGCCCTGCGCACGGCGGCAACGAGGTCGGCATGGCGGGGCCGATCGAGGATGAGTGCGGTGATCTCTTCGGGCTTCACGCCCTTGGCCTTGGCGAGCGCGCGGATGTTGTCCTCGGGCGAGGCGTCGAGATCGACAGTGCCTTTGGCATAGCCGGGACCGATCGCGATCTTTTCCATGTAGACGTCGGGCGCGTTGAGCAGCGCATTGGCTTCCGCCACCGCCATGGTGGCGATCGCGCCGGGCATGTTCTTGGCGCACAGCGTGGTGCCTTCCAGGGGATCGACGGCGATGTCCACCTTGGGGCCATGGCCGCCGCCGACCTTTTCGCCGATGAACAGCATCGGCGCCTCGTCGCGCTCGCCTTCTCCGATCACCACGGTGCCGATGATCGGCAGGTTGTTCATCTCGCGTCGCATCGCATCGACCGCGGCCTGGTCGGCCGCCTTCTCGTCGCCGCGCCCGCGCAGCCGGGCGGCCGCCACCGCGGCCCGCTCGGTCACCCGCGCGATCTCCAGCGCGAGGATGCGGTCCAGCATCGTGCTGGTCTTGCTGGAGCTCGGCGACATTGGATTCCTTTCCGGTTGCGGCTAATTCTTCTCGATGCGAATGACCTGCGGCTGGCCGGCGATGACGCCCTCGCTCTTGATGGCGTTCAAGGCGCGCCGCACCGCATCCTCGGTGGTGGCATAGGTGATCAATATGACCGGAGCCGGGGTGGCCGGGCTTCTCGGATCGTCGCCGCCATGGGGCCTGCCGCCGGGATGACGTTGCACGATCGACTCGAGCGAGATCATCTGGTCCGCGAGATGCCTGGCGATGGTGGCGAAGGTGCCCGGCCGGTCGACGGCGAGCAGGCGGATGTAGTAGCCGCCTTCGTGGCGCTGCATCGGCGCGCGGCGGTTCTCGACCAGCGCGCCCGACGGCCGGCCGAAGGCAGCGACACGCACGCCGCGGGCAATGTCGCCGAGGTCGGCGACCACCGCCGAAGCGGTCGCCTCGCCGCCCGCGCCCGGTCCGACCAGCGTGATCGGAGCGATCCCGTCGGCATCGATGGAGATCGCATTGGTCACGCCCATGACCTGGGCGATGGCGCTGTCCCGGGGCACCATGGTCGGATGTACCCGCTGCTCGATGCCCTGAGCGGTGCGCACCGCCACCCCGAGCAGCTTGACCCGGTAGCCGAGTTCCTCGGCGGCTTCGAGATCCTCCGGCGCGATCGAGGAAATGCCTTCGACGAACACCGCATCGGGATTGACGCGGGTGCCGTAGGCGATGCTGGCGAGGATGGCGAGCTTCTGGGCGGTGTCGAAACCCTCTACGTCGAAGCTCGGATCGGCCTCGGCATAGCCGAGGCGCTGGGCGTCCTCGAGGCATCGGGAAAACGACAGCCGCTCCTGCTCCATGCGCGTGAGAATGTAATTGCAGGTGCCGTTGAGGATGCCGTAGACGCGGGCAAAGGAATTGCCGGCGAGGCCCTCGCGCAGCGTCTTGACGACCGGGATCGCACCGCCGACGGCGGCTTCGAAATTGAGCGCCGCCCCGTGCGCCTCGGCGAGATCGGCGAGCGCGGCACCGTGCCTGGCGAGCAGCGCCTTGTTCGCGGTCACTACCGACTTGCCGGCAGCGAGCGCGGTTTCCACCGCGCGCTTGGCGGGATCGCCGTCGCCGCCCATCAGTTCGACGAACACGTCGATGCCGGGGTCAGCAGCGAGCACGATGGGATCGCCGACGAAGCGCGGCGTCGCGGTGCCGAGGTCTCGCTTCTTGGCGGGGTCGCGCGCACTCACCGCGACCACCTCGATCGGGCGGCCGCAGCGCAGCGCCAGCACGTCGCGATGCTGCTCCAGGAGCCGCACCACGGCGGAACCGACCGTGCCGAGCCCGGCAAGACCCGCTTTCAAGGGCGCGACCATGGACCGTCCGCAAGTGCCAATCGCGCCGCAGGTCAGCGGCGCTTCGCAAGAGGGACGACGTTGTGCAACTTTTCCGGGCCGGTTTCAAGGAAACGCCGCAGGTTGCGCGCAGCCTGACGGATGCGCTGCTCGTTTTCCACCAACGCGATGCGCACGTGACCCTCGCCGTGTTCGCCGAACCCGATGCCGGGCGAAACCGCGACCTCGGCCTTCTCGATCAGCAAGGTCGAGAACTCGACCGTGCCCAGCGTGCGGAACGGCTCCGGCAACGGCGCCCAGGCGAACATCGATGCGCGCGGCGCGGGAATGTCCCAGCCGGCACGGCCGAAGCTCTCCACCAGCACGTCGCGGCGGCGCTTGTAGATGTCGCGCATCTCGCGGATGCAGTCCTCCGGCCCGTTGAGCGCTGCAGTGGCGGCGACCTGGATCGGCGTGAAGGCGCCGTAATCGAGATATGACTTGACCCGGGCCAGCGCCGCGATGATGCGCTCGTTGCCGACCGCAAAGCCGATGCGCCAGCCCGGCATCGAATAGGTCTTGGACATCGAGGTGAATTCCACCGCGACATCCATGGCGCCCGGCACCTGCAGGATCGACGGCGGCGGGTCGTCGTCGAAATAGACTTCCGCATAGGCGAGGTCGGACAGCACGATCAGGTTGTGCTTTTTCGCAAATGCGATGACGTCCTTGTAGAAGTCGAGGTCGGCGACCGCAGCGGTCGGATTGGCCGGATAGCACACGACCAGCGCCAGCGGCTTCGGAATCGAATGCATGCAGGCGCGCTCGAGGGCATCGAAGAATGCCGGCGTCGGATCGGACGGCACCGAACGGATCACCCCGCCCGCCATCAGGAAGCCGAAGGCGTGGATCGGATAGCTGGGGTTGGGGACGAGCACGACGTCTCCGGGCGCGGTGATCGCCTGGGCGACGTTTGCAAATCCTTCCTTGGACCCCAATGTAGAGACGATCTGGGTATCGGGATTGAGCTTCACCCCGAACCGGCGGGCGTAATAGGCGGCCTGGGCCCGGCGCAGCCCTGGGATGCCCTTGGAGGCGGAATAGCGATCGGTGCGCGGCCTTCCCACGGTGTCCTTGAGCTTTTCGATGACATGGGCGGGGGTCGGCAGATCCGGGTTTCCCATGCCGAGGTCGACAATGTCGGCGCCGGCATTGCGTGCGGCCGCCTTGGCGCGGTTCACCTGCTCGAACACGTAGGGGGGCAAGCGGCGGATGCGGTGAAATTCTTCCATCTTCCCTGTCTCCTGCGCACCAGGGCCTGCCAAGCGGTGGGGCTTTGAGGGGATAGACTTCTAACACGGGAACGCGGTCATGCATGGCTTTTCGCCGGGGACGGCCCGGCTAATTCGGGTTGGCGGCCGACGACTGCGCCCGCTTGGCCTGCTGCTCGCGCATGATCGCCAGCTCGGCCTCGACCCTCTTTTTTTCTTCCTCGGTCAGGACAGCGGTATTCCGTGCCGGCGGCATGTCATGGACCGCAGGATAGGCCGGGGTGGTCTGCGGACGCTCGGGCGCATCCGCCGGCAGGCCGCCCGCCGCGGCGGGAATCTCCCCTCCCATGGTGGAGCATGAGGCAAGCGGGCCGGCGCCTGCAAAGGCCAGCGTCAGCCCAAGCAAAAGCAAGGCGCATGGGCGCGGATTTCCACCAAGGCTTCGCGACTTTGACATCTTTGCCAGACAGTGCCGATGGTATGCGCTAGGCAGATGGTAGAATGGCCCCACGGTCCCGTATCTCGTTAATATGTCTAAACAATGGAGTGAACGCGCGGATGGCGAAGCCACCCACCGAGGCAAACCGGCCCCCTGCTCTGAACCGGCCGCGCCGCAACAAGCGCAAGCCGGCTCTGGACCAAGCCCGCGGCTCCGCCCAAAGCGTCTCCCCTGAGCCGCCGGCCGCGGTTGAAGCTTCATCCATTAAGACTAACGCAACCTTACCCCCGGAAACAACCGCGGCGGCGACGAAACCCACTGCGCAGTCAGGGGCACCCCCGCCCGCCGCACCGAAACGCGCCGCCTCGGGGCCTGTTGGGTCAAACCCTGCGTCTGCTCCCACCCCTCGCAACATCGCCGAGCCAGCTTCGGCATCCGGCGCAACCAGGTCCGCGCCCACAAAGCCGGCGTCGGCCCGGCCCGCATCCTCAAGACCTGCGCCTGGGCCTGCCTCCCCCAAGTCCGCATCCCATGAGTCTGCCTCCCATGAATCTGTCTCCAATGAGTCTGCCTGGCCGCCAGTTCCCGAGCCGGCGGCTGTCCCGCCTGCCCCGCCCAATCCGGCCGCTCCCACCGCTGTCGAGCCGGCGCCTCCCACCGTCGCTGCGGCCGGCGAGCCGGCCCGCTCCACGCCTGCCACCCCAAAGGCAGCAGCCTCCCGTCCTCCATCCCCGGCCCCGACGACCTCCCAGCCTACCACTCCCGAGGCTGCCGTCGCCAAACCTGCAACCGGCCAGCCCGCGATCTTCAAGCCCGGCATTCCCAAATCCGCCAGTCGGGAACGGACTCCCGCCACGCCCGCCTCACCACCCCGACCCCCGGTGGCACCGCCGGCGGCCGGCCCCCTGCCCGCGCCCGCGGTCCCGCCGCTGCCGGCATTGCGCCCCACCGCGCCGACGCCGGCGACCCCGCCCGATTACCCCAGCAAGCTCGACCTCGATGCGCTGACCCGGAATTTCGCCCGGTTGGTGGAAGAAGGCGGCCGCGCGGTCGCCGCCTACCTCAAGCCGCGCGAGGACGGCGCCAAGAAGGTCGGCTATTCCGACGAGATCAACGATGCCGTGAAGACCCTCGGCCAAGTGTTCGAATATTGGTTCGCCGATCCCCAGCGCACCGTCGAGATGCAGACGCGGCTCGGCAAGGGCTATCTCGACCTGTGGGCGAGCGCGGCCCGTCGCATGGCCGGCGAGCCGGCCGAGCCGGTCGCCGTCCCCGATCCGCGCGACAAGCGCTTCAACGATCCGGAATGGTCGTCGAACCAATATTTCGACTTTCTCAAGCAGGCCTATCTCGTCACTTCCGACTGGGCGCGGCACCTCGTCGAAGACGCGAGCCAGCTCGACCCGGCGACCCGCCAGAAGGCGGAGTTCTACATGCGCCAGCTCGTCAACGCGGCATCGCCGTCGAATTTCATCTTCACCAATCCGGAGTTGCTGCGCACCACGCTCGAGGAAAATGCGGAGAACCTCGTCCGCGGCACCCACATGCTCGCCGAAGACATCGCGGCCGGCGGCGGCGAACTGAAGATCCGGCAGTCCGACCCCTCGAAATTCGAGGTCGGCGGCAATCTCGCGCTGTCGCCTGGCAAGGTGATCCATCAGAACGAACTGATGCAACTCATCCAATACGCACCGACCACCGCGACGGTGCTGCGGCGGCCGCTGCTGCTGGTACCGCCTTGGATCAACAAATTCTACGTGCTCGATCTCGCGCCGGAGAAATCGCTGATCAAATGGTGCGTCGATCACGGGCTCACGGTATTCTGCATCTCCTGGGTCAACCCCGACCAGCACCTCGCCCAGAAGGGCTTTCCCGACTACATGCGCCAGGGCCCGCTGGAGGCCCTCGATGTGGTCGCCAGGATCACCGGAGAGACCGAGGTCAATGCGGTCGGCTACTGCGTCGGCGGCACCCTGCTCGCCATCACGCTCGCCTATATGGCGGCCAGGAACGATCGCCGCATCGCGTCGGCCACCCTGCTCACCGCCCAAGTCGACTTCACCCATGCGGGCGATCTCAAGGTGTTCGCGATCACCGAGGAGCAGATCGAATCGGTGGAGCGGCAGATGGCCGAGCGCGGCTATCTCGAGGGCGAGAAGATGGCGACCGCCTTCAACCTGCTGCGCTCCAACGACCTGATCTGGCCCTATGTGGTCAACAACTACATCAAGGGCGAGGCGCCGTTCCCGTTCGACCTGCTGTACTGGAACGCCGACGCCACCCGCATGCCGGCCGCCAACCACTCCTACTACCTGCGCAACTGCTACCTCGAGAACAACCTCACCAAGGGCAAGCTGACGATCGACGGGGTCGCGATCGATCTCGGCAGGGTCAAGACGCCGATCTACAATCTCGCCACCCGCGAGGACCACATCGCGCCGGCGAAATCGGTCTATCTCGGCTCATCCTGCTTCGGCGGGCCGATGCGGTTCGTGCTGTCGGGCTCCGGCCACATCGCCGGCGTCGTCAATCCGCCGTCCAGGATGAAATATCAATACTGGACCGGCGCCACGCCGAAGGGCGACGATGTCGAGGGCTGGCTGAAGAAGGCGACCGAGCATCCGGGCTCGTGGTGGATCGACTGGCTGGCCTGGATCAAGGCGCAGGACAGCGCGGAGGTACCGGCCCGCGAGCCCGGCGGCGGCGTGGTCGCGCCGATCGAGGACGCGCCGGGGAGCTATGTGAAGGTGCGAAGCTGAGACGGGCCCTGTCATCCGGGGCGTGCGTTTACGTTCGCGCGAACCCGGAATCCGGTCTGGCGCGGCGCGTCAGGACGATAAGGTTCGGGTTACGGGAACAGCGCCACCTGTTCGAGCCCCATGGTCTCGGGAAAGCCCAGCACCAGGTTCATGTTCTGCACCGCCTGGCCGGCGGCGCCCTTGACCAGGTTGTCGAGCGCCGACCCGATGATGGCGCGGGGCGCGACGCGGTCGGCGGCGACGCCGATGAAGGTCATGTTGGAGCCGCGCACGTGCCGGGTCTGCGGCATCTCGCCGAAACGCAGCACATGCACGAACGGCTCGCCGCCATAGGCGTCCGCCAGGATGCCATGGAGGTCCTGGGGCGAGCGGCCGGCGAGCCCGCGCACATAGATGGTCGAGAGGATTCCGCGGTTCATCGGAACCAGATGGGGGGTGAAGGTGACGGTGACCTTGCGCCCGGCGGCGGCGGAGAACTCCTGGTCGAGCTCGGCCATGTGGCGGTGGTCGCCGACGCCATAGGCGTGGAAGCCTTCCGACACCTCCGAGAACAGCATGTTCTCGCGCGCCGCCCGGCCCGCCCCCGTCATGCCTGACTTGGCATCGACCACGATCTCGTCGAGGTCGATGGCCTCCGCCTTGATCAGCGGCACCAGCGGCAGCTGGGCGCAGGTGGTGTAGCAGCCGGGATTGGCGACGAGGCGGCTCGCCTTGATCTCGTCGCGGTGGATTTCGACGAGGCCGTAGACCGCCTCGCCCTGCAGCTCCGGAGCATGATGGGCGTCGCCGTACCAGCGCGCATAGGCGGCGGTGTCGGCGAGGCGGAAGTCGGCTGAGAGATCCACCACCTTCATGCCCGGCGCCGCGGCGAACACCATCCTGATGACCTTCTGGGTGGTAGCATGGGGCAGCGCGCAGAATACGAGGTCGAGCCCGAGCTCGGCCCAGTCGAGGCCGTCGAGGGGCACCAGCTTGGGCAGCGCATAGGGCGAGAACTGCGCAAACACCTCGCGCATCTCCTGCCCGGCCTTACGGTCGGCAGTGAGCAGCGCGATTTCGACCCGCGGATGGCGCAGCAGCAGGCGCACGCATTCCGATCCGGTATAGCCGGAAGCGCCGAGCACGCCGATCTTTGCCAGCCTGGTCATGTCCTGATCCTCTCCACGGCAGATGCGGCTGGAAACACACCGGATACCGTTGAATTTCGAGAGAAGCGCGCCGCGCAATCGGCGGCCGCAATTGACGATCAACCGCGTCGGCTCAGCGCGGCCTCACGGGGCCGCGGCGGCGCAGGGTGGAACGGGCATCGCGATCATGGCGGCGCCTATAGCGACGCCCCGCGATTTCGTCAATGCTGCGTAGCTCATGCCCTCATGCTGCGAGTTCAGGCCGCGTCGGATGCGGCGGAACAAAGCGCCCCGGGGGCCGAAGCGCCTGGAGCCGGCGCCTCTCGATGCGCCGGCTCCAGATCGGGCAGCAGGCTCACGCCGTGCAGGCTCACGCCGTGGAGGCCGTCCTCAGGTCGACGCTCGATCGGCCCGGGATGGCTTGGGCATTGGGCTTGCGCAACGCGAACTGCGCTGCCATTGCAAGACTAAACGAAATGAAGAACGTCGTGCCGACCGCTACGAGGCGGAGCTTCTCCGCGCTCCACGGCGCGCCGACTGCTGCCTTCAGGGACAGCAGTGGCGGCAGCAGCATGACGACCGTTGCCAGGGCCAACAGCAGGCTCACCACGATTCTCCAGGCGATGGAACCGTGGGACTGATTGATGTCCGGGAGGGTCGAGGACGTCTGCCGGTCCATGTAGTAGGAGATGAATACCGCAATGATCGCCGGGCCGATGCCCCATTCGAGCTCGGAGGCAATGGTTGCGAGCAGTCCCGTATCGGCGAAGCGGGCGACCGGGAACGCATACTTGGCCGTCAGGGCGAGCCCCACCGGGCCGACCAAGAATGCGGTCAATGCCGTCCAGCAATAGGTCGAGAGGTAGGTGACGTGCGCCCTCGTGGACGACGCCCATCCGATGAATCGGATGACCAGGATGACCGTGATCGCAAGCCCGTAATTTGCCGCCGAATAGCCGACCCAGTGCAGAACGAGATCGCCGTCCTGGCTCGCTATGGCGTCCAGCAACGGCATCCCCGAATGCCAGTCGAAGAATATCGCCGACACGTAGACCCCGACATACACCGACATTGCCACCGTCAGCAGATATATCGCGATGTATTTCAACGGATTCTGATCGGTCCGCGGAGCGACGGGAATCCCGAATGCGAGCGCTTGATGGTCCAGTCGCTCGCTCAGCCCATATTTGTGGACGAGATAGCAGCCCACGATTCTCGCAAATCGATTGCGCAGGGACTTTATGGTGGGGACCAGGGTCGCGGCAGCCGGCCCGTTTCCCCGCAGCGCGCCCACGGTCGCAACCATGCCGTCATATTCCGACAGCACTTCGTCGAGCTTGAACTCGTCCTTGTTGAAAAACTCGACCTCGCCGGCTTCCCGCTGCGTCTCGAGCCACATCTGTATGTAGGACAGCTCGGCCCAGAGCCGCTCCGGGGTGTTCCGGTCTTTCGCGAAATCCTCGGCCGAAACGCCGAGCCCCCTGCTGACGACGTCTCGCACCGACGCTCGAGGGACCGAGAGCGAATGCGAAATCTCCTCGACGATCGTCCCGACGCGATTGGGAATGGCAATCCAAATATGGATGACGTCGCGCAGCATCAGGAGCACGTTCCATTCGGCTTCCTTGTGCAGGAGATAGAGATACAGGGCTCCGATGATCACGACGATCAACAGATAGGGCGCCGTGTCCTTCGACACCGCCTCCATCATCTGCTTCACATAGGCCTCCGGCACGAATGGAATCTTGAACAGATCCACGACCGCGACCACCTCTCTGTGCAAATAGATCAGCACGAGGAAGATGAAGGACACCACGATCACGAAGACCGCCATGCCGAACCGATAGTATTCCGGGCTGGTCAGATATTCCGGACCGGTAAGCACGTCGGCGAGCCTCAAGGGCGGCCTGGCGAACGCCGTCGCCGCAAGCCTCATGGCGAACACGACCCCGATCAAGGTGACGGCCACATGCGCCCAATAGGTCCCGCGGTCGGGGTCGGCGACGGCTTCCCCTTGCGCGTAGCCGCACGTCGCAAAGACGAGCATCAACACGCACGCAAGGCCGACGGTGCAGACGGGAACGTGCTGCGCAAACGTTCCGGTGAGAATCCCGATCGGGCCGGGAAGACGATCGGATTTCTGTGCGAATTTTCCGGCACGCCGTGCTGAAATCGATTTCATGGCGCCCACTCCTGACAAAAGGAAGCCTCCGCTTGCGGAAATCGGCGACGCGAGAAGGCGACCTATTGTCTGACGGGCGGTTCGGGCAAGGTGTGAACCAGTTCACACCCGGCTAGATTTTCCCGCGCATTGTGACTCGTGGGTGCCCGCATAACGCCACCCGCATGGACGCGGCCCCGGAGCCTGACCGGGACGGTGGTTCGCCGCCCTCAGCAACTTCCACGCGACTTTCGGCGGCGGACTCGCCGCCACATGAACAGCACGTTGCGAGCGCAAGTTCGCTGCGGAGGCGGGCTCCGCAGCGACCACATGGCGACGACCCTCCCGCGCATTGACGGCGACCGATCAGCGCCGACCGGTAATATGTCGGACGATGATAGGACCAGACATGACCGGACCGGTGTCAAGTTCATGCTCGCCCTGTATGGCCCATTCGACGCAAGACGCTCGATGGACAAACCACTGAATCGCCACATCGATGGTTTTCGCATCGTTCCGGCCAAACCTCACGCAGCCTAAGGGCTAATGCCATTCCGCCAATTGCCATAGCCCCAAAAAGGCTGTTCG
>DASYNT010000022.1:0-2790 GCA_036008405.1 Xanthobacteraceae bacterium
GTTCAAGTCGACCAAAGGCGATGTCCGGATTGGCCCTTGGCTGCCCCGCAGGTCTCAGGTTTCGACGATGCCTTCGGCCGAGCCGGTGGTGGCTGGACGGCGGCCGTGGGGCAAGGCGAGATACTCGGTCGAGCCCATCTCGATGAGCCGGGATGCCGTGCGCTTGAACTCGTTGACCTCGTAGCCCTCGCTCGCCTGGTCGAGCGCGCCGGGCTTCGCGGCGGCGGAGGCGATGAGCTTCACACCGGCGTCGTAGAACGTGTCGATCAGGGCGATGAACCGCTTGGCCTCGTTGCGATCGGCAAAGGTCATCACCGGGACGTGGTCGATGACGACGGTGTGGAATTCGTGGGCGATGCGCAGGTAATCGATCGCGCCATAGGGTTGCCCGCACAGGTCATGGAAACCAAAGCGCGCGACGCCCATCGCCGCGCGCGGCACATGCAGGTGATGACCCTTGACCACCAGATCGAGCGCCTGGCCGTCCCGCCCGCCGGTCAGGCGCCGCCAGGCCGCATCGATGGCGCGATCGGCCGCCGCGTCCGCGGGCACGTGCCAGACTTTCACGCCGATGAGCTTTTCCATGCGGAAGTCGGTGCGTGCATCGAGCCGCAGCACCTCCAGGCGCTGCGTCAGCAGCCGGATGAAGGGCAGGAACAGCGCCCGGTTGAGCCCATCCTGGTAGAGTTCGTCGGGCTCCACATTGGAGGTCGCGACCACCACCACCCCGCGCTCGAACATCCGCGTGAACAGGCGACCCAGGATCATGGCGTCGGCGATGTCGGTCACGTGAAATTCGTCGAAGCAGAGCACCCAGGCCTGCTCGGCGAGGTCATCGGCGGTGAGGTGGACCGGGTCGTCCGCGATCGTCTCGCCGTATTTCACTTTGTGGCGATAAGCATTGAGGCGCTCATGGACATCGAGCATGAACTGATGGAAGTGGGCTCGCCGTTTGCGCTGGACCGGGCAGGCGGCAAAGAACATGTCCATCAGCATGGTCTTGCCGCGCCCGACCTCGCCCCAGATGTAGAGCCCCTTGAGTTCCTCCCCGGGCTCCACGCGCTGGCCGAACAGCCAGCCCAGCGAGGAGGATTTCCGCGCCAGCCGGTGCATGGCGAGCCGTTCGTTGAGGCGCCCGAGCCTTGCCACGGCGTCCTCCTGGGCGCCATCGCGTTCGATCTCGCCGGCGGCAACGAGAGCCGCATATTGAGCAGTGATGGCAACGGGCATGGTCAGAGCGGCAATGGGTCCACGGGCGGGGACCGCCGGTTACAGGGACAGCGCCGGCGCGGCAACCGGTAATTTGCCGGAATCGACAATATTTTCCTGCAACGGCGAAGCCATTTTCATGCCGCTGGCACGACGGCAATCCATGCGCGACACGCATCCAGGTCTCCGAGCCATGACATGCCGCCATCTCGTGAATCCAATTTGTGCGCGGTAAGTAATTGATTTATAACAATTGTGCATATTGCTTTGGCGCGCAGGCTTGCGTTTTGTTGCGTTGCACACAAATCCTCTGAGCCGGCATTCTTGATGCCGTCGTATTTTGCTGCAATGCAATATGTGCGATCCCCGGGTGAATCAATCCGGCCATCGCGGAGGACACGGCCGAGGATTTCATGACAAAAACGTCTGGAGCTCGACCATGAACTATGTGACCACCGATGGCATCGTCCGCAAGCTTTGGGGCTCCGATGCCGAGGCCTATGGCGACCATCTGCTGCGCCTCGATGCGGCGAGCCGGCGCAATCGCTTCGGCGGCGGCGTCGCGGACGACTTCGTCCGCGCCCATGCGGGGCGCGCATTCGAGCCTGAAAATATCATCTACGGCTTCCTGGTGGACGGAATCCTGCGCGGCGCGGCGGAGCTGCGGCCGTTCGGTCCGACTGCGGGGCAGGCCGAAGCCGCGTTGAGCATCGAGCGCCGGTGGCAAAGCCACGGCGTCGGCACCGAGCTTCTGGAGCGGACCCTTCTCGCCGCGCGCAACCGCGGCATCAAGCAGCTCCAACTCACCTGCCTGTTGGAGAACCAGCGCATGCAGCAGCTCGCGCGCAAGTTCGACGCCGAATTGCGGTGCGACTACGATTCCGTCATCGGGGAGGTCGAGGCGCCCTACCCGACGCCGATGTCGCTGATGCGCGAGATGATCGCCGACGGCGCCGGCGTGGCGACCGCCATGCTCGATGCCCAATCGCGCCTGCTCAAGCGTTCGTGACACACTCCGACCCGGGACGCCGGTGGGGCCGTCCCGGCCGCTCCTTCCGGCTGCTCCTGGACATCCGTCGGAGGCTCCTCGCGACCGCCTGCGCGTGGCCACCGGGAAGGGCCGCCGCGCCGGCCGGGACAAACCGAGCGCATCGGCTCGATCGGACTTGCCCGCCGCGACCAAAAGTGCACAGTCCGGCAAAGGGCGTCCTGCGACGCTGTAGCCGATTCTGCCCAAGAAGTCACCACCGTCGATCATCAGCCGTGCTCGGAGAGGCTCGCCATGCGAATCGCGTTGCTCCTGGTTTTGGCAGTTTGCACCACCCTCCCCGCCCAAGGGCAGCAGGCTGCACCGGCCACCGTTCCGGTCGGGGTGGTCAAGGCGGAAAAAAAGCCGATCTCCAAGACCGCGGACTTCGTCGGCCGCGTCGAGGCCATCAACCGGGTTCAGATCAACGCGCGGGTGAAGGGCTTCCTCGAGGAGGTGCTGTTCAAGGAAGGCGACATGGTCGAGGAGGGCGCCCGGCTCTACCGGATCGAGCAAGGCCTCTTCAAGGCGTCCGTCGAACAGGCACAGGGCGC
>DASYNT010000023.1:0-10869 GCA_036008405.1 Xanthobacteraceae bacterium
CGACGCCCCAGAGCGCCGCGGCGCGGGCCTGCAGGTCATTGGGCACCGGCTGCCACGCCATGGTCTTGGCCAGGATCGCGCCCATGAGCGCGTAGGGCTGCGGCAGCGCCTCGGTGCGGCCGGAACCGATGGCGTCAACGACGTCGCGGGGAAGCCCGGCGGCGAGCGCACGCTCGACGTGGTCGTGCCATTCGAACGCCGCGCCGGTCGCGTGGGCGACGGTGAGGACGATGAACTGATAGGCCGGCCGCGGCAGTACGCCCTCGAACTTCAGGAAGAATCCCAGCTCCTCGATGCGGCGCGCCAGTTCGGGGTGATTGAACAGCGCGATGTAGGGCCCGCCGAAGCCCTCGCCGCGCGCCTTGCGCTTTGCCGTGATCGCGACAAACAGCGCGCGACCCGCCGCCGGAAGCTTCGCGGGATCCATTTCCAGCACGCTCATACCGCGCCTCTACTCGTGATAGGACCAGGCTCGCGCGCCGGCGGTGAAGTCGTAGACCGGGGTCGGGCAATCCCTGTCGGCCTTGACGTCGATCACCACCGTGCCTCCGGCTGCGAGCGCCCGGCGGTAGGTTTCCTCGAGCCCTGCCGGATCGGTGACGGTAAAGCCCTGGGCGCCGAGCGCACGGGCAAAACCCGCCCAGTCGTGATCGGGAATACGCGTCAGCTCGGACGGCACTGGGCCCAATTCATGGGCGCGCAGCCACACGTTCCCGAGCGCGCAATTGTTCAGCACGACGTAGATGATAGGAAGCCCGTAGCGTGCCGCGGTCTGGACCTCCATCCCATGCATCTGCATGCAGCCGTCGCCGGTAATGATCGCGACGCGGCGGTCGGGGCGTGCGCACTGCACGCCGACCGCGGCCGGGATGGCCCAGCCCATCGGCCCGAGATTGGTGGCCGAAATGTAGGTGCGCGGCTCGTAGGAGGTCCAATAGTGGCCGGCAAAGGCGCGATGGGCGCCGGAATCGATCAGCACCACGCCGTTGCGGGGATAGACCTCGCGCAATGCCGCGATCGCAGCCGCCGGGTGGATCGGCTTGGTCGGCCTGCCACAATTGCCGACGTCATAGAGCCGCGGCCCACGCTTGACCTCGGCCAGCCAGGCCAGCCGCTGCGCCTGCCCCGCCGCGAGCGCGGCGGCGATGGCCTCCGCGCGCTCCTGCATCAGGTCGAGAAAGGCTCGGCAACTGCCGGGAACGACATGGGCGGGAACGCCATGGGTGGTCAGCTCGTCCATGTCGGTATTGACCTGGAGGATGACGGTCTTGCCGCCGGTGCGCCCCCGCAGCGTCCAATGCATGGTGTCGCGCTCGTTGAAGCCGGAGCCGAGCACGATCAGCACGTCGGCCCCTTCGCCGAGGATGGCGGCCGTCGCGTGCCGGGTGCCCGCATAGCCGAACACGCCGAGCGACAATGGATGATCCTCCGGGAATACGCCTTTGGCGCGCAGCGTCGTGGCGACGGGGATCGACCAGCGCTCCGCCACCGCCATCAACGCGGCGGCCGCGCTGTCGTGCTCGACGCCGGCGCCGGCGAGAAACGCGATTTTCGCGCCGCCGAGCAGATCGAAAGCCGCAATGGCTGCGGGCCTGCTCAGCGGTGCGACCGCCGCGAAGTAGCCGGAGACTGCCCCGTAATCCGCCGCGCATTCGCCGGTCATGGCCTCGTGCGTCACCGACATGTGCACCGGCCCGCGCGGTTGCGACCACATCGCGGTCAGCGCATGGCGGAGCCAATGATCGAGGGCGAGCGGGCTCGCGATCGTTCCCGACAGCCGGGTGAGCGGCTTCATCACCGCGGTATCGTCGAGGGTCGCCTGGCTGGCGTCCTGGAATGCGCCGAGCCCTTCCATGGTGACCGGAATCTCCCCGCTCAGCACGAGAACCGGCGAGCAATCGGTTTTGGCCGCGGCGACGGCGGTCGCCATGTTGCACAGGCCGGGGCCGCCGATTCCCATCACCGCGCCGAAGCGGCCGCTCGCGCGGGCGTAGCCGTCGGCCATATAGGCGGCGCCGCCTTCATGGGCAGCGATGATCGGCTGCAAATTAGGGTGCCGCGCCAGCGCCGGCAGAAACGGATCGACGAGGCCGCCGGGCACCATGAAAAGATGGGTCAGCCCTTCCTGCACCAGAGCATTCAGGAGGAAGTCGGTTCCCATGGTCATGGGCGGTCTCTGTCGTTGTCGGGCGGCGCATGGCCCGGAAGACTTGCGGATTTTGCCGACGATATCATGCGCCCTGTTAAGGAAATGAGAGTGCGGCCCGCTTCTAACTAACGGCCGCAAAACCCGCTGTGCGCCCGCATCGCGCCGAGCATGACAGCCTTGCGGAGAGCGCCGCATATTTGTCATAATTAAAACCGTCCGCGACCTGCCTCAGAGCGCCTTCTTCATGCATGCCAGTCCCGATGATGCCGCCGCCATATATGCCCGCGCGTGCCGCGCCTGGTACGGCAGGAGAGCGCCGCGCGTCGTGAAGAAGAGGATCGAGGAACTGCGGCGGGCCGGCGACCTCGAAGGGGTCGAGGCTTGGCGCCTGGTCGCTGAAAAGCTGTCGTTGCTGCAGCCCCGGGGTCCGGGCATCGGACCTTGAGGTGCTTGTCGAACCTCATGTCCGGCATCGGCGGATGTCCCGGCGTGGGACCCGCCTGAGCGCCTGCCTCCGCTTGCTCCCGCTGTGTTGCTGCGCCCATCGGCTTGCCGCTATGTTGCCGACGCAGGCGAACGGGAAGATCAACCATGAACATCTATTACGCGGTCATGTTCGCGGCGGTCGTCGGCGCGGCGGTGGGCGCCGGCGCCGTCGCCGGACTGAAGGCGCAGGCGAAGGCCTATATTGTCACCGAAGTCGACGTGACCGGTGACATGGACGTTTTCCAGAGGGATTATGCCGCGCACGTCCAAGCGACGGTCGACCGGTTCGGCGGTCGCTATCTCGTCCGCGGCGGCCGCAATGTCGGCGTCGAAGGCGACCCGCCGAAGGGGCGGATCGTCATCTCCGTGTTCGACAGTTTCGAGAAAGCGCGTGCCTGGCGGGATTCGCCCGAATACCAGAAAATCCTCGCGGTGCGCGAGCGCGAGGCGAAGTCGCGCATGTACATCGTCGAAGGGCTGCCGAACGTCTGACGGGCAATACACCCGCCACGACCCTGAACTCCTCGACCGACGGCGCACGAGGCGCCGCGCATCTCCCAGAGACCCGGGCCACCCTTGTCCGTGAGCTGATTTGCCTCCGAGATGTCATGCCCGCGACAGGCGCGGGCATGACGCTTTTGGCTAGTCGGTCTCGTCAGAAGGGGAAGCTACTCCTGCGTAGCCACGTCGCCGGCGCGCTGCACGACGACATTGACCCCGGATTTGGCGATGGGGGTGGCGCCCAATTTCAAGAGAAGCTGGGCGACCTCGCCTCTGTATCGACGCGGGATCTGAAGGCGCCGAGCCCCGGCCTCTTTGGTGAGGACGGAAAGCGAAATGCTCAATGGCGTCTGCCCGAGCTTGTCCTTGGTATCGAGCTTTGCGCCCTTGCTCACCAGGAATTCGATGACGTCGGTCAATCCCTGATAGGCCGCCGCGTGCAGCGGAGTCCAGCCGAACTCTCCGACAGCATTCACGTCGGCGCCATGTTCCACCAGATATCTTGCCGTCCCGACCGCCAGGTCCCGTTCTTCGATCGATCGTGCCCTTTGCACGTCCGTGGCGGCCCCGGCCGCCAGCATCAACGGCGTCGAGCCCATCGTGGTCGGAATGTTCGGGTCGGCGCCGCCTGCCACCAACTCCTTGATGGCATCGAGATTATTGACTTCCGCGGCAAGTGCGAGCGGGGTCGCGCCCTCGAACTGAAGCTCGTTCAGAGCCCGCACGGTGGGCTTTTCCTGATGGAGACGCGCATTCGCGTCCGCGCCGTGCGCAAGAAGCACCTTGACGGTCGCCACCGCCCGGGCTCTTTGCGCCGGTTCCTCGCCGTAGTCCGAATCCCGCACGGCCGAATGCAAAGCGGTGAAACTGTTGCTATCCCGGTAGTTGGGATCGGCGCCCTTGGCGAGCAGCGCCTCGACAATATCCGCCTGGCCCATGGTGGCGGCGATAATCAGTGCCGTCCCTCCCCAGTCCGGAATCTTGAGATTCGGATCCGCACCGGCGTTGAGCAGGGTACGTGCGGATTCCGTATCGCCCCGCGCGGCGAACATCAACGCGGTGGATCCGCCTTTCGAGCGGGCATTGACGTCGGCCTTATACTGCACCAATTCCTTGGTAACCGCGGAGTGACCGCCGGCTATCGCCCACATCAACGCCGTTTGTCCGCCATTTTTTTCCTTCGCGTTGGGATCTGCGCCACCCTCGAGCAGGGCGTGCACCGTGTTGACGTGGCCCTCGCGGGCCGCCACCATGAGCGGCGTTTCACCTGACCCCAGCGCCGCATTAGGATCGGCTCCCGCCGCCAGCAGCTTCTTGGCCATCGTTGGATCAGCGTAGTTCGCGGCCGCATAAAGCGCCGTTGCGCTGTATTCGTTCTTGGCCTTCGGGTCTGCGCCTGCGCTCAAAAGGAGATCGGCCATCTCGAGGTCATTGCGGGACGCTGCCCAGATCAATGCGGCCGCGCCCTGGGCGCCAGCGGCATCTTGCTTCGCCGGGCCGTTGAGCAGCGATTGCACCGCGCTGCGGTCCCCTTGCTTGGCGGCATTCACCAGCGACAGATCGCCGGTGCCGGCGGCAAGCGCGGCGCCCGCAACGAGCGGCACGCCGAGCACACTTGCCAGAAGAATTGTCCTGATTTTCATCGTCGCTCTCCAACTTGAAGCGGTTCGCGTTGGTGTCGAACCCTCATCGCCGAGGTTATCCCGGTGCACCTGCCTCCTGAAGCATCACATCTTCAATCGAGGCGCAATCGCGTTTTTTTTCGCGCGCTGATGTAGAAAAATAGCCTGCTTATAGGGATTTAACGCGATATTCCCGGGCGGGATATTGCAAGTCGCAAAGCCTGCTGTTCGGAGGGGGAACAAAGAACCGTTGCGCCGGCATATCTTTGGAACCGGCAAAACCTACTCGTGGCGACGCCGCGTTTCTCGCGCGTATCTATTGAGCACCGATATCGGCCCCGTGATAAATTGTATGATCTGATATGCGTGGACGGACCACCCCGGTTTTGACACGCCGCCCCGACGGCGCCGGAACATCGCCCGCGAAGGAGTTGTCGAGCGCCCTTTGACGTTCGACCAATAACAAAGCTCGAAGCGATCGGTGTGCGGGATGGGACGCAGCCGTGCGATAGGGATTTCGCGGTGCGGCGATCGGTAATCATATATGCGCCCCTTATTAATGCCCGGTGGCGAGGGCGGCGAGGCGGGCGGGGTCGTCCGGCAGGGCGTTGCCGCGCCAGACGATGTGCAGGTCCGGCCGCACCAGGATGAGGTCGTACCCATAGACGTCGCGGGCGCGGGCGTCGGGAAGGTCGAGCACCGCATAGGGCGCGCCATGGGCGCCGAATGTCGTGGCAAGGGCGCCGACATCGGCCGAGCCGGCGAACCGCAGCAGGGTGTAGCCGCGTCCATAGCCGACCCGGTCCTGCACCGCGGTGCCGTCGCCGAGCCAGACATGGGGCAGCCGGACGCCCGGCCAGGTGCTCGGAACATAATCCATGAAATCGTGCTCGGGCGCCTCGCCGGGCTCCGAAGCGATCAGCGGCGAATCCGCGTAGCGATAGCCGAGCTCGGCGCCGAGCATCTCGTTGGTCTTGCGCTGCTCGACATCGGCGACGCGGGCGAGCGCGGCGCGGGTCTCGGCGCCCGCCGGGGTGTCGTCGCGGATGTCGGGGCGCCACATGGAGCGCCATTTGCGCCGGCCCCGGGAGGCGAACCGCGATGCCGCCACGTTGCGTTCGCCGATCTGGCGGCGCTCGATCCCGTAGGAGCGCAGCAGGTTCGGTCCGCCCCAGCCCGCGAGCGTTGCGGCGAGCTTCCAGGAGAGGTCGATGGCGTCGCCGCAGCCGGTGTTCATGCCGAGGCCGCCGGTCGGGATGACCAGGTGGACGGCGTCGCCGGCGAGAAACACCCGCTCGGTGCCGTAGCTGTCGGCGACCAGCAGGTTCTGGCGCCAGCGGCCAATATTGATGGTCTCGAACGGCAGCGGCATGGCGATGGTCTGCCTGAACAGCTCCACCATGTCGGAATCCTGCTCGACCACGCCGTGCAGGGTGAAGTGCCTGGTCGAATCCTGCACGATCAGGAAGGTATGGCGGGAGTCGGCGACGTGATAATGCCGGCCCTTGCCGATCGGGATGCGCTCGTAGAGGCCGTCGCAGCGATAGAGACCCTGGCGCAGCTCGAGCAGATTGCCCTCGCCGGTGAGGCCGATGCCGAGCTGCTTGCGGATCGGGCTGCCGCCGCCGTCGCAGCCGGCGAGGTAGCGCGCGGTGATGGCGCAGACCCCGCCGGCGCCGCGGACCTCGGCGGTCACCGTGTCCGGACGCTCGGTGAATTCCAGGAACTCGGTGGCGTAGCGCACCGTCACCGTCGGCAGCTTCTCCGCCACCGCCTTGAGCAGAGGCTCCAGCGTGTATTGGGAGATGAGCTGATAGGGCTCGAGCGGCAGCGCCGCCCCGGTCGAGGCCGCGATCTCGCGCTTCGCCGCCGCCACCGAAGGGTAGGGCAGGTGCAGGAGCGGCGGCTCCAGGATCGAGGTGACGATGAAGACGTCCATCGGGCACTCCGCCGGCAGGCCGGCGGCGCGGATGCGGTCGGCCAGCCCCATGCGGCGGTAGATTTCCATGGTCCGGGCGTTGCAGCGCTCCATCTTGGGCAGGAATTGCGGGGCGTCCTTCTGCTCGACCAGGGTGCAGCGCACGCCGCGCATGCCGAGGTCGACGGCGAGCGTCAATCCCACCGGACCGGCGCCGACGATCAGAACATCCGTATCCACCATTGCCGACCTCTGGAGCCGCGCCGCCTGCGTTGCGGCGCGCAATTGGATTACCCGATCGGGCGGGCGCTGCGGAAGGGAGAAAACATGAAGGCGACGCGACGGCCGGCGTCGGCCGCAATGCCCCGGGGGCGAGGCGATCATGTGGCCAAGGTGCCGGCTGCGAACATGAGGTTGCGCCCGCCGGGAGTCCAATCGGCGCTCGCCTCGGTGGCGCGCCGCGGCGAAAGAGCTTTGAGTGGCGCAGCGCGAATCCCTCGCCGACTTCGGGGAGGGTAGGGTGGGGTTCTTGCTTGCTTTCCAGCTTCACCGGCGGCAGGCCCGGTGAAAG
This sequence comes from Xanthobacteraceae bacterium, assembly GCA_036008405.1. Classification (GTDB taxonomy): domain Bacteria; phylum Pseudomonadota; class Alphaproteobacteria; order Rhizobiales; family Xanthobacteraceae; genus JAJPKK01. The sequence continues at coordinate 7,248 of DASYNT010000023.1, forward strand.
AGACCCCACCCCGACCCTCCCCGAAGTCGGGGAGAAGGGAAAGCCCCATTCATGAAAATCGTAATTCCCGACGACTACCAGGACATGGTCCACCGGCTCGCCTGCTATTGCCTCATCGGCAAGCACGACGTGACGCGCTACCGCGAGCCGGCGCGCGACCTCGATCAGCTCGTCGAGCGGTTGGGCGAGGCCGATGTCGTCGTCGCCATCCGCGAGCGGGTGAATTTCTCGCGTGCGCTGCTGGAACGGCTGCCCCGGCTCAAGCTGCTGGCGCTGGTCGGACGCAATGCCAGCACCATCGATTTTGCCGCCTGCACCGCGCTCGGCATTCCGGTCTCGACCGGCAAGAGCAATTCGCCGGACGCGCCGGCCGAGCTCGCCGTTGCGCTGATGGTGGCGTCGCGGCGCAACGTGGCGCTGGAGGCCGAGCGCATGCGGCGGGGCGACTGGCCGTGCACGCTGTCGCATCGCCTGCGCGGCAGCACGCTCGGCATTTTCGGGCTCGGCGCGATCGGCTCCCTGGTTGCGGCGGCCGGCCACGGCCTCGGGATGAAGGTCCTGGTGTCGGGCCAGCAGGGCTCGGCGGAGCGCGCCGGGGCGGCAGGCTACGAGGTTGCGGCGAGCAAGGAGGATTTGTTTACGCGCTCCGACGTGCTGTCGCTGCATGTGCGCCTCAAGGCGGGCACACGCGGCATCGTGGGGCCGACCGATCTCGCTCGCATGAAGCCGACCGCGCTGATCGTGAACACATCGCGCGCCGAACTGATCGCACCGGGCGCCCTCGTCGCGGCGCTCGAGGCCGGGCGGCCCGGCTATGCCGCGGTCGACGTTTACGAGCACGAGCCCGTCACCGGCGGCGATCATCCTCTGCTCAAACTGCCCAATGCGCTGTGCGTGCCCCATCTCGGCTGGGCCGAATGGGACAATTTCGAGCTCTATTTCTCCGAAGCCTTCGAGCAGATCGTCGCCTTCGAGAACGGCGCGCCGATGCGCCTCGCCAATCCGCAGGTGAAGCGGCGGTAGAATCGCCCCCGTTTTCGGGGGGCGATAATGCTAACGATGCGATGGCGTGAGGACGAGGTCGGCCGCGCGCTTTTCCAATTCCTCGCGCTCCTGCGACGACGACGCCTTGGAAGCCTGCTGCAACAGCTCCGCCGCCTGCCTTTTGCGCGCCTGCCAATCGGGGCCGTGGATCGCGTTGTCGGCCGCGACCAGGCGGTCGATCTCAGCCTGGACCCTCTGGTTGTTTTCCTTGAGCTTCGCTTCTTGGGCGTCGAGGAGGGCCTTGCGGTGTGCCGCGAACTCGGCCTCGGCTCGCGCTTTCGCCTCCTGCACTTTTTTCATCGCTGCATCATAGGCCCGCAGACGGCGCGTGAGGAACTCGCGCTTGGTGATCCGTTCGCCGTTGATATCGAGCACGGCGTCGGGCGGAAGCGCCTCGAATTGCTGCGGCGTCGGCGTGGTGACGGAAAACACAGCCGGACGCGTGGTCTCCTCGGCGCTCGCCGACGGCGCCCAAGCCCAGACGAGGGCGCTGACCATCAGTGCAATGGATGTCCGTGCCATGAAATGATCAGCGCTCCCTACGCATGGGCCAGTTGCAGTCATAGCCGCGGTTCATGGTGATATCGCGATCCAATTATAGGGCACACCGATCGGGCCCGTGACGCTGATGAGCCCGGAATACACCAGCAACGAACACGCATCCTGGCGCCAATGCACGGTCCAACTATTTTGCGCCGACGGAGCAAACGACAGGTTCGCCCACATCCCCGCGCTATTGTCGTAGGAGCCATCGACGTGCATGGGGTCCACGGTGAAACTGGTAACTGCCTCGACACTCCACTGGTTGATCAAATGGGCGACAAAGGTGTCCGTACCAGTGTTGCCGCCGCCCCAACCAGAGTAGTGATTGGCAACAAACCCGGTTGTGCTGGCCGGCGAACCCGTTCCGAGCGGGGGAAGCCCAACAGCTGGCCACTCGCATTCGGACGGCCAATTCTGGCCGCCCGTGTCTTGACAACCATCGCCGGAATTGTTGCTGGTCATCGAGCAGGTGACATAGATCCACGACAGCGGCTCGATGTCCATGAATGGCGTAAACGCTGCCGGCACGAGCGGGCCGGACGCCGCGCTGCTTCTGCCGCACCACGTAACAACCTCGAATGTCACAGTCTGGCTCATCACACCGTAGAGTGTGGAAAACCCGGCAGCGGGAGGACTTGCCCCTCCAATAGGAAAGCTTCCTACAGGGGGCGCCGGGGGAACGATCCCCCCGACGTAGCCGTCGCTCCAGAAGTTGATCGTAAGGGACATGACCTGCGGGTTGCCCAGATAATCCGTCAGGTGAATGAGGATTTGCCCGTCCATAGGGCCGAAGAAGTTCGCCCCGAAAATGACGATGTTGGATCCCGGCTGCATCGAGAAAGCAAAGAGCGACTGCTCGGAAGGCGGCGGCGCGAGAATGCACGCCGCCAAGAGTAGCCCGTCATTTGCAAGCGCCGCGCGCGGGGCGAGTGTCGCCAGAACGGCGAGCCCTGCAAGGAAAGACCGTGCTGTCATTGCTGTCCTCTTTCGCTAGGGTTACCGCACTCTCCTCTTTAGCCAAGCCTTCGCGACAAAGCGCCGTATTCGTCGGCTCAGGATGCGCCGATGCCGAGCAAATCTGCACCGGACGCGCAAAAATGGCAATGACCGGGTCGACATTTTTTGCTGGCCTGCTGTCGGCTAGACGAACCCGACCAGGGTGCAATCAAAGTAACATCTTCAATGCTCCCCTGGTCCATCCTGGTGGCGCTGTACCGAGAGATCAGTCCGCACACCGGGACGCGGGCGTATGTGCGCGGCCGCATGAGTGCGGCGACATCCTACGCCAAGCCAGTCGAAATCGTTGAGCAGCGGCCACACCATTTGTTGGACGGTGCCGCCCGGGTGGCGCCGACCCAAATTTGCGCCGATTGACAACTGTGCGAGATTGCATATCCTCAGAACTGGGGCTTTCCCGCCGCCGTGAACGAAGCTACTCTTGCCAGGCAAATGTAAAGAGTGGGTCCGCCATTTGTCGTCGCCCGCTTGGACCTTAAACCGATGGAGGCTTGTTCGTGCCACAGGATGATCTCGAAAGAGTTCTAGCCCTTGTCGACCAGGATCGGCGTGGGTTGCTAAAGAGGTTTTTCGTTGGAGCCGCCGTCGCCGGAGTCGCCGTCGCCGCCGTGCCGCTGATGACGACGCAGTCGTTGGCGCAAAAGGAAGGCGAAGATCCCGGCGCCGGAGGCAAATGCGACAGTGGCCTAGTGGTGAGTAAAAAGACCGGCAAATGCGCCGTGCCGAAGAAGAAGGCGGAGTAAGAGCTGCCTGCAAAACAGCGCTTGCTTTAGACGGCGGCCGTGGAGCCTGCACAAGGCTAAACGGCCGCTTTTTTTATCGGCTTTCCAAGATGCCCAATCCGAGAATTAATCCGGTCATTCTGCTGTCGCCGGTTGAGGAGGGCTATGTCGCCTACGACCCGGCGCTCGACCAACTCCATCATCTTAATCCGGCTGCGGCGCTTCTGATGGAATTGTGCGACGGCAGCCGAAGCGTCGACGATATCCGCGCGATGGTGGGTTCCCTTATGCCGGCG
>DASYNT010000024.1:0-1618 GCA_036008405.1 Xanthobacteraceae bacterium
CGATCTCCACGGTATTTCTCTCCTGTTCGGCTGATGCGCACGAATGATCCGCCTCATGACCAGCCTAGCAAGAATGTAGCGGCTGCACTACTGGGACAGCAACGTCGTGTGCCGCAATGGCGCACGGCAACGGCGGAGGCGATGATTCTGGGTCCGCCAAACCCCAAGCTTCGAGCCGAAATATCGTTGTGCGGCAATGGGCAGGCCGGCAAAGCGGAGAATCCGGCCGAACCGCCCGGCACCAAACTCAAAGGTCCGTCCAATCGTCTCGCCACTCCGGCAAACGCCGTTTATGATGGCTGTCCCTGCGAGGCAGACGAGGTCAGGACATGCACATAGCACGGACGCACACGATTCTGCGCGGGCTGCTCGCCGCGGCCCTTGCCGCCATGTTCGCGTCGCCGGGCGCGGCCGCGGTGAAGAAGATCGCCTATCCCGAGGTCAAGGTCACCCTCGACAAGCCCTACAAGCCCGATGCGGCCTTCGAGAAGATGCGTGCGGCATTTCTCGACGCGATCAAGCGTAAGGACGCCCAGGCGCTGGCAGCGCTGGTGGCGCCCACCTTTCTTTGGACCGTCGGCGACCAGCCGGCCGAAGAGCTCGATCTGGGCCGCGACGCGGTGCACAATTTCAAGGTCGCATTCGGTTTCCGCGCGCTCGGCAAGGACGTCGACGGCGGCGTCGACAACGGTCCATACTGGGAGGTGCTCGCCGGCTTCGCCAACGACGCGACCTATTACAACGCGACCGATTCCGGCAATCTCGTGTGCGGGCCGCTCGGGGCCGAAGTCGTCGACGACAGGATCTTCGAGCAGGCCCGCAAGAAGATCGAGACCGCCAACGAGGCGGTCGAGTGGTATTTCACCCTGGGCGACACCGCCGTCGCCAAGGCGCCCGGCGACACCGGGCCGCCGGTGGGCAAGGTCGGCATGGTGGCGCTGCCGCTGCTGAGCTTCTATCCGCCGGAAAAGGAAGGCGCACCGCCGCCGGCTCCGACCCATTTCGAGGTGCTGCTGCCGTCGGGCCGGACCGGCTGGGTGCCGGTCGCCGCGGTGCGCCCGCTCGAGGCCGACCATCTCTGCTACGCCCGCACCGCGGCGGGCGAGTGGAGGATCGCCGCCATCGACCAGGCGAGCCAGTAGCTGGACCTGAGCTAGATCAGCGCCCTCGCCACGCCGTAGAGCGCACCCAGCCACAGCCCGACGGACGCGAATAGGGTGATCATCGCGCCCGGCCTGCGCGAGGCGGGATCGCGGGTATAGGCGAGCGCATAGACCACCCGCCCGACCACCCAGACCAGCCCGCCCACCGCCGCGCCGCGGTCGGAGACGTAGGCGGCGTACAGCCACAGCGCCGGCAGGAACAGCGCCATCTGCTCCAGCGTGTTCATCTGGACCCGATATGCGCGCTCGAAATGCTCGTTGCCGGTGACGGCGGGCGCCTTGATGCCGTATTGCGCCCGCGCCCGCCCGACGGCACCGACGGTGTAGAAGTAAACCAGCAGAGCGATCAGGGTTACCGCGGCGGTATAGGGCTGCGACATACTCGAACCCTTCAAATGCGCTTGGAAAACATGCTCACAGCGCTACAACGATGTGGAGGGAGGCGGCGGGACTCG
>DASYNT010000025.1:0-11059 GCA_036008405.1 Xanthobacteraceae bacterium
CGCGCGAAGGCGCGGAACGCGGGCGAACCGGCGAGCAGCATCGACTTCAGGTCGGACTTGATCGCCTCGCCGACGCCCTGCTGATCGGCCCAAGGGCCCAGCACCATCGGCTTGTCGAGCAGTTCCACGTGGCGCTCGTGCAGGCCGGCAGCGGCGACGAGACCGCGCCATTCCGCCAGCGTCAGGCAGCGCACATGGCTGGGGTCGCGGTGCTTCTCGAAGGCATTGTATTCGTCGGCGGCGGCGAGGGCTCCTGGGTCGTCCGCCATGATGCCGGGATCGGGGGAGACGTTCTCGCAAAGGCCGAACAGGCCGCCGGGCCGCAGCACCCGCGCCGCTTCCGTCACGAACGCCCGCACATCGTCGAAGTGATGGGGCGCGATCCGGCAGGTGACGATATCGAAAGTGCCGTCGGCGAACGGCAGCGCCTCGGCCCGCAGATCGGCAAACGAGACGTTGGCGATGTTGCGCTCGGCGGCGAGGCCGCGCGCCACCGCCAGCATCTGCGGCGTCAGGTCGGAGGCGACCACGTGCCCGGTATGCGGCGCCAATGCGAGGGCGACATGGCCGGCGCCGGTCGCGACATCGAGCGCACGCCAGGCCGGCTGCGGCGCCAGCAGATCGACCAGCCGCGGCAGGCTGCCGCCCCTGGCGTGGGAGCGGCTCGTCGCATAGGTCGCGGCATAGGTACCGAACCGTTCCTGGGCCAGCGATTTCGATTTCAGTTCCATCGGTCTTCCTCGACGCCATCTTCGAAACCCGGGCACGCGCGAGGTTAACCACACCGCGTTTGCGCGGCAATGCGGGACATCGGTCGCCTGTTCAATTCCGCGTTTTGCGTCTTATAATCGTTCCGCTCGCTTGCGACGCCGGGAGGACACTTGAACGCGATTCCGTCAGGATCGACCGATCATGACCCGATCATTCTCGTCGACGCCGATGATGTCGCGCAGGGCGTCGCGTCGAAGATCGAGGTCCATCGGCGCGGGCTGAAGCATCGCGCCATCTCGGCGCTGGTGCGCAATCGCGCCGGCGAGATGCTGCTGCATCAGCGCAATGCAGTGAAATATCACTCCGGCGGATTGTGGACCAATGCGTGCTGCAGCCACCCCCGGCCGGGCGAGCCCACCGACGACGCCGCGCATCGCCGCCTTGCGGAGGAAATGGGCATCCGCTGCAGCCTCAAGCCGTTGTTCACCGCCCAGTACCGCGCCGTGGTCTCGAACGGCTACATCGAGGACGAGGTCGTGCATGTGTTCGGCGGCACCTATGAAGGCGAGGTGACCCCCGACCCCGCCGAGGTGGCGGACTGGAAATGGATTCCGCTCGCCCGCCTGATCGACGATCTCGAACGCCGGCCCGAGCGCTACACCATCTGGTTTCGCCACTATCTGCGCGAGCACCTCGCCGACATCGCGCCGTGGATGGAACGCGGCTGATCAGCCCGGCTCGGGGTTCTGATTTTCGACCCGAACCCGGCTTTACACCGCTTTGCTTGGCATGCACGCGCCCGGCTCGAAGTTCGCCGGCGACGCATTGCGTCAAGTCGGCGGCAGCAATCCGAGGAGGAGCGGACTCGCCGCGGCCACCACTGATTCGTCAAAAATGTGATTCGTCAAAAATGACCCAAACCTGCCGCGACGCCGAGGCACCATGCCGACGTTCAGAAATCCGGCTTGTCCGCAGTCGGCACCGCGGGCTTCCTTCCGGAGTATCCCGGATTTTCGGCACACACATATTCAGCTCCGCCGGGTCCGCGCCCATCGCGCATAGGTGGGCGCCCATAAGTTATGGTCGCCGACCACGGCGTCGTAAAGACGGCTTCATCCTCGACGGTGAATTCGAGTTGCAGGTGCTTGCCCCGATAGTCGGGGTCGCTGTCGGCGACGGCCGGAATCGTATCCGGCGGAAGGCGAAAGTTTTCTTTTGCGTTCCGTTCCAGGCCTTCTTTCGCGTCCTCGTAGTCAAGCAGCCGATAGCGTTCAACCACATGCAGGGCCTGGGTGTACGGCGTGCCGTACATGTCGACCATGGCAAACGGCCGGTCAGTCCTGATCCCCACGGTGTCTATCACCAGCGTATCGCCCTCGTAACGGCCGACGGAATCCCCATACACGGACGGCGTCACCCGCGCCGGATGAGGCTCATTCATGCGGACGTGACGGATTTGATTGCCGTGAAGGATGATGATCTTGTCCGGCTGCTGGAGCATCTGCATTGCAACTGTCCAAAAAACGTAGGGCACGGGTTCGGGCCAACACTGGTTGGTCGGGGTAGGAGAGCCCACGCCGCTTAACTCCATTTCGCCGTGCTTCCTGACGAATTCCGCCGCCTGGGGCTTCAGGATCGGATTGGTGTAATCGCCGACAAGCTGCCTGGGATCGCTTACGCCCCTTTGCGGCCCGCCGCGCAAGCGCAAACGATTCGTCACCGGACCAGGGCCGGATGCCGGCGGTTCGAAGCCGGGCCAATATGGGTGGCTCCATATGCCGGAGAAATCCGGGATGGATGCGGCGCTTTCCGCACCGCTGCCGGTCGGCCCGACCGCCGGCGTCGCCGCCTGCCCAAAGGCGGCCGTCACAGTCGCTGCCGCCAATGTCGCCAACCAAAGGAAATCGCGCCGCCGCACGCCCATGGCTACCTCCCCTTTCATGGTTCCGCAGGCAGGGTAACGCCTACACCGTTGCAGGTGCGCCTGAATGGGGCGCGATGTCTGCACGGCTCTTCAATTCACTTACCCGCAGCGCACCATCATACCTGCCTTTGGGGCGACAGCCGAACGGCCCTCCCCGAGCAAGTTGGCGGGCCAAATCGGTCAAGGTCGTCGTCGGACTCGAGGAGGGTCAAAGAGTCAGACAGTCCCGCGACACGGCACGTGCGTCGCGACTACCCCCGCGATCGTCGCATCAGTCCGCCAGAAATCCTTCCGCCGCGGGCACCGTTGATCGGTCGAAACAAACCAGAGCCGACAAAGCAGGAAGCTCGCCCCTTATTCCGAGCAATCGGCGGAAAGGAAAAACTCAATGCTCCGAGGCGGCCTGCGCCGGGCTGGGCGGGAACGCCGGATTGGTCTCGGTGCCGCGGAGCAGTGCCAGCGCGGTCTGCAGCGCCTTGTCGTCCTTCGCCTCCCTCGGCACGTAGGACTGCGAGCCGCTCTGCTCCTCGCCTTCCGCCTTGAGATGTCCGGGCAGCTTCGATTCGCTGCGCATCGCGGCCTGCGCCGCCAGTTCCGCCGGCACGTCCTGGAGCACCTCGATGTCGGGGGCGATGCCCTGCGCCTGGAGCGAATGCCCCGACGGGGTGTAATAGCGCGCCGTGGTCAGGCGCAGCGCGCCGTTGCCCTGGCCGAGCGGAATGATGGTCTGCACCGACGCCTTGCCGAACGTGCGCGAGCCGACGATGGTCGCGCGCTTTTGATCCTGCAAGGCGCCGGCGACGATTTCCGAGGCCGAGGCCGAGCCGCCATTGATCAGGACGATCAGCGGCTTGCCGTCGATGAGGTCGCCGGGCGCGGCGTTGAACCGCTGAATCTGGCCGGCATCGCGGCCGCGGATCGAGACGATTTCGCCGCTGGTCAGGAACGCCCCGGCCACCCGGACCGCCTGATCCAGCAGGCCGCCGGGATCGTTGCGCAGGTCGAGAATGTAGCCTTTGAGGCGATCCGGCGGAATCTTGGCCGAGAGCGCCTTGACCGCCTGCTCGAGTTCGTTTGCCACCCCGCTGTTGAACTGGGCGAGTCGAATGTATCCGACATCGCCCCCTTCATCATGCTGGCTCACCGAGCTGACCTTGATGACCTGCCTCGTCAGCGTGAGATTGAGCGGCTCTGCCACGTCCTTGCGCACGATCTCGAGCCGGACCTCGGTGCCGGGCACACCGCGCATCTTTTCCGCCGCCTGGTTCAGGGTGAGACCCTTTGTGGGAACACCGTCAACCTGGGTGATGACGTCTCCCGCGACGATCCCAGCCCTGGAGGCAGGCGTATCCTCCATGGGCGACACCACCTTCAGGAGGCCGTCCTCCATATTGACCTGTAAGCCGAGGCCGCCGAACTGACCGCTGGTCGCCACTTGCATGTCGCGGTAGCTCTTCGCATCCATGTAGCTCGAATGCGGATCGAGCGAGCCGATAATGCCGTTAATCGCCGAGTCGAGGAGCTTTCCGTCATCCGGCTTGTCGACATAGTTGGACCGCACCGTGTCGAGGATCTTGCCGAGCAATTCGATCTGCCGGGAGGTTTCGGCGCTGGGCGCCGTCGTGCCGTGCGGCGTGGTCTGTGCATGCCCCGCCATGGCGCCGAGCATGAACAGGGCGACGCCCGCTGCCGCGCCGGTGACGATTTTCGGGAACCTCAACATGGTATTTTTCCTCGCTGGTGACCGCAGCACGCAAGACATGAGCAAGAGCTCGATCCAACGCCCCTGCTGATTCAAATATGCCTGTGCATCGGTTTTTGCAAATACGCCCCGGACTCCCGACACTTTGCGTCCCTGAACCGGCGGAAACGTGGCGGCCTATGACCCGATTCTGGCTTGCCCTTCGGCCATCCGTGCTCAGGCCCCTCGCCCCCGCGCCATCAACTCGACCAGCCGCGCCGGGGTCACCGGGGCCTGCGCGATCCGCACCCCGAACGGTTGCAGGGCGTCCTCGATCGCGGAGATCACCGCGGCGGCCGCAGGGATGGTGCCGACCTCCCCGGCGCCCTTGGCGCCGAGCGGATTGAGCGGCGACGGCGTCTCGATGTAGCGGGTTTCGAACATCGGGAAGACGGGCGCGGTCGGCAGCAGGTATTCGGCGAAATTCGTCGTCACCGGCTGGCCGGCCTCGTCATAGACCATCCATTCCAGCAGGGCATTGCCGATGCCGTGGGCGATGCCGCCATGGACCTGGCCGTCGACGATCATCGGATTGACCAGGGTACCGGAGTCCTGCAGCGCCACGTAACGCAGGACCCGTACCTCGCCGGTTTCGCCGTCGACCTCGACCTCGGCGGCATGGCAGGCATTGGCATAGGCGAGCGCGTCGGTGCGGAAGTTGGCGGATTCCTGCAGCCCCGGCTCCATCCCGGGCGGGAATCCGTAGCCTGGCGCGCCCTGCAGGATGCGGGCGAGCTCGCCGAGAGGCACGCCCAGCTGCGGCGCCCCGGCGACCCGGAGCCGGCCGTCGACCAGCTCGAGATCGTCCTCCGCGACCTCCAGCACATGGCTCGCGAGTTTTCTCGCCTTCTGCGCCACCGCCCGCGACGCCAGCAGCACCGACGAGCCGGCCGTCACCGTTTGCCGGCTGGCAAAGCCACCCAGCCCGACCCGCACCACCGCGGTGTCGCCGGAGATCACCTGCACGTCGGCCGGCGCGACCCCGAGCTCGCTCGCGCAGATCTGCGCCAGCGCGGTCTTGAGGCCCTGCCCCATGGCCGCGGCGCCGGTGTAGACCGAAATGCGCCCGGACGGCGAAATCCGCACCACGCCGGATTCGAACGGGCCGCGGCCGGTCCCCTTCATGGCATGGGCCAGTCCGATGCCGATCAGGCGTCCCGCGGCGCGCGCTTTGGCCTGCCGCGCCGGGAAGTCGTCCCAATCCACGGCGGCGAGCACCGCGGCCTGGGCGGCTGGATAATCGCCGCTGTCATAGACGACGGTGGTGCCGGATCGCGTCTTGAGCGGCTTGAGATACGGCATCTTGTCCGCCGCGATCAGGTTGCGCCGCCGCAGCACGGCGCGGTCGAGGCCGAGTTCGCGCGCGACCCGGTCCATCAGCCGCTCCATGACGAACGAGGCCTGCGGATAGCCGGCGCCGCGCACCGAGGACACCGGCACCTTGTTGGTCAGCGTGACCGCGACCTCCATGGCGAAGGCGGGAACGACATAAGGCCCGGTCAGGGTCGATGCGGAGTTGTAAGGCAGGTTGACGTCCTGCAGCGCATAGGCGCCGAGGTCGTGCAGCAACTTGCCGCGCAGCCCGACGATGCGGCCGTCGGCCGCGGCGGCGATCTCCATCGACCAGTGCTGGTCGCGCTCCTGCACCGCATTGAGGAAATGCTCGCGGCGGTCCTCGATCCAGGTTACCGAGCGCCGCAACAGCTTCGCGGCGGCGGCGACCGCCACATCCTCCGCATAGACGCACAGCTTGGGACCGAAGCCGCCCCCGACATCGGGGGTCGCCACCCGCAGCCGGTCGTCGTCGAGGCCGAGGAGCGCGGCCAGCGTATTGAAGAGGTCATGCGCCTTCTGGGTCGAAGCCCAGACGGCCAGCGCCGCGTCCGATTTGCGGTATTCGACCAGGATGCCGCGGCCCTCGATGGAATGCGCGCCGCCACGGTGGATGAAAAAGCTTTCGCGAAACACATGGGGCGCGCCGCGGAATGCGGCGTCGGGATCGCCGAAGCCGATCCGGTAGGACGAGATGACATTGGCGGCGATCTCGCGGCGCACCGCCGGAGCGACGGCGCGCGCGGCGACCCGACAATCCGCGGCGAAGGGGAGAATTTCATAGGTCACGTCGACCAGCGCCACGGCGTCCTCGGCGATGTAGCGGTTGCTCGCGAGCACCAGGGCGACGGGCTCGCCGACATAGGACACCTCGCCGTCGGCGAGCGCGAACGCCCAGCAGCGATCGAGCGGGGTGCCCGAATTCGAAGTCCGCATCATGCGCCGCTTGGCCATCGCCGGCGCGAGGTCGTCGAGCACGAGGACGGCGAACACGCCGGGCAGCGCCCGCGCCGCCGCGCTGTCGACCGCGGCGATCAGGGCGTGGGGATGCGGGCTGCGCACGAATGCCGCATGCAGCGCGTCGGGGCACACGATGTCGCCGACATAGCAGCCGGCGCCGGTGAGCAACGCGCGGTCTTCGAGACGAGGCAGGCGGGAACCGATCGCGCGCATGTTCGTCAGGCCTGGAAGTTCTCGCTCAGGTCGGCACAGATTCCCTGTCATCGCCCGGCTCGACCGGGCGATCCAGTAAACACCGACCGTGAGTACTGGATTGCCCGGTCAAGCCGGGCAATGACACGAACAGGATGAGCATAATCGGAAAATGCTCTCAGCGTCTCGGTTCGCGGCGGCGTCAGCTCAATTCGCGATCGCCTTCGCGGCCTTGGCGACGACGTCCTTGGGCGTGGCATAGATCTCCGCCAGCAGCTTTTCGATCTCCGCCGCGGTCACGGGATTGACGTCCGCCTGCATCTTCTGGGCGTCGGCCAGGAATTCCGGGTCCTTCATGGTGGCCTCGAACGCGGCGACCAGCGCCTTCCGGCGATCTTCGGGAATGCCGGGCGGGGCGGCATAGGGGCGCGCCATCGCCTGCCCTGCGAGAATCAGCCTCACCATCTTGGTCTGCTCGTCGCCCTTGACGAGGTCGATGACCGCGGGAACGTCGGGGATGTCGGGCTCCTTCTGCAGTCCGAACTGCACCGGCACGTTGACCCGGTGCGCTTTGATCCAGTCCATGTGGCGCGACTTGACCGTGCTCCACGAAATTCCGCACACGCCGCTGACCTCGCCGCGCTCCATGGCGAGGGTCGCGTCATTGGTGCCGGGATAGCCGCTCACCAGCTTGAGCTTGGCGCCGAACACGTTGCGCAGCATCAGCGCGAAGATGTCGGGATCGGCGCCGCCGCCGAGCCCGCCCATGGTGAAGGGCGTGGCGAGCATGTCGTCGAACGTCTTGATGGGCGAGGTGTGCCAGGTGAAGCAGACGCTGACGTCGGTCGAGATGCTGCCGATCCAGGCGAGCCTGGTGGCATCGAAGGGCGCGCCGGCGATCAGCGGCGCCACCGCCATGCTGCGCGAGAACGCGCCGATGACGGTGCCGTCGCGCGGCGCCGCATTGTAGAGATAGAGCGTCGCGCGCTCGCTGCCGGCGCCTTCGCGATTCTGCGCGACCACCCTGGGCTGCCCGGGAATGTGCCTGCCGAGATGACGCGCCAGCAGCCGGGCATAGAGATCATAGCCGCCGCCGACGCTGAAGCCGATCGCGATGGTGACGTTCCTGCCGCGATAGAACTCCTCGACGCTCTGCGCGCCGGCCGGCCGCAGCAGGGCGAGCAGGCAGACTGCGATCAGCATGTGGGGTGGGCAAAGGCCGCGGAAGCGCCCTCCCCCTCCCCCTCCTTCAGGGGGAGGTTTGGGGTGGGGGTCCGCTGATTCGCCACCCATACCGCCCGCGACCCCCTCCCCGGCCCTCCCCCTTTTTGGGGGAGGGAGCAGCACGGCGCTGCGTGCCTTTGCCCACCCTACACGCCATGTCAGATTCATCGGGGCACTGCCTAGAAGCGCGGGAACAGCGCCGGGAATTTGGCGCGCAGCTTCGAGCGCAGGTCGCCGCTCACGTCGACCACGGCCGGGAAGCTCTTGTTGAGCTTCTTGTCGTAGGGGATGCAGGCGTCGACCAGGATGCGGTTGTTGAAATTGCCGGGCAGGTAGAGCGGGTCGCGCTTGGAGGCCCAGGCTTTCTGGATGAGGTCGATGTCGCTCACCGGATCGAACCGCGTGCACATCGCCCACAGCACCTGATCGAGATCGCCGGCATCGACGTCCTCGTCCACCACCACGGTCCACTTGCCGGCATAGGCGCCGCCCTGGCAATTCGAGGCGATGTGGAGCGCATTGCGGGCATGGCCGGGGTGGCGCTGCCTGATCTGGATCGCGGTGAAACGGGTCGCCGGGCCGGCCTCGTGGTTCCACACGCCGAGCACGTCGGGAATACCGCTGGCATCGAGGGCGCGCCAGATCTGTGCGGCGCCGGCGATGCCCTTGAGGAGCCCGGTCTCATCGACCGGCTTGTGCTGCGGCGCGCAGGTGAGGATCGGATTGTTGCGGTAGAGGATGGATTTGACGGTGACGTAGGGCCGCGGCACCGTGTCGTCGGAATAATAGCCCATCCACTCGCCGAACGGCCCTTCCGGCCGCACCTCGCCCGGCACCGTCTCGCCTTCCAGCGCGATTTCGCAGTCGGCCGGAATCGGAAAGCCGGTATAGGGGCCGCGCACCACGTCGATCGGTTCGCCGCGCAGCCCGCCGGCGATGTCCATTTCCCCGATCTCGGGCAGCGGACTCGAGGAGAGCATGAACAGCAGCGGATCCTGGCCGCACAGGATCACCACCTTCATCGGCTCGCCGCGCTCGAAATACTTGTCGCGGTGGATGCGGCCGTGCTTGCCCTCGGTGATCTGGCAGCCGACGGTCCGGGCGTCGTAGACTTGGCTGCGATAGGCGCCGAGATTGTACCAGCCCAGGTCGGGATCTCTGGTGATCACGCAGTCGGCGGTGCCGATGAAGCGCGCGGTATCGAGCTCATGGTGCCGCGGCACCGGAAACTTGAGGACGTCGACGGCGTCGCCGGTGAGCACGTTCTCCAAAATCGGCCCGTCCTTGACCTCGCGGGGCGGCAACGGCTCGAGCTCCTGCATGCGCTGGTGATAGCGCTGCACGATATCGACCTTGCGGTCGTGCTCGAGCGGCAGCCCCAGCGTGAGCGCGATGCGGCGGATCGAGGAGAGCTGGCCGTACAGCGTGCGGAAACCCGCCGGATAGCCCGGCACCTTGTCGAACAGGATGGCCGGCGCCTGGCCGCGGCTCTTTTCCGTCAGCATATGGGTGACGGCGCCCATCTCGACGTCCCAATCGGCGCCGTCGACATGCTGCAATTCGCCCATCTTGTCGACCTGCTCCAGCCATCCGCGCAGGCCGCGATATTGCACTTTGAATTGGGAGTTCGCGGCGGCAACGTTCATCGTCTCTCTCCGGTCAGGTACGCCGTGCGGTCGGCGCGGTGCGAGCGATCTTCACTTCAGGCGCCTGGCGGCATCTTCCACCAAGGTGAGGTCGGCGAATTTGGCGACGTCGAAGCTCGACTTGGTGAAGCCCATCTCGCGAGTGAGGTCGACATTGCGCTGCAACGCCGCGAGGTCCGGCCGCAGGTCCGGATCGCGGTAATTGTCCTGGGGCGTGAACACCCAGCCGAACCGCTCCGCCGGCTGCTTGATGAGGCGCGCGCAGATTTCCATCACCTGCCCGTGGTTGGCGGGGTCGAGATACCAGTGCACGATGCGCAGCGCATCGGTCATGAAGTCGACCATCGCCGCGCGGTTCTTGTCGATGAAGCCCTTGCGCGCCGTCCACATGGAGAACTGCGACACCCCGATGGCGTCGCCAGTGGTGAACAGCACGCGCGAAATCTTCTTGAGCTCGGGATCGAGGGCGAACGGCAGTACCGCCGCCACCATGTCGACCTTCTTCTCGGCCAGCATGGCGCGCATGGCCGGGAACGGCGCCTCGATGACGGTATAATCGCGCCTGTCCTGGAGCCCGTGCCGGCGCAGCATGGCGCGCATCGCGATATCGACGGCGCTGCCCGCGGCATTCGACGCGATCACCTTGCCCTTGAGGTCCTCGACTTTCCTGATCGGGCCGTCCGCCAGCACCATGAACTGGTTGCTGAAATAGCCGGCATTGCCGTCCTGGAAGTCGTCGGAGATGACCCGCAGGTCGCTCATGCCGGCATTCTGGACGGCGATCGGGAAGGTCGGATAGGTCAAATTGGCGATGTCGATGTCTCCGGCCGCGAGTGCCGTAATCATCGGCGGAGTGCCGGCGAACCGGACGGTGTCGAGCTGATAGGTCTTGCCGAGACTGTTCGCCAGCTCCTTCTTCTCCGCGAGCATCGACGCCCAGTTCGAGATCGGCACCACATATGACAGCCGAATCTTCATAGGATCGGCGGCGCCGGCGGGGCCGAGGCCCAGCCACAGGGCGCCGACCGCGGCGATCGCCGATCCCAGCCTGGCAAGACCCATGACTTCCTCCCGGATCGCCGATCGTTTGGCGCGCTTCTCCTCTTCTCCCGCGAAAGCGGCGACTTGGCAAGCGCGCCGGTTTTCCGGCGTCATTCCGGTTCGCGCGAGATTGCCTCCCGGAACGATCGTGCCCCGAGTCGGGTGCGGACACCGCCGCGCACAGCGTATGCTTGCCGCGTCACGACGGAGAGCGACGATGACCAGTGGGCGGCTCGAGGCCTTAACGGACGGCGTGATCGCCATCATCATCACCATCATGGTGCTGGA
>DASYNT010000026.1:0-1902 GCA_036008405.1 Xanthobacteraceae bacterium
AGCGGATCAGCTCCTCCCCGCGGCCCGGCCGGTTGCCGGCGATGCGGCGCACGCCGGTCAGGTTCTGGCCGAATCCGGAATTGTTGTTGACGACAACGGTCACGGCAATGCCGCAACGGCGCGCCGATTCGAGTTCGGCGAGGTGGTAATAGAACCCGCCATCCCCGGTGAAGCACAGGACCTTGCGAGCCCCTGCCGCGCATTTGGCGCCGAGCGAAGCCGGAAACGACCAGCCGAGCGACCCAGCCGCCCGCAGATAGGTTTGTCCGACGCCGTTGAGCTCGATCATCGTGCCGGTCCAGATCCCGGAATAGCCCGTATCCGCAACCAGGATTGCATCGGAAGGTAATGCCCGGGTGATTTCGGCGCACAACCGCTCGACCCGAATCGGCGCGCTGTCGTTCTCACAGAGCGGGGTCATCGTGGCGCGCCAGTCGGCGACGATGCGCGCAGCCTCTTCGGCGAAACCGGAATCGCGTGTTGGCTTCCCGATCACCTGGTTGAGGCGAACCAGCGTCGCTTTCGGGTCGCCGACAACACCCGTCGTGTTCGGGTAGCTCCGGCCAATCTCCAAGGGATCGGCGTCGATCTGCACGATCTTTGTGTCCGCCGGCGGCACGGTCCAGTTCAACGTGACCTGATCGCCGGTGTCGCAGCCGATGAACAGGACCAGATCGGCGCCGTGCACGATGCGGTTCGCCGGCGGCGCGGAATAGCTGCCGGCGACCCCGACGCAGAGCCGATGGCGGGTCGGGATGATACCGCGCGCGCCGAGGGTCGTCGCGACTGGCGCCTGCAGCGCCTCGGCCAAAGCGAGAACCTCCGGCCCCGCCTGTGAGGCGGCAGCCCCGTCGCCGGCGACGATCGCGACGCTGCGAGCGGCGGTCAGTGCCGCCACAGCGCGCTCGACGTCGGCGGTGTCCGCTACGGGGCGATGCGCGGGGATACACCGTTCCTCGGGGTCGATGACCGGCGGTTCGGCCGTCTGACCGAGCTCGATCTCATCCCCCTGGTGGCCCGAAAAATCGAGATGGGTGGGGCGTGGCGTCTCCGCCAAGGCGGCGCGCCACGCATGGCGCAACAGCCGCGGCAGCTCGGAGGTCAGGTCGACCGTGGTCGAGAATTTCGTCACCGCGGCGAACAGCGGCGCGTGAGGAATTTCCTGGTACGCATTGCGATGCTGAAAGGAAGGCGGCTTCCGGCCGGTCAGCGCAACGACGGGGGCGCGCCCCAAAAAGGGATCCTGCAGTCCGGACGCCAGATTGGCGGCGCCGACCGCCTGCGCCATGCACACCCCCGGCCGCCCGGCAATCCGGGCATAGCCGTCGGCCATATAGGCCGCGGCCTTTTCCGAATGCGCGAGGATCGGGGTCACCCCGAGGTCCTTCAATTGCAGCAACGTGCGGCGCAGCACCGACTCCACAAAGAAGACATGTGTGGTGCCCGCCCCGGCCAGTGCTCTTGCCAGCCATTCGGCCCCATTCATCGATCCGTGTTCACTCAAGTCTGTTATCCTCCCGGTCTGGTCGTCGCCCCCGCGAAAGCGGGGGTCCAGGTCTAAATGCAGAGCGCTGCCCTGGATTCCTGCTTTCGCAGGAATGACGGGTTGAATCAGACGACCTTCTTGTCCCTCAGCCTCTGAATTTCCTCCGGCGTGTAGCCGCCCAGCGTTCGCAACACATCCTCCGTGTGCTCGCCCTTCAGCGGCGCGCGCTTGGCGGCGACCGGTGAATCCGAGAGGCGCACGGGGCAGCCGATCACCGAGAAGCGGCCGCGCGTCGGATGCTCGAGATCGAAAATCGTTTCGCGCTCGCGCAAATGCGGGTCGGCGAGCACTTCGGCGGTGTCGAGCACCGCGCCGCAGACGATGCCGCGCCCGGCGAAGGCTTTCATGACCTCGCG
>DASYNT010000027.1:0-7161 GCA_036008405.1 Xanthobacteraceae bacterium
GAGTTTATTGGCGATGTTGGTCGCCGTCGTGCTGACCGGATCGGCGGAAGCGCGCGTCAGCCATGACGGGAGCGGTTTCAGACATGAAAGAGCGCACCCAGGCGGCGGAGCAGCGAGCCGCTTCGGAGGAACCGGCGCTTGGCTCGGCGCCGGCGTAAATCACCGGCTTGATGTCGGAGGCCACGAAGGCAGCGGCTGGTATCACCGCGGGTGGGGCGGCACCATGGATCCCGGCTGGGGATACGGGTTTGGGCCCAACTTGGGTGGTTCGGGCGGCCGCTGAATCGATCCGGAACAATCCGATCTCACCGGCATCGAAGGTGATCCGACCGTATGGGTGGCACCAAAGGACGCATCGTCGGCCGGGGCGCAAATCATCCTCGGCCGCGAATGGATTCGTTCGCGCCTCCCGAAGGATTCGGCTGACGACTCCTCAGGGAAGTTTCCGCAAGCTCGAGAGATGGGCGGCCATTTGCGCGATCTGATAATCGAGCAATTGCGGGTTCGGCATTCCCAAAGAGCGCCAAACGAGGAACGAAGCAAGGCGAAAAAAGCGCTTGCGTTCGTGGCCGCGATTAGAGAACGAAATAACTTCAGACAGCATTTGCATTTGCGGCGGTCGGGTCCCCTCCCAGGGCGCATCATCAGCAATGCGACACCTGTCCGGTCCGGGTGTTTGGAATGAGCCGCCGTGTTCCTTAGCCGGTCTACGGGTGCCGTCGGGGCCTGGGGCGTGCGGGGTCCTGTTGCAGGCTGTGGCTTGGAATGAAGACGCCACAATTTGCGGTGATGCATGCTATAAACCAGGCAACAGGGAGGCTTGGCCATGACTATGACAACTTCACAGCCCCAACAGTCGAGCATCTGGTGGTTCTTCTTGCTCGAGGGCATCGCCGGCATCATTCTCGGTTTGATGCTCGTCACGGCACCCGGCATCACCATGGTCGCGCTGGTGACGTTTCTGGGCTTCTACTGGCTCATCATGGGAATCCTGGCGCTGGTTCGCATGTTCGTGGATCAGTCGGTCCCTTGGATCTGGTCGCTCCTCATCGGCGTCATCGGAATTCTGGCCGGAATCGTGGTCGTGCGGCATCCGCTGCTCGCCGCGCTGACGGTGCCGACGGTGATCGTCATCGTTCTCGGGGTGGAAGGGCTGATCATGGGCGTGCTCGAGATCATTGCCGGCTTCACCGGCGGTGGGATCGGATCGTTCATAATGGGCGTGCTCTATGTTCTGGTCGGGCTGCTGCTGCTCGCCTCGCCGATCGCAGCAGCACTGGCGGTGCCTCTGGTCTTCGGCGTGCTCCTTCTCGTGCAGGGCGTGGCGCTCGTCGTATTGGCGTTCCGCGCCCGCGCCTGAGGGGGCGGCGTTACGTCGACCGGTTCTGAAGCGTGCCGCATTCGGCTTCGGGTTCGGTGCGCGAGCCCTGTGCGAGCGCCGAGACCGAAATCTCGGAACGTCGCGCGATGTGCTCGAAAATCCCGGCGGCGCGTCGGCGAGGGTCCTCATCGCGGCGGTGACGCTTCGGCGCGTCCGATATATTCGTCAATCCTTTTTGCGCAGCCGCTCGGCGGTGGGGCGGCGCTGCGGCGCCCTTGCGGCGGTCATGTGGCCGACGCATGAATGCCGAATAAATGGAGCAGTCAGGGTCGATTCCAACTCGCGGCGCTAATCCGCGTCGCGAGGGGTGCGGAGTTTCCCTTCACGTTCAAAGCGTCCACCTTCCCGAAGGAGAATTCATCATGTCAAGTTCGTCTCTTCGTTTAGCGCGCACGGCTTGCGTTGCCGCTCTGCTGGTCGGCATCGGCGGCGGGATCGCAGCCGCCCAGGCGGTCGTCGTCGAACGGGCGATGCCGGCGCCGATCGTCGAGGTCGTTCCCGCCGCGCCGGGCGCCGGTTACAACTGGGTGCCCGGTCATTGGGTCTGGCGCGGCGGCGCGTGGTTCTGGGCGAAAGGCCATCACATCCGCGGCGTCGTTCCGGTCATGCCGGCGGCGGTGGTCGAGGTTGTGCCCGCCCGCCCGTCCCCCGCCCACGTCTGGATCAAAGGTCATCATGCGTTCGAGGGCGGCCGTTGGGTCTGGCATCCCGGCATCTGGTTCCGCGGCTGACGCGGCAGGCCCGCCGGTGAGGGCAGTCGGGATTCGATCGCCCTCACCGGAGCTGCTTCGGAAATCTCACGGCTCGCCCGGCTTGAACGGCGGCTCCACGCCGGGTGGCACGGTTTCCTCCGCCATGGCGAGCAGCATGGCGACGGTGATGTAGGTTCCGGCGACGGCGGTGAGGTCGACGACCTGCTGCTCGCCGAGCAGTTTCCTGGCGCGAGCAAAGGTCGCGTCGGAGACGGCGCGCTTGGTCGTCAGCTCGGTGATGAAATCGTAGACCGCTTCCTCATCGGCTGCCATGTTCGACGGCCGCTTGTCGGCCTTGAGCTCGGCGATGATCCCCGGCGACAGCCCGGCCTTCTCGGCGAGCGGCCCATGGGCGTACCACTCGACCTGGGAGCGCCATTGCCGCCCGACGATCAGGATCGCGAACTCGTTGAGCCGCAGCGGCACCGAGGTATCCCATCGCAGGTAGGCGAGCAGGTCGAACATGCGCTGGCCGAACACCGGGCTGCGCAACATCGGATTATAGGGGCCTGCGATCCCCACTTTCGAGATCTTCATGATCGCTTCGCCGAGCGGACGTTGCCGATCGTTCAAGTCCTGCATCGTGAGCTGGGGGAATCTCGGCTCCTTGCCGACAGCGGCGGTGTTGCCGCCGGCCGCGGCAAACCATCCGATCGCCGTGAACAACGCGGCCGTGATGACGTATCCGTAGATGGTCATGAGACTCCTCCCGATCCGAACGCTTGGGTAGGATTGTTACACCAATGTCGGCAGTGATCCCAGAACGTGCTGAACAAGGCGCAGGAGTGCCCAAGCAGTTTTCGCCAAGCAGCGTTCGCCAAGCAGCGTTCCGCCCCCCGTGCCGCACGGCCCCTACCTGAGGCACGGATGTTGGGATAGTTTTGGTGTCGATCAACAGGGCCGTGCGCACAGGGAGAACATCATGCGGTATTGCAGCTTGGTCGGTGTCGTCGCGTTCTCAGCTGCGCTGATGATGGAAATTGTGAGCGCCACCGCGCATGATGAATCGAAATATCCCGACCTGAGGGGCCAGTGGACCGCGATCGGCGGCTCGGTGAAATACGTGCCCGACAAGCCGAGGGGTCTTGGGCAAGAAGCGCCGCTCACTCCCGAGTATCAAGCCATCTTCGAGGAAAACCTCAAGGATGTGGCGGAAGGCGGCCAAGGCACCGACCCGACCACCTGGTGTCTTTCGCCCGGGATGCCGCGCGTGACCAACGGCTATGGCGAGATGGAATTCGTCATAACGCCGGAAACATTCCACATCCTGGTGTTCCACGTGCTCGACAGCCGCCGCATCTTTACCGATGGGCGCGACTTTCCGACCGATGTGGATCCGTCTTTCCTCGGGATTTCCATCGGTCGTTGGATCGATACGAAGGGAGACGGCCGCTACGACGTGCTCGAAGTGGAAACGCGCAACATGAAGGGTCCCCGCGCCTTCGACGCCAGCGGACTGCCTCTGCATGCCGACAACCAGACCATCGTGAAGGAGCGCTATACTTTCGACAAGAACGATCCCGACGTCATAAGCAACGAGGTCACCGTCTTCGATCATGCCTTGACGCATCCTTGGACGGTGACCAAGCATTATCGCCGCAGCCCCAACCCGCATCCGTGGTGGGTCGAGGACAACTGCATGGAGAACAACAGTCACATCCGCATCCAGGGAGAGCCTTACTATCTCAGCGCCGACGGCATGATCATGCCTGCAAAGAAGGGTCAGCGGCCGCCTGATCTTCGCTATTTCAATCAGCCGCAAAAGTGACCATGAATTTCAGTTGGCCGTTGGGCCGTGGCCGAAGAACGATCGAACGGTGCGACACCCGATGCGCGCGGGCTCGCCAGCTGACCTATGACCCCAGGCACTTGCCCATGAAGTCGCGGCGGTCCGGTCCGCGCACCTTTTGCGCCACCGCCTGCTTGAGGCAGGTGAGCCGCGCCTCCGCAACGCAGACCACGGTGTAGTCCCGCAGCTCGGGACCGCGGATGCCCTTGGAGGTGCCTTCCTGAAGGCAGGCGTTGAGGCGTTTCTTCTCGGCGACGGCGACGAAATCGGTTTCGCTGTTCGTCGCTCCCGGGCCGGGAGCAAGCGGAACCTGGCTCACGGTCATGCCGGACGTCGCCGAAACCGGGAACGGCCGCGGCAGCGGCGTCGCGGCTGCCGCCGGCTTCGCCGCGCCCATCGCCACCTTCGCTTCGAGAGCCTCGAGTGCGTGCAGCGGGTCGACCAGGCCGAATCCGAACTGGCTGTCGCGCCCGTTCGGTCCCAGGCTCCGCGCGGTCGAATACAGCAGCTGCTCGAGCGCCGCGACGTCGATGGCGGGATTGCGTTCGATGATCAGGGCGGCGACGCCGCTGACATGGGCGGTCGCCACCGAGGTTCCGGTGGTGAATTCATAGGACGCGTTGGGCGCGGTCTCCAGGATGTTGACGCCGGGAGCCGACAGCGCGATGTGCGGGCCCTGATTGGCCTGGGGCAGCAGCTTGTCGTTTTCGTCGATGGCCGTCACCGCGATGACGTTCTCGTCCGCCGCGGGATAGAGGGGCGGGGATTGCGGCCCGGCATTGCCGGCTGCGGCGATCAGCACGATCCCCTTTTCGTGCGCCTTCTCGAGCGCCTGGGACAGCAGGGGGTCGTAGGGGCCGGCGAAGCTCATATTGATGATGCGGGCGCCCTTGGCGATCGCCCAGTCGATGCCGGCGAGGATGTGCTGCGTCGTGGTCTGCGCACCGCTCTGCGCCTCCGGGCTGAATGCATGGATCGCCAGGATGCGCGCCCGCGGCGCGACGCCGAGCAGCTTGCGGTGGGCGACGATCGCCCCGGTCATCTCGGTGCCGTGCTCGTCCGGCTTGTCGCGGTTGCCGACGGCATCGAACTGGCCGGCGATGGCGCCGCCGAGGTCGGGATGAGCGGTGTCGATCTGGGAGTCGATCATGGCGACCAGCACGCCGGCCCCGGTCGCGATCTTGTGAACCTCGGCCAGCCGCAGCTTGCTCACCACGTATTGCGCGGGATCGCCGCGCGGCGTCGGCGGCAGCGTCGCCGGCGCGCGGGTGTCCTGCTGCAGGCGGTAGACGTAATTCGGCTGGGCGATCCCGATGTTCTCGGCTTCGAGATCGCGCACGACGTCGGCGACCTGCCGGCCATTATCGATGCGGAAGTGGAACAGGGTTCCGCTGGAGAGCGTCAGATTCTGCGAACTGACGGCAACCAGGCCGAGCCGGCGCGCCGCCGCGTCGACGGTCTGCGGCGGCACGTTGGAGGGAACGTGGAACACCATTTCGTTGGGAATGAACCGCGTCTCCCCGCGCGGCGGGACCCCGGTGAAGCCGGCTTCGCCGGGAAACGGCCGATGCGGAAGCCCGTTGCGTGCGAAGCCGCCCGGCAATCCGCCGTTGCGAAAACCGCCGTTGGCAGGCAGCCCGCGCGGCTCGGCGACGGGATTGCGGCGATCGAGCGATGCTGCGCCGCGCTCGTTCTGATTCGGACGGCCCGGGTTTCCGTGCTCCTGATTCTCACGGCTCTGCGCCGTGGGTCCCTCGCCGCGCGGACCGCGCTCGAGTGGACCGTGATCGAGCGGATGCTGCGGCTGGGCGGCATGGTCGAGCGCGTGTTGCCCCGGCTCAGCCGGGTTGCGGGGCGCCGGGCCGGCGTTGCGCCCGAAATTCGGCGGGGCGGCCCTCGGCCCGAACAGCCGCGCCGGAGCGGGACGTGCCGCAGCCGTCGCCGCGCGGCGCTCGAACGCCGCGCCGTCTCCGGCCAGAAAAAGCAGTGCGGCCGCCGCCAGAAGACAGAGCCCTGCTGCCGGCCGCCTGGAAAAACCGATTCGACCGACCTGCCGCGAATTCT
The DNA here is from genome assembly GCA_036008405.1 of Xanthobacteraceae bacterium. Lineage (GTDB taxonomy): Bacteria > Pseudomonadota > Alphaproteobacteria > Rhizobiales > Xanthobacteraceae > JAJPKK01. Next base: position 5,987 of record DASYNT010000027.1, read on the forward strand.
TGTGCCGTGAATTTTTGTGCTGTGACATGGAGCCCCTTCTCCATGCCCAGCGGGTAAGCCGGGATTGCGTCGACTTTGCGTCACGCGAAGGCAAAACCTGCAAGCGGTGGGGCTATTTCCCCGCCGCCGTGGCTCGCGCCTTGTTGACGTAGGCCGCGTGTGGCATCGCTATTGGTGCTGAGGGGCGGCCGGCCGGGAAGTGGTGCAGAAATAGCGTCGGAGCGAGCCCCTCTGGATTCCGGGTTCACCGCTGACGCGGCGCCCCGGAATGACCCAGCAAATCGTCGTAACGGCCGCAGCCTGGTTCCGGGTTCGCGCGCGAGCGCGCCCCGGAACGACCATTGACGAACGTCAGTGCTTGTTCGGATAGGCGCTGACGAAGCCGTCGCGGTTCGGCATCTTCACCTTGGGCAGGCTGTCGGCAGTCATCACGTCGTTATCGCCGATGATCCCGTTGAGCTTGAGGATGTAGGCGGTCAGCGCGTAGGTTTCGTCGGCGGTGAGAGACTTGGGCTGCGTCCATGGCATGGCCCGCCGCGTGAAGTCGAACACCGTCGTCGCAAACGGCCAGTAGCTGCCGACCGTCCTGACCGCCTCGCCGGGTCCGGCAAGCGTACCGATGCCGCCGACGAGCCTGTTGGCGATGCCGCCGCCGCCGTCCTTGCCGTGACACAGTTCGCACTTCTGCGCGTAGATGGCGGCGCCCTGGGCGGCGGTGCCGCTGCCCGGCGGCAAGCCGACGCCGTCCGGCCCGATGCTGAGGTCCCACTTGGCGAGATCGGCCTCGGTCGCCTTCTCGCCCAGTCCGGGGGTATCGGCGGCGATCGCCGCGCCCGCGCTCGAGGCGAGCGCGAACAGGGCGGCACCGACGAGATTGCGGATGGCCGTCTCAGCTATAGACATGCTTGGCCTCCCCCTTGCCGTCGATCGCCCAGCTGGTGATCGAGTTCATGTGTCCCATCGGAAAGGCGGTGACGGGAGGATTCGTCCGGGGCTCGCCGCGCTGGGCGATCAGTTCGGCACGGGTCGGCTGAACGTTGCCGGCCTCGTCCCAGGCCCGGCTCTGCAGCACCACCGGCTGGCCGTCCCATCGCCACGGCATGCGGAAGCGCGTCAGCGCCTTGCTCATCACGGGGCTTTGCAGCGCCGCCTCGGCCCAGCTCTTGCCGCCGTCG
>DASYNT010000028.1:0-2350 GCA_036008405.1 Xanthobacteraceae bacterium
ACTTGTGCCCATAATCGAGCTTGTGGACACTTCCCATCACCCGCCGAAATCGAAAGCCCCAACCCTCGATCATTCCGCCAATCCCGAAAAGGCGGCCGCCCGCGGAGGGATACAGAGAACCCAACCATTGAGGACAAGGAAACCCGCCCCCCACCCCGATACAATGAAGGCACTCTGATCGAGGCGATGCAGAACGCCGGCAGCAACTGCGCGTCGTCGCCGGTTTCGGCGGCAGGCTGCCAGTCAGGGAATGCGGCACGCCATCCGAGATCGATGGGCTGACGACCCGCCGCGCGGAAAGCGAAGCCGCGGACGTCCAGCGTTGCGGCGCGGCAAACAGGGTGAGAGGCCGCATTGCCTCGCTTGGAATGTTCCTGGAAGCTGAACCATTGCCTCATCTCATTAATCTGATTTGCTCCCGACCGATGTTCATCGTCGGGGTCAAGGATGAGGCGGATCAGCATGGTGGCGCGAGACGAACTGGTGGCAGCGATAGCGGAGCGGTATTCGCCGGCGGATAGGACGGAGCGGAGCCGTATCCTCGACGAGTTCACGGCGGTTACCGGCTTTTACCGCAAGCACGCGATGCGCCTTTTTCGGGCTGGCCGACCGAACCGGCATTCTGGCCCGAGACCCGGGCGCAGGGTCTACGACGACGCGGTACAGGAGGCGCTGATCGTGATCTGGGAGGTTAGCGTCCGCGGTGGTGGTGGAAAATCGGCGGTGAGCGCGCGTCGGGCGCAATGCCCCATTACATGAAGCCCGGCGCGCGCGTGAGCGACGGGCGGTCACCGGGAGGGTGCGTTAAGGTGGAATTGCAAGAACCACCAGCAACCACCGAGGACCCGATGACCGAGGACAGAATGGCGCTTGTCGAGCTGCTGCAGAAGAGCGGCGATAGTGATTTTCTGCGCGCCGTGGCGGAGGCGGTGCTGCAGCTCCTGATGGAAGCCGATGTCGAAGGGCTGATCGGGGCCGGGCGGCACGAGCGCAGCGCCGAGCGGCTCAATTACCGCAACGGCTATCGCGACCGCAGCCTCGAGACGCGGCTTGGCAGCTTGAGCCTGCGCATCCCCAAGCTGCGCCAGGGCTCGTACTTTCCGCCCTTCCTGGAGCCCCGCGCAAGACCGCCGAGAAGGCGCTCGTCATGGTGATCCAGGAGGCCTGGATCGGCGGCGTGTCGACCCACCGCGTCGACGAGCTGGTGCAGGCGATGGGGCTCTCCGGCATCTCGAAGAGCAGTCTCCAAGCTGTGCAAGGACATCGATGAGCGGGTCAATGCCTTTCTCGACCGCCCGCTCGACGGCGAATGGCGGTATCTGTGGCTCGATGCGACCTATCTCAAAGTCCGCGATGGCGGGCGCATCGTCGCGGTCGCCGCGATAATCGCCGTCGCGGTGGACACCGAGGGCCGGCGCGAGATCGTCGGGCTCGGCCTCGGCCCGTCGGAAGCCGAGCCGTTCTGGTTGGCCTTTCTGAAGGGCCTGGTCAAACGCGGCCTCAAGGGTGTCAAGCTGGTGATCTCCGACGCGCATGACGGGCTGCGCCACGCGATCACCCGCGTGCTCGGCGCCACCTGGCAACGGTGCCGGGTTCATTGGATGCGAAACGCCCTGGCGCATGTGCCCAAAGGCCAGCACACCATGGTCGCCGCCACGATCCGCCAGCCTTCCTGCAACCGGACGCCGACGCCGCGCACCAGACCTGGCGGCATGTCGCCGACCAGCTGCGGCCGCGCTGGCCCAAGCTCGCCGCGCTGATGGACGACAGCGAGCATGACGTGCTCGCCTACCTGGCCTTCCCCACCCAGCAATCACGGCCACAGCCAGTGGCGATCGCTCGCCGACGCGAAAAAGCTGTTCCCCGGACCTCACCCGATCCATGGCGGCATCGTCGTCGGCGAGGCGTACCGCGTCGATCACGATCAGACCGTCGCCGGCATCCCCTTCGGTCCCGCCGACAAGAGCAGCTGGGGTATCGGCGGCAAGGCCCCGCTCCTGATCGATCCCTGCACCCACGGCAGCAGGCACAGCCTTGTCTTCGCCGGCCCCGGCGGCTTCAAGACGACGGCCGCCGTCTCGACCGTTCGCACCTGGACCGGCAGCAGCGTGATCCTCGATCCCTCGACCGAGCTCGGCCCGATGCTGGATGCCGCCTTGCGTCGCCAGCGCAAGCGCGTCGTTCATATCGGCATCGCCAACGACGATAACGGCAAACCTGATGTCACCGGTTTCAACGTCCTCGCCTGGATCGACATCACGCACCCCGAAGCCGAACTACATGTCCGCAGCGTCGTGTCGTGGATTTACGATGAATCGGCGGCAGCGCAGGCGACGCCTGGCCGGGCCGA
>DASYNT010000029.1:0-8773 GCA_036008405.1 Xanthobacteraceae bacterium
TCCCAGATCCACGTCAAGGACCGCCACATCAAGGGGCAGCGCCGGCGCATCGAGCATCGCCGCTTCAACGAGTTCTTCATGCTGCATGCCTCGACGTCGCCGTTCTATCCGCTGTTCGCCTCCCTCGATGTCGGCGCGCAGATGATGAAAGGCCGCTCCGGCGAGGTGCTGTGGGACGATACCATCCGGCTCGGCATCGAGCTGCGCAAGAAGGTACGGGCGATCCGGCGCGAATTCGAGGACAAGGAGCAGGACCCGGCGCGGCGCTGGTTCTTCGAGGCCTTCGTGCCCGATCGCGTCACCGTGACGGACGGCGACGGCGCCACAAGCGAGACCGCCTGGGAGAATGTGTCGACCGACGATCTCGCGACCTCGGCGCGCTATTGGGAGCTGGCGCCCGGCGCGCGGTGGCACGGCTTCACCCATGTGGCGCCGGGATACGCCATCACCGATCCCAACAAGCTGATCCTGCTGACGCCGGGCTTCGACCGCGACACCGGCGCCTATGCTGGACACGGCGTCCCGGCTCCGGTGGTCGCCCAGTATCTGCGCGAGAACCGCGTGGTGCCGGAGAAGAACGACCTCAATTCGCTGCTGTTCCTGCTCACGCCCGGTGTCGAATCGAGCAAGGCCGGCACGCTCTTGAGCGCGCTGGTGGCGTTCAAGAAGCTGCACGACGACAATGCCCGCCTCGACGACGCCATCGGCGAGTTCGTGCGCCGGCGCCCGGCGCGCTATGCGGGGCTCCGGCTGCGCGACCTGTGCGCGCAGATGCATGCCTTCTTCCGCGACAGCGCGACCAGCAGCCTGCAGCGCGCCCAGTTCGCGCCCGCGCACCTGCCGACGCTCGCCATGCCGCCCCATGAGGCGGTGCGCCAGATGGTGCGCAACAATGTCGACTACGTGCCGATCGACCAGGCGTTCGGGCGCATCGCCACCACGATGTTCGTGGTCTACCCGCCGGGCATCGCCACCATCGTCCCCGGCGAGCGACTCGACGCGCGCGCGCGCCCGATGCTCGACTACCTCCAAATGTTCGAGCGCAGCGCCAACCTGTTTCCCGGCTTCGAGGCCGAGATACAGGGAGTTTACCGGGAGACCGAGAAGGACGGCACGGTTCGGTTCCACACCTATGTCGTGCGGGAATGAAGCTCGCTTCCCCGGGATGCGGGTGCGTGCGGGGGGAGAACCTCAGAGGTCGCTCTGCGGGATCGGCGTGCCGTCGCCGGCGCCGGGCGGCGTGGTATCGCCGGGCCCGAGCGCACGCTGCATCAGGATGGTGTCGCTCCAGCGCCCGTACTTGAAGCCGACGCCCTTGAGGAGGCCGGCGTGCTCGAACCCGAACCCCTCGTGCAGGCGCTGCGACGGCGCGTTGGAGACATCGATATAGGCGATCATCTGGCGATAGCCGGCGGCGGCGCAGGCCTCGATGAGCGCCGGCAAAAGACGACGGCCGACGCCGGAATGCAGGTGATCCGGGTGCACGTAGATCGAGTGCTTGACCGCGTAGCGGTAGGCCGGACGCTTGCGGAACGGCACCGCATAGGCGTAGCCGATAACGGCGCCGGCCTGTTCGGCGGCGAGGTGCGGCAGCCGGCGCTTGAGCATGTTCTTGCGCCGGCGCTTGATGTCGTCGCCGTGCAGCGGCTCGACGTCGAACGCGCCGAGGCCGCGCTGGATATGGTGGGCATAGATCGCGAGCATGGCCGGGACGTCGTCCTCGGTGGAGGTGCGCACGATGATTTCGCCGGTCTTGTCGAGCGTCGTCGCGTCGGTCGCCATGGAATTCAAAACGTCCATCCCTGCATTGCGAGCTGAGGGTTGTGGATCGATCACGCCTGCATGACAGTTTCATGAAGGTGCGCCGGGCCGTTGCGATTTGCATGAGGGGGCTGACAAATTGCTGCTTCGACTCTATCACCGGGAAATCGCGAGCGATCGCGTGGGCGGGATCCGGCAAGCTGTTCCGTGTCTCCTCAGCTGATTTCGTTTGACACACTCACTTCGTTCTCATCGCCTGGCTCGACCCTTGGCTCGACCGGGCGATCCGGCAACCACCGGCCGGGAGCACCGGATTGCCCTGTCGAGCCAGGCAATGACACCGATTGAGGGCAGGTTAATCGAACAAATGCCTGGGACCGCTTGGACTTCGACCGCGAGGGATCGCCATTGCCGCCTTGACGGCAACGGCCGAAGAACCGAGAGTTGACGCCGACAGGCATCCCGATGCCACTGGAAGCGCTCGATGATCATCACGGATTCCGGCGTACATGTCTGGCGCGCCGCCGGACCGGACCGGCCGTGGCAGCCGGGGCGCAAGGCGCATCTGGAAACGCCGATCGGGTATGAGAAGCTGAGCGCGATGATGGCGGAGGCGGGCGTCGACCGCGCCATCCTGGTCCCGCCGTCCTGGGAGGGCGACCGCGTCGACTACGCCCTGGAGGCCGCTGCCAAGTACCCCCGGCGCTTTGCCGTCATGGGGCGTATTCCCGTCGACAAGCCCGAAAGTCGCCAGATGCTTGAAACCTGGAAAGACCAGCCGGGTATGCTTGGCGTAAGGCTCACCCTCCATCATGAGTGGGATCGCCCTTGGATGACCGACGGTACCGTGGACTGGTTCTGGCCGGCGGCGGAGCGGCTCGGCATCCCGGTGATGCTCAACGCACCGACGCTGCAGGCCGAGATCGCCGCGGTCGCGTCGCGCCACCCGGGACTGCGCCTCATCCTGGACCACATGGGCCGCGTGCGCGGCATGAAGGACGAGACGCTGCTGCCCTCCATCGAGCAGACCCTCACGCTCGCGAGCCACCCCAATGTCTTCGTCAAGCTCACACAGATTCCCGAGTGCTCGTCGCCGCCCTATCCCTATCGGAGCACGCAGCCCTATGTCCGGCGCATCATCGAGGCGTTCGGGCCGCGGCGCTCGTTCTGGGGAACCGACCTGTCGGCGATGCTGTCGCGCACCGGCTGCACCTATCGGCAGGCCGTGACGCTGTTTACCGAGGAAATGAAATTCCTGTCGCCGGACGACATAACGTGGATCATGGGACGAGGCATCGCCGAATGCCTGCCATGGCCGACGGAATGAATACGTGCGACCAGGGCGAGCCGGGCCACCGCGCCCGCCGCTCCGGTCGTCGGGAAGACATCGAGGAGGGACCGCCATGTCCAAGCAAGACGTGCCGAATGAGAAGCGTCGCCGATTCCTGAAAGGTGCAACGTTGGCCGGGGCCGCGGCCCTGGCGGCTCCGCGCGAGGCCGCCGCCCAGGCGCCGGCGCCGCGCAATCCAGTGCCGCTGCCCGACAAAGTGGCCGAGACCGCCCCGCCGGCCGCGCTCGAGCCGCTCACCCTCGGCAAGAGCGGCAGCGATTTCATGGTCGACGTGATCAAGACGCTCGGCTTTGAATACATGGCGGCCAATCCGGCGTCGAGCTTTCGCGGCCTGCACGAGTCGCTGATCAATTACGGCGGCAACAAGAGCCCGGAATTCCTCACCTGTTCCCACGAGGAGATTTCGGTGGCCATGGGCCACGGTTATTTCAAGATCGAGGGCAAACCGCTTTGCGCGTTCGCGCACGGCGCCGTCGGGCTGCAGCACGCCACCATGGCCCTCTACAATGCCTGGTGCGACCGCGTTCCCGTCTACATGGTGATCGGCAATGTCCTCGACGCCACCATGCGGCGGCCGGGCGTGGAATGGAACCACACCGTGCAGGACGCCGCCGCGATCGTGCGCGACTACGTGAAATGGGACGACTATCCGGCCTCGCTCCAGCATTTCGCCGAATCGAGCGTGCGCGCCTACAAGATCATGATGACGCCTCCGACCGGATCGGTGGTGATCGTCGCCGATGCGACGATGCAGGAAGACCCGATCCCCGAGCACGCCAAGCTCCGCATCCCCAAGCTCCCGCAGGTCGCCAACCCCCAGGGCGATTCCGGCGCGGTGGCGGAGACGGCACGGCTGCTGGTGAACGCCGAAAGTCCGGTCATCATCGCGGACCGCTATGCGCGCACGCCGACCGGCTCCAAGCACCTGGTCGCGCTCGCCGAGGTGCTGCAATGCGCCATCATCGATACCAGCGGCCGCCTCAACATGCCGTCGCGCCATCCGCTCAACCAGAGCAGCCGCGCGCGCGGGCATGTCGCCCAGGCGGACCTCGTTCTCGGTCTCGAAATGAGCGACTTCTGGAATTCGCTCAACTCCTTCAAGGATGGAACCCAGCGCTCCTCCCGCCACATCGCCAAGGCCGATGCCAGGACCATCAGCATCGGCACCGGCGATCTCTACACCAAGTCGAACTACCAGGATTTCCAGCGCTTCGAGGACATCGATCTCGCCATCGCGGCCGATGCCGAGGCCACCATGCCGGCGCTGATCGAGGCGGTGAAAAAGCTCGTCAACGGCGAGCAGAAGGCGGCCTACGAGGCGCGGGGCAAGAAGCTCGCGGCAAGCCACCGTGCCGATTTCGAGCGCTCGCGGCTCGATGCCACCTTCGGCTGGAACGACAGCCCGATCACCACCGCGCGCCTGTGCGCGGAGCTGTGGGCCCAGATCAAAGACGAGGACTGGTCGCTGGCATCGCCGACCTCGCAGGTGAGCTACTGGCCGCAGCGGCTGTGGACCATGGACAAGCCCTATCAGTTCATCGGCGACGGCGGCGGCATGGGCATCGGCTATGCCGCCTCCGCCTCGGTCGGCGCGGCGCTCGCCAACCGCAGGCATGGCCGCCTCACCGTCGCGCTGCAGCCCGACGGCGACCTCCTGATGACCATCGGCGTGCTGTGGACCGCCGCGCATCACAAGATTCCCATCCTCAGCGTGATGCACAACAATCGCGGCTACCACCAGGAGCTCATGCATGTGCAGCGCATGGCCGACCGCCATATGCGCGGCATCGATCGCGCCCATATCGGCACCACGCTGCGCGATCCTTTCATCGACTATGCCAAGATCGCGGAGGGCATGGGCATCGCGGGCATCGGCCCGATCACCGATCCGGGCGACCTCGCGCCCGCGCTCAAGCGCGGCATCGCCCTGGTCAAGAACGGCGAGCCGGTGCTGGTCGACGTGGTGACGCAGGGACGGTGAGGGAGGTCGCGATGACGATGACTCGTGTCGGCCGCGTGTTTGCTCTGGCGGCGTTCGCTTGGGGCGCCTGCGCCGCCCAGGCGCAGGAGGCCCCCCGGGGAGATGCCGCCAAGGGCAAGTCGCTGTGGCTCGCCGACGGCTGTTCCTATTGCCACGGTACGGTCGGCCAGGGCGGCGGCGGCCGCGCCGCCGGGCTGCGGATCGCGCAGCAGCCGATTCCATTCGCGGCCTTCCGCAATCAGGTGCGCCGGCCGGCCGACGAGATGCCCCCCTATGTCGAGGCGGTGCTGTCGGACCAGGACGTGGCCGACATCTTCGCCTACATTCGGGCCTTGCCGCCGCCGCCGGACCTCAAGACGATCGGAATCCTGGCGAATTGATCGACGACGCAGACCCACGGGGCACCGCGCCGAGGTGACTTATGAGTCGAGACATTGCAAGTTGGCCGCGGGCCGTGGCGGGAACGGCGGTCGCGCTCTTCGTGGCGTTCGCGGGCTCGCTCGCGTCGGCGCAGAATTCCGTCGAGGACTTCTACCGCGGCAAGACCGTCGTCATCCTGATCGGGCATCCCGCCGGCGGCTCCTATGATCTCTATGCCCGGCTGGCGGCGGCCCACCTGGGCAAATACATCCCCGGGCATCCCCAAGTCGTGGTGCAGACCAAGCAGGGCGGCGCCGGCGCGGGCGCCCTGCAGTTTCTCTACAGCTATGGGCCGAAGGACGGAACGCTCCTGGGCCTGTTTCCCGAGACCATCGCGCTCACCCAGCTGACCCAGCCCGAGATCGGCAAATGGAAGGTCCAGGACCTCGCCTATCTCGGATCCTTTGCCAACGTGAATGCCGTCTTCATGATGCGCAAGGGAGCGCCCGCCAAGACCATCGATGAAATGCGTCGGGTCGAAACCAAGGTGGGGTGCAGCAGCCGGCTGTCGCAGAGCTACGCCAATCCGTCGATCCTCAAAGCCTATGGCGGCTTCAAATTCCGCATCATCTGCGGCTATCCCGGCTCGATGGAATTTCCGATGGTGTTGGCACGCGGCGAAGTGGACCTGATCTCCAGTTCCTGGAACGCATGGCGTCTGCGCACGGACGTGGCGGACGGTACGCTGCGGCCGGTCATCCAGTCCGGCCTGGTGCGGCACAAGGAGTTGACGGACGTTCCCTTGATGCAGGAACTGCTGGCCGATCCCAAGCAGAAGCAGCTGGTGGAATTTCTCTCCAGCGGCTCGGCGATCGGCCGGGCGCTCCTGGTACACGGCGCCGTGCCGCGCGAGCGCGTCGCCGCGCTGCGCGATGCCTTCGATCGCCTGGTGAAGGATCCCGAATTCCTCGCCCAGGCCGAGCGGGCGGGAGCCGAGGTCGATCCCACCGCGGGCATCGAGGTCCAGAACATCAGCGATGCCATCGTCGCCACGCCCAAGGACATCGTCGCCATGGCGGCAGCTGCGGAGAAGTAGTCCAGGCCCTCACCGCCGCGTCCAGACCGATCGGGGGCTCACGCCGGCGTTCAGACATCGGGCGTTTCGGCCTGCGGGACGGGGAACAGGTTCTTGCCGAACTGATCGCCGTTGTTTTCGGCGCAGACCATCTCCAGGCGCTGGTTGGGCACCTTGCGCCAGCGCCGCATCATGTAGAGCGGCTCGTTGAAAGTGTCGGGGTCGTCGACCTCGACCAGGACTTCCAGCGAATTGCCGTCGGCGGACAGCTTGAAGCGTTCGACGACGTGCTCCTTCTCGCTATGGGGGGTGCGGAGCCAGTCGAGGAAGCTGTTGCGGGCCTGGAGCCCGACGGTGTCGACCACCAGAGTGTCGCCGCCTTCGTAATGACCGATCGATTCGCCGAACCATGACGGCTTCACCGTCTCGGAGTGCTGGTCGGTCATGTAGATGCGACGCACCATGTGGTCGGTTTCCCAGATCATCCACACTTCGCCTTGCGTCTGGATGAAATAGAATGGCTGCGCCGGCGTCAGCAATTGCTCGGGAACGCCGCCCGGATAGCAGGCCGATTGGGCGGAGAACGGAAGCCCGCGTTTGCCGGCCAGCACCTCGTCGTTCGACGCCTGCATCTGCCGCGCCGCCCACGGCTTGAGCACGGGGTCCTTGGCATCGCCGATGTGCGGCGTCACCTGGCCGGGGCCGTCCCGGTTGCCGTGGAAGGGATGGGCAGGGTCCTGCCGGATCGGGCCGTGGCCCAGTCCCGCCGGCGGCTCCAGCCATTCGACGCCCAAGGCGAGCCAGGCGAACTGCGCCGACGCCAGAGCGGGAATCTCGTCTTTGGCAGGTCCCCGCTCCTGCGCGGGGGCTTGCGCGAACGCCGGACCACCTGCTGCAAGGAACGCAACGCTCGCTATCACTACGATGTGACAAAGCGATCCTCGGCTTACGCTGCACTTTCCCTCCCCGTCTTCAGGGCAGGGCTATCGCAGATAAGCAAAGAGTTCGAAGAAGAATTCCTTCTTCCAAGCTGCGAGTTTCATTTTGCGCGCCACGGATCGATTATCCGGGTGGGCGCGCAAGATGTCGATGGCGATGCGGCGAATGACGGCAAGGTTTTGTGGCCCGTAATTCTTGCGGGTGCGGGCATCGTCTTCGCGGAACACGACGTCGAGACGCCAGTGCAGTTGATTTTCCACACTCCAATGCCGGCGCGTCACTTCGAGCAGGCGTTGTGGCGTGAGGCGCTTGGACAACGCCACATAATGCACCGTCTGGGTCGACTTGCCGTTGACCTTTCGTTCGGCCTCGATGCGGCCGAGGGCGCAGAGATCGGGGAAAGCCGGCACGTCCGCAGGTCGGGCAATCACGCTGGCGCGGCGGCGTTCTTCGCGGTCGTGACCGCGGTTGCTCTCCTCGTAGGATTTGAGCGTCCCGCCGGTATCGGCCGCCGCGAAGGCCGCGAGCGCGCAGTTGAACAGCGGCGCGTTGTTGGCCTTGAGCTTCAAAGCGTAATGGGCGCCCGTCGCGCGCACCTGCGCGGCCATGGCCGGATGGCAATGCAAAGCATCGCCAGTGACGATGCAGCCCTTCAAAACCAGGCCTTTCAGGGCCGCCAGCGTGGCCGCCACTTCATTGCCGCCCGGCGCGTGCCGGGTCGCCAGCGACAGCCGCGTCTCGGCATCCCACACGCTCACCATGAGCGGCGGCATGTGGCGGCGGCCGCGCTCATAGCCGCGCCGCAAGCTCTTGCCGTCGACGGCGACCACGCCCGCGGCCGGATCGAGCCCGAGCCCCTGGCGCAGCGCCGCGACGAAACCAGCAAAAGCCTGCGCCATCTCGTCCGGATCAAGCAGACGAAACACCCGGCTGAAGCAGTCGTGGCTCGGTGCGCCATGACGAAGGTCGACGATCTCGGCAAGCTCGTCCTCGTTGGCAGCAGCAAAATCCGCGATATCGACGCAAGACTTCGCACCACACAAAGTCGCCGCCAACCCAATGAACAGCATAGCCGGAAGATCGTGTTGAGCATTGAAGTCACGGGGGTCCCGGACTTCACGAAAGATAGAGATCAGCGATTCCATCACGGCCCTCCCGAATCAGGAAAGCCTTCTTCAGAATCAACTTTTTACTTCATTGCAATAGAGCTCTACTCAGATGCGATTCCCCTGCGCTTGCGGGGGAGGGTTGGGGAGGAGGCTCTGGTCGCGAGTTTGTGCCGTGGAATTGCCCCCACCCAAAACCA
>DASYNT010000030.1:0-3042 GCA_036008405.1 Xanthobacteraceae bacterium
TCACCATGGGCGTCGGCAATTATTCGGAGCAGGACATCCGCGAGGGCGCCCGCGCCTTCACCGGCTGGATCGACGACGACCTCGCCTTCAAGGTCGATCCGGCCAAGCATGACGACGGGCCCAAGACCTTCCTCGGCCGCATCGGCAATTTCGACGGCGTCGACGTCCTGCGCATCATCCTGGAGCAGAAGGTCACGGCCGAGTTCATTGCCGGCAAGCTCTACCGCTATTTCGTCCGCGACGACATTTCGCCCACGATGCAGGCGCGACTGGGCGCTATGCTCCGCGACAACGACTACGAGATTGCGCCGCTGCTGCGCATCATCTTCCTGTCGCGCGACTTCTACAGCGAGCCTTCGTTCGGCACCCGCATCAAGGGGCCGGTCGAGCTCGCCGTCTCCACCTATCGCAGGCTCGGCGCCAGGCGCCTGCCCGGGATTCCCGATCTCTATGTGGTGAGCCGCGAGCTCGGACAAATCCTGCTCAATCCGCCGACAGTGGCCGGCTGGGCCCAGGGCCGTGCCTGGATCACTCCGGGCCTGCTGCTGGCGCGGGGCAATTTCGCCCGCGACGTGCTGTTCCCCGACATCCTGAATTTCACCGATCCGAACTTCAATCCGGGCAGCGAGATCAGGCGGGTCAACGACCGCATTCTCGCCGGCATGGACATCCGCGAGGCGACGATCGAGCGCGGACCGGGCGAAGGCGGCGGCATGGAAAGCGGCGAAATGACGATGGCGAACGTCATCGCCGGCGCCGAGGATTTCAACACCCGCTATGGCAGCCTGGTCGGGTTCCAGGAGGCAGTCCGCAGGATCAAGCCGATCCCACGGGCGGCGGCGCAGTTCGACCTGTCGCTCGCCGTGGTTTCAGCCGGGGCGAAAACCGCCGCCGACGCGGTCGACCATCTCCAGCTGCGGCTGCTACGGGTGCCGCTCGACGCCGAAGTACGTACTGCGCTGATCGCGTTCCTGGAAAAGCAGCTCGGCACCGCCGACCTCGACCATGCCGCCGGCTATTCGGAGCGGCCGCTGCGCCTCGTCGCGCACCTCATCATGAGCACACCCGAATTCCAGCTCTGCTGAACGGCGGACAAGGAGGCGAACGTGGCGAATTTCAAATCCATCGGCGGCGTGGCGCGGCGCGACCTGCTGCAAGCCGGGTTCGGCAGCGTCATCCTCGGCGCGACGGGCCTCGGACGTTCGCCGTTTTTTTCCCAAGCCGCGGCGGCGCCGGCGCCGAAGCCCGGCCGCATCCTCGTCGTGGTCGAACTGTCCGGCGGCAATGACGGGCTCAACACGGTGGTGCCCTATGGCGACGACGCCTATTACCGGGCGCGGCCCAGGATCGGCATCCGGCCCGACAAGCTGCGCAAGCTCGACGGTCATTTCGGCTTCCAGAACACCATGGCCGGCCTGGAGCGCCTCTACAAGGACGGCCACCTCGCGATCGTGCACGGCGTCGGCTACGACCAACCGTCATTCTCCCATTTCGCCTCCATGGCCTATTGGCAGACCGCGGCGCCCAACCGCGGCGAGCTGTACGGCTGGGTGGGCCGCATGGCCGACGCCATGGATCCCGAAGGCCACAACAACTACGTCGTCAATATCGATACCCAGCAGTCCCTCGCGGTGCGCTCGCGCGGCCATGTGCCGCTGGTGTTCGACGACCCCGCCAAGTTCGTGCGTTCCGGCTTTGCCGACGAATCCTCCCCGCTCAAGCTTCTGGCGGCGCGCGGCCGCGGCGCCAACGAGGCCCAGGAGTTCATGTACGGGGTGTCGCGCAGCGCGCTTCAGGCCGAGCAGCTGGTGCGCGACGCCTGGGCCCAGTACCACACTCCGGTCGATTACGGCCTCGTGCATTTCGGGCTGGAGCGGGTCGCGGCGCTGATCGCGGCCGATTTCCCGACCAAGATCTACTATGTCGCCTACCGCAACAACGCCTTCGACACCCACGTCTACCAGGGCGACGTCCACGCCCGCCTGTGGACCTATACCTCCGACCACATCGCCGCCTTCATGAAGGACGTCGCCCGGCTCGGACGCGCCGACGACGTGGTCCTGATGGCGTTCAGCGAATTCGGCCGGCGCGTGCAGGAGAACACCAGCCAGGGCACCGATCACGGCACCGCCGGCCCCGCCTTCGTCATCGGCGCGCCGGTGAAAGGCGGCCAATACGGCAAGATGCCGAGCCTCACCGAGCTGCGCCAGGGCAACCTCGTCTACACCACCGACTACCGCCGCATCTATGCGACCGCCATCAACAGGTGGATGGGTTACGAAGATCCCACCAGCATCCTCAAGGGCGAGTTCGACCCGCTGCCGATCGTGTAAGCGCGTCCGGCCGTGGCTGAGCATAGGGCGGGCTCGCTTTAACCCGCCGTCCGTCTGAAGAGACCCAGATTGGGAGGGTGAGCAGATAGTAGACGACAAAAATTGTCATGATGACCGCCATGCGACCGGCGAACACCTCGCTGGTAGGCACGCCGGGACCAAGAAATCCAAATAAGGCGATCTCCGCCGTCAGTGCGGGCAGCAGCGCGCAGGCCGCAATGCCCCAAAACATCCGCCAAGTATTTCCGCGGGTGCGTTTCCACGTCTCTTTGAATGTCAAGGCCAAATCGCCGACCGCGCGCGCCGGAAGCAACAAGCTCAAGCGCAGAAAGACGGCAAAGGCGGTCAGATAAATCAGAAAAGACGCCGCGACGAACATCGCGAACTTCAGGGCCGCCCCAGTAATGACGGACGACGACAAAATAAATATTGGCAGAACGACCACCAGCAAGGGAAGAAAAGCGATCAGGGCGATCGCAAACCCAATCCCCACATAACGCCACAGGCCCTTGGTGGCGACATTGCTGCCGCTAAATCCAGGAGGTTCGCCCAGTATTAATCGTCGATGCCACGCGACCGCAATGCTGGCGCCGGCGAATGTGAAAACCAGGATGACGAGGGGTGTAAGCATTGTCGTTTCGACTGACGGGGGTGTTCCGCCTTTCATGCCCGCCGCCAAGTTGGCCTTCAAAGAAAACGACAGCCAGAT
>DASYNT010000031.1:0-1965 GCA_036008405.1 Xanthobacteraceae bacterium
TCAACGAGGCGAAGCGCGTGTTCGCCGGCAATGCCCGCGAAGCTGCCGCCGGATTCCCGGAAAACGTCAACGTGGCGGCGGCGCTGTCGCTCGCCGGCATCGGCCCCGACCGCACCACGATCGAAATATGGGCCGACCCCGCGGTGACGCGAAACTGCCATTCCATCGAGGTCGATTCGGATTCGGCGCGGTTCTCGCTCTCGATCGAGAACATCCCATCCGAGAATCCCAAGACCGGCCGTATCACGGCGCTGTCCGCCATCGCGGCCCTGCGCAAGCTCAACGCGCCGCTGCGCGTCGGCACGTGACGGGCGCCGCGATCACGCCGCCGGCCGGAAGCTCTCGGCACTCGCTATTTTCCAGGCGTCGCGGAAGCGCGCATCGTCGGTGCCGGCGATGAGCTCGCCTGGCCGCAGGGTCGGGTAGAGCATGTCGAAGGTCACGACCTCGCGCTGCGACACCCGGCGGGAGAAATGCGGCGGCATGAACTCGTTCGGATGATCGAGGCCGGTGGCGGCGACCAGCTCCGAAAGCGCCTCGAGCGTCGCGGCATGGAAGTTCTTGACGCGCACCCATTTGTCGTCGACGACCAGTGCGCGCTGGCGAGTCGGGTCCTGGGTGGTGACGCCGACCGGGCATCTGTCGGTGTGGCAGCTCTGCGACTGGATGCAGCCGAGCGCGAACATGAAGCCGCGTGCGGCGTTGCACCAGTCGGCGCCGAGCGCCATGGCGCGGGCGATGTCGAAGCCCGAGATGATCTTGCCGCTGGCGCCGAGCTTGATGCGATCGCGGGCATTGATGCCGATCAGGGCGTTGTGGACGAAGTTGAGGCCCTCGCGCAGCGGCATGCCGAGGTGGTCGATGAACTCCAGCGGCGCGGCGCCGGTGCCGCCTTCCTTGCCGTCGATGACGATGAAATCCGGATAGATGCCGGTCTGCAGCATGGCCTTGCAAACGGCGAGGAACTCCCACGGATGCCCGATGCACAGCTTGAACCCGGCCGGCTTGCCGCCCGACAGCCGCCGCATCTCGGCGATGAATTCCATCATCCCGACCGGCGTCGAAAAGCGCGAATGGCCGGACGGCGAGATGCAGTCCTGCCCCATCGGCACGCCGCGGGTGCGCGAAATCTCCTCCGAGACCTTGGCGGCCGGCAGCACGCCGCCGTGACCGGGCTTCGCGCCCTGGCTGATCTTCAGCTCGACCATCTTGACCTGGTCGATTGCGGCTGACTCCGCGAACCGCTCCGGCGAGAAAGTGCCGTCGGGATTGCGGGCGCCGAAGTACCCGGAGCCGATTTCCCAGATGATGTCGCCGCCCTGCTCGCGGTGATAGGGGGAAAACCCGCCCTCCCCGGTGTCGTGGGCGAACTCGCCGGCCTTGGCGCCCTTGTTGAGAGCCCGGATGGCGTTCGGGCTCAAGGCGCCGAAGCTCATGGCCGAGATGTTGAATATCGATGCATCGTAGGGCCGGGGACAATCCGGCCCACCGATCTTGATGCGGAACGGCGCCGTCGCCAGCGGGCGCGGCATCATGGAATGGCGGATCCATTCGAAGCCTTCCGCATAGACGTCGTACTGGGTCCCGAACGGGCGCTTATCGAGCACCATCTTGGCGCGCTGGTAGACCACCGCCCGCTTGTCGCGGCTGAATGGCATCCCCTCTTTTTCGTCCTCGAAGAAATACTGGCGCATTTCGGGCCGCATCTCTTCGAGCAGAAAGCGCAGATGGGCCGAGATCGGATAATTGCGCAGCACCGAATGGCGGGTCTGAAACAGGTCGTGGGTCCCGAGCACCGTCAGCCAGGCGAACACCGCCAGCGGGATGGCTGCGAGGTTGAATGTCGACGGATCGGCCAGGATGGTCAGCAGCAGCGCGGCGGTGAACAGAATGCTCAGCGTGTAGACGATAAAACGGGGCGTGAATGCCAGACGGAGCATGCGCATGAGTGACCCCCTCAAGGCC
>DASYNT010000032.1:0-3618 GCA_036008405.1 Xanthobacteraceae bacterium
CGCCTTGAGGGGGAGGGCCAGGGTCGGTGATGCTCACGCCAGGGGGCCCGCATATTTCTCCAGAACGGCCCAGGCGTCCGCGCCGTATTTCTCGCGCCATTCGCGGTAGAAGCCGGCGTCCCCGAGGACGGCGCGGAAGGCTCCGGTGTCGGGTGTGTTGAAGACCAGGCCCTTCTTCTCGAGATCGCCTTGGAGCGTGTCGTTGAGAAGGCGGATGTCTTCGCGCTGCGCGAGCGCTGCGGCATTCCAGTGCTGCGTGACGATCTCCTGGAGATCCTTCGGCAACGCTTCCCAGGCCGGCTGGTTCGCCAGCATCCAGTAGCCGTCCCACATATGGCTCGTCAGCGAGCAGTATTTCTGCACCTCGTAGAGCTTGGCGATAGCGATCAGCGACAGCGGGTTCTCCTCGCCTTCGACGACCTTGGTCTGGAGCGCGGAATAGACCTCGGCGAAATTGATGCTTGCCGGCGCCGCGCCGAACGCCTTGAACATCGAGGTCCACAGCGGACTCACGGGAACGCGGATCTTGAACCCCTTGAGGTCGGCGGGCGTGGCGATCGGATGCATGCTGCTCGTGATCTGGCGATAGCCGTTGTCCCAGATCTTCTCGAAGGCATGCAGCCCGGCCTTGTCGATGGCACTGCGGATTTCGGCGCCGAGCGCCCCGTCCATCGCCGGCCACACCTGGTCATAGCTCTTGAAGGCGAAGCCGATGCCGTTGATCGAGGCGAGCGGCACCAGCGTCGCCAGGATGAGTCCCGACAGCGAGAAGAACTCGATGCCGCCGCTGCGCAGCTGCGCCAGCATGTCGGTGTCGCCGCCGAGCTGGTTGCTGGGGAAGATCTGGATCTCGAGCCGCCCGCCCGAGTCCTGCCGGATGCGCTCGACGGCCTCGCGCGCCCGGACGTTCATCGGATGATCGGCGGGCGTGTTGTTGGCGTATTTGTAGACGAACTCGGCGGCCGCGGCGCGCCGCCGCGGCAAGGCGGCGGTCGCAGCGGCGATGGCGGCAGTGCCGACGAAGCGGCGGCGCGTCATCCCGGACAAGGCGGTTTCCTCTGGGCGCTTCCCCGTAGCGTGGGGTATGACTGTGCCGATGATCTCGCGCGCGTCAAGCGGCGCCGGCGCAGTTGGAATTCGGACTTAAGGGAGAGCTCATGTCTGACGAGACCGGTGACGAGATCCACGTTCGAATCACCTGCCCGCATTGCCGCAAGCAGTTCCAAAAGGCCGCCGCTTGGATCAATGCCAATGACTACGTCCGCTGCGATTTCTGCCGGCAGCCGATCGGCCTCAATGCGTATAAGAGGAAAACCGTCGCCGTCGAAGCGCCAGCCAAGCCGCCGGCCGCCAGCGCCAAGCCCCCGAAGCGCAAGCGATAGCAAATCTCCGCGGCGCTCCCGATATTCCCGCAATGCGGCGCCTTGCTCTCATTGTCCTGGCGGGCCTGCTGCTCGCCGGCTGCGGCCCGAGCGAGCGGCCGCCGCCGCCCTATTTCGTTATTCCGCCGGGACCGCCGCCCGCGGCGGAAGCGCCGCCGGGCGAGGTTCATGGCGGCTTGCCCGGACCGGTGATCCGGCCTTTGCCGGAGGTGCAGCAGTTTCTGCCTGGGCCCAGTCCCGACGAGCTTGGTCGTGGTCTGCCGCCGGTGCCGCAGCCCGGGCGGAGCGCCGGGCCCTATTACACGCCGCAGCCGACGAGTCCGGTCACCGGCTACGGGACTGGCGGCCTGGCCCAGCCGCCGGGAGCGCCGCCCAACCCGCCCTATCCCGCACACGGCCTCATTCCCGGGCCGTGAGCGCCGCGCGGATCGCGCCGCTCACTGCGCCGCGTGCTGCTCGGGCAGTGCGGCGATCTTGCGCGCGCCGCCGGTGAGCTCGAGGATGTGCATGCCGGTGTTGGCGCGATCGACGATGTAGATATAGCCGCGGTCGTCGACCTCGACGTTGTTGGTCTGGATCACCCGCGCGCAATGCTCCTCGCCGTCGACGGTCGCGCAGCGCTTGTCGGTGCGCTCGGTGGTCGCCGGGATGTAATGCGCGACCTCGTGCGGATGATAGGGGTCGCGGATGTCGACGACGCGCAGGCCCGCGTTGAAATGCGCGAAGAACATGAGCTTGCCGTAATAGATCGGGGTGAAGCTCTCATTCGAGGAATGCGTGCCGAAGCGGCCGCCGCGGCTGCAGAAATGGCCGGACGCCTCGGGCACCGTCCAGCTCGATACCACCATCGGATGCGCTTCGTCGGTCACGTCGGCGAACCACACCATCTGCCGCGCTTCCTGGCACTCATTGGCGAGCTCCTCGTCGGTGATGACGACGAAGTCACGCGTCTTGCCGATCTTGTCATGGGCGAATTCGGCGATCGGGATGCCGAGCACCGGAAACACCGTGTGCGCGCCGTTGAAGGGCGACATGTCGAGCCGGCCGATCTGCGGATAGAGCAGGTTCTCGGGCGTCGGCTCCTTGGGGCCCGAGAGCAGCTTCTGGCGGTCGACGATCTGCAGGACGCCGCCCTTGTCGGTGCCATAGCCGAAATAGACGCGGTTGCCGGCGGGGCCCGTGGAAATCGGCCCGTGCAGCTCGGTCGGCACGGGCTCCTCGGTGGCGCCGGGCTGCTGACCCACCAGGCCGAAATCGCGGATCCAGGCGGGATGCGCGGGATCGCTCAGATCGATGATGCGCGTCATGCGCTTGACGCGCCAATTGGGCACGCCCGACACGAGATAGGCGATGCCGGTGTCGCATTCCCACCAGTTCTTATGCGTGCCCTTGAGGCCGCCGATGCGGGTGACGAGCTTGGGATCGCTGGGATCGGTGGTGTCCCACACCTCGTGCGCGGAATTGCCGAAGGTGCGCAGCATGTAGGTCTTGGTGGGATCGGCCTTGGGCAGGGTCTTGCCGTCGCAGACGCGCACCATCTGCGCGCCGCCTTGCTCGTAGAGCCCGGGCTCTCCGGGAATATGATGGAGGTAGCGCGGATGGCGCGGATCGGTCACGTCGACGAGCGAGGTCCCGTTGTCCTCGCTCTCGCCGGTCAGCGTGTTGAGCGGCCGCGGCTCCGATTCGGTCCCGCCGTGGTGGCCGATATAGGCGATCCAGCGCCCGTTCTGCTCATGGATGGTCGGCTGATAGGCGCTGCGCCCTTGCAGATCGCTATAGCCGAGCAGCGTCAGGTCGCGCGCCTCGGGCTTGTCCTGGGCGCCGGCCGCGCCGCTTGCCAGCAACCCGAGGCCGCAAAGGATCAGCGTGCAACCTCTGATGGCCGTTCTTGTCATGACGCAATGCCTCCGATGGGCTTCCGAGCGAGTGCTAGGGTGTTAGGGCGGCGCAAGCCCGCCTCTCCCCGGCGAGGCTATGATACACGCGCATAGCGTCACCGATGCAAGGTTCCTCCACCGCTGCGCACATGCTCGGGCCGGAAGCCCATGCCGATCAGCCGCGCGGGAATGCGGCGCAGCATCGGCCAGGCGCGCAGCAGGCGAAACGGCAGCGGCAGGGTCGCGGGATTGGTGGCGCTGCCGAGGATCCGACCGATCACGCGATTCTGGATGATGAGCTGCATGCCCTGGATGACCCGCGTCGGCAAAATGCGCCGTTGCTGGACCGCGCGCAGGCG
>DASYNT010000033.1:0-2338 GCA_036008405.1 Xanthobacteraceae bacterium
TCGTACGCTAATGACTCATTCTAACGCAATCGCCCCGGAACTCTAACGCTATGGTCTGTGGTGTCAACTACGTAATCCCCATAATTTTCCTAGTATTGTGGAAAATAGTCCTAGATCGCGTGTGACATCCAAATAGGATCCGCTGCTATCAAAGGTGCGCTTCCTTTCGAACCGTGCCCGTCTGCCGATCCTGGCTGGGTCGGTGTTTGCGGTCGGCCTTCTGGTCAACGCGGCGGTAAGGTCGCCGCCGACTGGGCACTCGGCCGCGTTGGCCGTGCCGGCATTCGGCGCAGCGCGTGGCGGGCAGCCGGCGGCACTCGGCAGTGCGCGTCCGGCGAGGCTCGATCCGCGGTTCGGTTATTCCGCCGAAGTGGTGCACGTTATCGACGGCGACACCTTCGAAGCGCGGGTTGCTGTCTGGCCCGGGATCGAGATCAAAACCAAGGCGCGGCTGCGCGGCATCGATGCGCCTGAGCTCCATGCCCGCTGTGACGACGAGTGGGTGCGGGCGCGAGCGGCACGGGCCGCGCTGGAGAGGATTTTGGCGCAGGGCGGGGTAACGATTGCGCAGGTTGGACCGGACAAATACGCCGGGCGCATCGACGCCGTGGTCTCGACCCGCAACACCGCGGACGTTTCCGCGGCACTCCTGAGCGGCGGCTGGGCGCGCAGCTATAGCGGCGGCCGGCGCGGGAGCTGGTGCTGAAAGGCGGTTGTCAGGGGACGTCGGGTATCAGGAGTCGGGATCGGCACCTCAAATATCAGTGCCGGACCCCGACACCTGATCCCGGACCCCCGTCCCACCACCCCTGATTACTGGACGACGACCTGCGTCCCGATGCCGACCCGATGGAAAAGGTCGGTAATGTCCTCGTTGAACATGCGGATGCAGCCGTGGGAGACGTAGCCGCCGATCGTTCCCGGCGCGTTGGTGCCGTGAATGGCGTATTCGGTGCCCGAAAGCGTCATCGCCGCGACACCCATCGGATTGGACGGCGAGCCGCCCGGGACGACGGCCGCGCCCGATCGGTAGTCGCGCCTGATCGACGCCGGCGCCTGCCACGCCGGCCGGATGTATTTGCCGCTGATGAACGACGTTCCCGACCACTGCATGCCGGCGCGGCCGACGCCGACCGGGTAGCGGATCGCCTGCCCGCCGCCGAGCACGTAGTAGAGGTGCCGCTCACGCGTCCTCACCACGATGGTGCCGGCCATATAACTGCCCCCCATCGTTACCGTCTGGCCGTGGGCGAGTGCCGCGCGCGGCGTGGCGAAAGAAGCACCGGCGATGGCCGCCAGGGCGGCCGCAAACAGAATTTTGCCTCGCATTGTGAAAACCCCGACACCGGATTGTGCCGCCGACCGTGCTCCCCGGCGGGGGCCGGTTTCGCGGCGGAAAACCAATCATAGTCGAAAGTGCAGGCGCGCTCAGCTTCGCCCGCCTGGGACGGTAAAGTTTTCACAAATTTTTTCCGCCTGTGCCCTTCGTGCACCAGCGCGGCGGGGGATCTCTGACAGTTCAGCCGGCGTAGACGTCCGCCAGGGCTAGTTCGAGCCCCGGCGGATCGAGGACAATCGCACCCTCGGTGACGACGCGGGTGAGGATGGCGTCGCCGGTCCGCGAATGATGAAGGATCAATGACCGAGTCGGATCGACGATGAGGTAGTGGGCGAGGCTAGGGAGCAGGAAATAGCCGGCGAGCTTGATCGCAAGATCGACTTGGCGGCTCGAGGGCGACAGCACCTCGACGACGATCACCGGCTCGGGCACCTCGATCGCGGACGGAGGGAGCTTGTCTCCGCAATAGACCAGCGCGTCGGGCTCGTACGCAGTCGTCTCGTCGATGCGAACGGTCATGCCGTCGGGAAATACATGACAGGGGAGATGGCGCGCTCGGATGCCCGCAAGCAAGGCATTGTAGACGGCAGCCTTGGTGTCGGCGTGCCCGGCTGTTTCAGGGGACATCGCATAGACCTCGCCCCTGAACAGCTCATGGCGTCCGGGCTGGTTTACGGCCCAGGCCAGGAACTCGTCGACATTCATGCGCGGCTTGGTCAGCGCGGTCATGGCGTGATCATACGCCCGCCCGCCCAGCCCGGCGAGATTGCACGTGCCGGCTATGCGCTTTTCTTGTTCTGCCGGTTGGTCACGAGGTCGTCGACGACGGCCGGATCGGCCAATGTCGAGGTATCGCCCAGATTGCCGGACTCGTCCTCGGCGATCTTGCGCAGGATGCGGCGCATGATCTTGCCGGAGCGCGTCTTCGGCAGATGGGGAGCGAACTGGATCAGGTCGGGCGAAGCGATCGGGCCGATCTCCTTGCGCACCCAGCCGGTC
>DASYNT010000034.1:0-6881 GCA_036008405.1 Xanthobacteraceae bacterium
GCCAATTCCAGCCGGCGGGAGCTGCCAGTTACGGTTGAGGACGGCCCGCCACGGCCAACCTCACATACGCCAACTCACGGATTTAGGATAAACCGATCTCACCGATATCGAAGATGAACCCACCGCATCGGAGCGGAACAGATTGGTCCGTGCTGTGATCGGCTTGGTCGGCGGCAGATCGACAGAGTCCCAGACCCTTGCGAGTTCTTAGCCCGCCTTTTTCGTTGGCCGGACGGGCGCGAAGGCCGTTTTATCGCCGCGCCGCCAGCCCGCCCCGCTCCTCGATGAAGTCGACCACGGCGTCGACGCCGTCGCCAGAGCGCACGTTGGTGAACACGAACGGGCGGACGCCGCGCATGCGCCGGGCGTCACGCTCCATCACAGCAAGCGAGGCATCCACATGGGGCGCGAGGTCGATCTTGTTGATGACGAGGAGATCGGAGCGCGTAATGCCGGGGCCTCCCTTGGAGGGAATCTTGTCACCGGCGGCGACGTCGATCACGTAAATCGTGAGATCTGCGAGCTCGGGCGAAAATGTCGCGGCGAGATTGTCGCCGCCGGATTCGATCAGGATCAGGTCGAGCGTGGGAAACCTGGCATGCATCTCGGCGATCGCCGCGAGATTCATCGAGGCGTCCTCACGGATGGCGGTGTGCGGGCAGCCACCGGTCTCGACGCCAGCGATGCGCTCCGCCGGCAGCGCGCCCGAACGTACCAGGTATTCCGCATCCCATTTGGTGTAGATGTCGTTGGTGATCGCGGCGATGTCGTACCGGTCGCGCAGTCGCTTGCACAGCGTGTCCATCAGCGAGGTCTTGCCGGAGCCGACCGGCCCGCCAACGCCGACACGGAGCGGGCCATGACGATTGGGCATGTCAGTGTCCACCTTCGCTATTTTCGACCGCAGCCCTGTGCAACCGGGAACATGGGCCCCCGCCCCGCTTGCGGGGAGAAGTCGAATGCGAAAAATGTGGCAGTGAGGGGGCGTTTTCGCGAGTCCGAGCCTGTGGAGGCCCACCCCGCCCCTCCCCCTGCAAGCGCCTGCAAGTGAGCAAGAGAGCAGAAAGGGCCGCGCCAACTGCGCCCGCACACGATTTGGTGCGCCGGCCCTCACGACCGAAACAGCCGCGTATACTGCGTCTCGTGGCGCATCCCCGCAATGTCGGCACGCGGCGTCGCTGCGCCGATGTCGTCGATGGCGGTGACGAGCACACGCGCGGCCGTCGCCGCGATCGGCGTTTCGAGCGCCGCCAGCACACACTGGCCGTCGGTCTGGCCGACCGGAATGAGCCGCACCCCGGCCGAAACCAGGTTGGACACGACGCTGTGGACGAAGGCGTGAAGCGCGGGAATGAGCGCGATACCGTGCCCCGCGCAGGCCGCCGCGACCACGACCGGGTAGGCAAGGGGGCCGTCCCAGGCAGCGATGAGCCGGTCGAGCGCCGCCGCGGGCCAGGCCGCGCGGGTGATCTGCAGGAAGGCCTGGCCCTGCGCGGTGGTTTCGAGGAAGCGCTCCTTGGACCCGATGAAAGCCGCCGCAAGCTCGGCGATCGCAGCGAGGACCTGGTCTTCGCCATCCCGGGCCGCGCGGTGGGTATGGGCGAAGAACGCCGCGTCGCAGAACACGCTGCCATGGGAGATCATGGCCGCGAGCCAGCGGCACAGGGTCTCTGCGTCGGCGATGTCGCCCGCCTCCACGGCCCATTCGATGCCGCTGGAATACGCGAACGCGCCTACCGGATAGGCTGGGGACATCCAGGTCATGAGGCGATAGAGCGCGGGGCCCGAGAGATCGCGCCCTTCGCCCGGCCCTACATGGGGGGGAAGCGCCCGCACGTTGGGACAGCGCGATTGCGTTCGATCGCATTCCGCCTCGCCGCACGACCCACCTTTACCCGCCCTCGGGGTGAGGTCGGAGCGCCCCGGCGCGCCGGGCGAGGGAGGCTCTTCGCGGGTCTGAGCCTCAGACGCCTTGGTGGGCGCGTCGAAGGCTCCGGCGGGTGGAAGGGCCCCCCCACCCCGACCCTCTCGCCGCAAGCGGGGAGAGGGGGCGGAAGACTGTGGTTTTCTAGCCATCTTCGCCAGCGTCGGTGTGGTGGCCGCGTTGATAGGCGCCGCGCTCGGGCTCGAATGGAGCTTCAATCGTCACAAGATGCGCGCCGAGGGCCGCAAGCATGTCCTCCAGTACGTGGTCGCGCCGCATCCGCAGCCTGTCGCCCGCGACCTGGAGCTCCGCGTGGCGGTTGCCGAGGTGCCAGGAGAGCCGTGCCAAGGCTGCGGCATCGGCCGCCGTGATCTCGACCAGCGGCTCGGGCTTCGCGATGACGGCGACGACGGTACCGTCGTCGAGCACGAGCCCGTCGCCGTCCCTCAGCCCCGTCACCTCCGCGAGGTCCAGCAGAAATTTCATGCCGCCCTCGCCGACAAGTACCATGCGGCGGCGGCAGCGCTCGTCGGCGTCGAGAACGACGCGATCGACGGCGTCTGCCGTGCGCCATGCGCCGGCGCGGACGACCTGCGAGGCCCGTTGGATTGCGCGAATGCGTTCGAGGATCTCGGGCCTGATCAAAACAGAAAATACCTCTGTGCCATCGGCAGCACCTCGGCGGGTGCGCAGGTCAGGAGTTCGCCATCGGCGGTGACCTCATAGGTCTCGGGGTCGACGGTGATGTCGGGCGTCGCACCATTGTGCACCATGCTTTTCTTCGAGATGTCGCGAGTGTGCTCGACCGCGACGAACTGCTTGCCGATGCCGAGCCGCTCGCGCAGCCGTCCCTTGGCCGCGGCCTTCGACACGAATACCACCGAGCTTGCAGTTACCGCCTTGCCGAAGGCGCCGAACATCGGGCGGTAATGCACCGGCTGCGGCGTTGGGATCGAGGCATTGGGATCGCCCATGGGCGCAGCCGCGATCGAGCCGCCCTTGATCACAAGGTCGGGCTTAACCCCGAAGAAGGCCGGCGACCACAGCACGAGATCGGCGAGCTTGCCCTTTTCCACCGACCCGATGTGCTTGGAGACGCCGTGGGCGATGGCTGGGTTGATGGTGTATTTGGCGATGTAGCGCTTGGCGCGGGCATTGTCGTTGCCGTCATCCCCGGGAAGCGGGCCGCGCTGCTTCTTCATCTTGTCGGCGGTCTGCCAGGTCCGGATGATGACCTCGCCGATGCGGCCCATCGCCTGGCTGTCAGACGACATCATCGAGAGAGCGCCGAGGTCGTGCAGGATGTCCTCCGCGGCGATGGTTTCCTTGCGGATGCGGCTTTCCGCAAAGGCCAGATCCTCGGCGATGGCGGGATCAAGGTGATGGCACACCATCAGCATGTCGAGATGCTCGTCGATGGTGTTGCGGGTGAATGGACGGGTCGGGTTGGTGGAGGACGGAAGCACGTTGGCGAGGCCGGCGACCTTGATGATATCGGGCGCATGGCCGCCGCCGGCGCCCTCGGTATGGAAGGCGTGGATGGTGCGGCCGTTGATCGCCCTGATGGTGTCTTCGACGAAGCCGGACTCGTTTAGGGTATCGGTGTGGATCATCACCTGGATGTCGTGATCTTCCGCGACCGAGAGGCAGCAGTCGATGGCGCTCGGCGTCGTTCCCCAGTCCTCGTGGAGCTTGAGGGCGCAGGCGCCGGCCTTGACCTGCTCTTCCAACGCATCGGGCAGCGAGGCGTTGCCCTTGCCGGCGAAGCCGAGGTTCATCGGAAATGCGTCGGCTGCTTGGATCATGCGGCCGATGTGCCATGGCCCCGGCGTGCAGGTGGTGGCGTTGGTGCCGGCGGCGGGGCCGGTGCCGCCGCCCAGCATCGAGGTGATGCCGGACATCAGCGCTTCCTCGATCTGCTGCGGGCAGATGAAATGGATGTGGGTGTCGAAGCCGCCGGCGGTGAGGATTTTGCCTTCCCCGGCGATGACCTCCGTGCCGGGGCCGATGACGAGCGTCACATTGGGCTGGATATCGGGATTGCCTGCCTTGCCGATGCCGGCGATGCAGCCATCTCGGATTCCGATGTCGGCCTTGACGATGCCCCAGTGATCGAGGATCAGCGCGTTGGTGATGACGGTGTCGACGGCGCCGCGCCGGCCCGTGACCTGGCTCTGGCCCATGCCGTCGCGGATAACCTTCCCGCCGCCGAACTTCACCTCCTCGCCGTAGGTGGTGAAGTCCTTTTCGACCGCGATAATGAGATCGGTGTCGGCGAGCCGGACGCGGTCGCCGGTGGTCGGCCCGAACATCTCGACGTAGACGGAGCGCGGCACCATCACTGGCATGTCACGTCCTCACAGCTTGCCCATGACATCCTTGCGGAAGCCGTAGACCTCGCGCGTCCCCGCCAGCGGAATCAGCTTCACCTCGCGGGTCTGCCCCGGCTCGAACCGCACTGCGGTCCCGGCGGCAATGTCGAGCCGCATGCCGCGCGCCTTCTTGCGATCGAATTTGAGAGCCGGATTGGTCTCGAAGAAATGATAGTGGCTGCCCACCTGGATCGGGCGGTCGCCAGCGTTGGAAACTGTGAGCGTCATCGCCGTGCGGCCCTTATTGATCTCGATGGCGCCGTCGGCAGTCATGATTTCACCGGGGATCATGGGGTAGGGCCTTTCCAATGGCCGGGACGGAATTGGCCGATGACAGGCTTCGGCGGAACCCGGAATCCAGATGCTGGCGGACAGCTGTTCCGGGTTCGCACGAGTGCGCGCCACGGAACGCTGTGCTTAATTGTCGAAATGACGAGACCGCATTCATCGGATCGGCTCGTGCACTGTGACGAGCTTGGTGCCGTCGGGAAATGTCGCCTCGATCTGGATTTCCGGAATCATCTCGGCGATGCCGTCCATCACCTGCTGGCGCGACAGCACATGGGCGGCGGCCTCCATCAGATCGGCGACGGTCCTGCCGTCGCGCGCGCCCTCCATGATAAAATCGCTGACCAGCGCGACTGCCTCGGGATGATTGAGCTTGACCCCGCGCTCCAGCCGGCGGCGCGCCACCATGGCGGCGGTGGCGATCATCAACTTGTCTTTTTCGCGGGGCGTCAGGTGCATGGCGACGACATCTGTATCATGGCGGAGATGACAAAGGTCTATTCGGCATCAATTGAGCCACAGCCGGGGCAGGGGCGCGCGGCCGAGCGCGGACAGCAACAGGACGACATCGTGACGCAGCGCGGCGCCGTCGGCGGCCGCGAGCCGTGCCAGCGCAAGGCCGTTCCAAGCCGAAATGCCGGCCTCGCCCCTAAACCCGTCGGCGATGGCGCGTACGGCCGCGACGGCGGCATCATCGCCGGGGATCATTAGCACGGTGCCTAGCGCGACACGGCCGGCGGCCACCGCCATCTCGCCGAGTCGGTCCGCGATCGCACCGTCGAGTCGGACCTGATCGGCAAACACCAGTCGGCCGTCGCGTCTTACCCGCCAGTGGTCGGAGAAATGGCCATAGCGAACCGCCTCGCCCATGGCGGCGCGGCCGAAGATGACGGTCTCGGCAAACAATAGTCTCGCGGTCGGCGCCATTGCGACCTCGACCCTGCGGGCGAGGCGGGCGCTGTCGAACAAGATCGTCTCCTGCGGCAGCCAGGTCAGCTCCGCATCGGCACCGAGCGTCGCAGTGACCGCGACCGAGGCCTGAGGCCCGTCGGTGCGGTAGGCCTTCTCTGCGGCCGCGGTGGTGACCACGAGCCGGGCGCCGTCATCGAGGGTCACGGCGATGCGCAGGCAGTCGCCGCCCGCGATCCCCCCAGCGGTATTGACTAGCACCGCCTCCTGGGCGCCAGCGCAGGCGCCCGGAAATCGCACCCTTAGCGAGCCTTCTTCGGCGATGCGGCTGCGTACGGTGGCGCCGCGCCGCACCGCCATGGTCAGGCAAACCACACCCCGGGCGCGGTTGGCCGCGAACACCTCTCCGGTCCGGTCGGTTTCCGCCAGCGCCAAAACAGTCCCCTGCGGCAAGTCAAATCGCGAGCGCGCGTTTGAGGGCGGCGTCGTCCATCTCGGCACGGGTCGAGGAATAGACGATCTGGCCGCGGTCCATCACAGCGAAATAATCGCCGAGCTCCTGGGCGAAGTCGAGATACTGCTCGACCAGCACGATGGCAATGCTGCCGAGCCCGCGCAGGTAGGAGATGGCGCGGCCGATGTCCTTGATGATCGACGGCTGGATGCCTTCGGTCGGCTCGTCGAGGAGGAGCAGGCGCGGGCGCATCACCAAGGCGCGACCGATCGCGAGCTGTTGCTGCTGGCCACCGGAGAGATCGCCGCCCCGCCGTCCCAGCATGCTCCGCAGCACCGGAAACAGCGAAAATACGGTGTCCGGGACGCTGTGCTCGCGCCGCCGGAGCGGGGCGAAGCCGGTCTCCAGGTTCTCCTCGACGGTCAGCAGCGGAAAGATGTCGCGCCCCTGCGGCACATAGGCGATGCCGCGGCGGGCGCGCTCGTAGGGCCGCAGCCCGGTGATGTCCTCGTCCTCCCAGCTTATGGCGCCGCGGCTCACCGGATGCTCACCGATCAGAGCCCGCAACAGGCTGGTCTTGCCGACGCCGTTGCGGCCGAGCACGCAGGTCACTGTGCCCGGCACCGCCTTCAGGGAGATCCCGCGCAGCGCCTGCGCGGCGCCGTAATGCAGATCGATGGCGTTCACCTCAAGCATCGTTCACCGGCCCAGGTAGACATCGATCACCCGCTCGTTCTCGGAGACCTGGTCGATGGTGCCCTCGGCGAGCACCGTGCCCTCGTGCAGCACCGTCACCTTGACGCCGAGGTCGCGCACAAAGGTCATGTCATGCTCGACCACGATGACGGTGCGGGTGCGGTTGATCTCCTTGAGGAGTTCCGCGGTTTGCCGCGTCTCGGCGTCCGTCATGCCGGCCACCGGCTCGTCGACCAGC
>DASYNT010000035.1:0-20768 GCA_036008405.1 Xanthobacteraceae bacterium
CCTGCGCCTTGGCGCGGCTTTCGAACAGGCCGCGCTCGACGAGCAGGCGATCGGCGCGCAGGCGAGGGGGCATGGCGGTTCGGGTGCAAAAATGTGGTCGATGGCGAACGTCCAAGCGCTCGGCGTCGTTATACGACGGCCGGCAATCCAGCGGGCGCATTTTTCGGTGCAAGTCCCGGAGACGGCTGTCTCGATCTGCTCGTCCAAACGAATGGCCCCGGTTCGATCGAACAGGAGCCCTTCGAGATCATGGCCGAAAATCAGGCTATGCCAGCTTCACCGTCTCGCCGGCTTTGTCCTTGCCGAGCGCCTCGAACACCTTGGTCACGATGCCTTTGGTGTCGAGCCCCGCTTTGGCATACATCGCATTGGGCGAATCCTGGTCGATGAAGACATCCGGCAGCACCATGGCCCGGACCTTCATGCCGCGGTCGAGCATGCCGTTTTCGGCCAGCGCCTGCAGCACCGCGGAGCCGAAACCGCCGATCGCACCTTCCTCGATGGTGATCATCACCTCGTGCTCGCGGGCGAGGCGCAAAACGAGATCGGTATCGAGCGGCTTGGCGAAACGGGCGTCCGCCACCGTGGTCGAAAGCCCGTAGCCCGCGAGTTCGTCCGCCGCCTTGAGGCATTCGCCGAGGCGTGCGCCGTAGGACAGCAGGGCGACCTTGTCGCCTTCCCGGATGATCCGGCCGCGGCCGATTTCGAGCGGTGTGCCCTCGGCCGGCATCGGCACGCCGCGGCCTTCGCCGCGGGGATAGCGCAGCGCCGACGGACGGTCGTCGATCGCCACCTGGGTCGCGACCATGTGGGCGAGATCGGCCTCGTCGGCCGCCGCCATCAGCACGAAGCCCGGCAGGCAGCCGAGATAGGCGACGTCGAAGCTGCCGGCATGGGTCGGCCCGTCGGCGCCGACCAGGCCGGCCCGGTCCATGGCAAAGCGCACCGGCAGGCGCTGGATCGCCACGTCGTGCACCACCTGGTCATAGGCGCGCTGCAGGAAGGTCGAGTAGATCACCGCGAACGGCTTGTGTCCCTCGGTGGCGAGGCCGGCCGCGAAGGTGATGGCGTGCTGCTCGGCAATGCCGACATCGAAGGTGCGCTCGGGGAATTCCTTGCCGAACAGGTCGAGCCCGGTGCCCGACGGCATCGCCGCCGTGATGGCGACGATCTTGCTGTCCTTCTTTGCTTCCTTGATCAGGCTTTCCGCGAACACCTTGGTGTAGGCGGGAGCGGCGGCCTTGGACTTGGCCTGCGCCCCGGTGGCGACATCGAACGCCACCACGCCGTGATACTTGTCCGCCGAGGTCTCGGCCGGCGGATAGCCCTTGCCCTTCTGCGTCACCACGTGAACCAGGATCGGCCCGGTCTTGGCGTCGCGCACGTTCTTGAGCACCGGCATCAGATGATCGAGATTGTGGCCGTCGATCGGGCCGACATAATAGAAGCCCAGCTCCTCGAACATGGTGCCGCCGGTAATCAGCGTGCGCGCATATTCCTCCGCCTTCACCGCGCGCTGCTCGAAGAATTTCGGCAGCCGGTGGGCGAGCTGCTTGCCGATCTCGCGGAACGACAGATAGGTGCGGCCCGACAACAGCCGCGACAGATAGGCCGACATCGCGCCCACCGGCGGCGCGATCGACATGTCGTTGTCGTTGAGGATGACGATCAGCCGGGAGTCCATCGCGCCGGCATTGTTCATGGCCTCATAGGCCATGCCAGCGGACATGGCACCGTCGCCGATCACGCAGACCACGTTGTTGGTGCGGCCGTCGAGCTTGCTCGCCACCGCCATGCCGAGGCCCGCCGAAATCGAGGTGGAGGAGTGCGCCGCGCCGAACGGGTCGTATTCGCTCTCCGCCCGCTTGGTGAAGCCGGACAGGCCGCCGCCCTGGCGCAGCGTGCGGATGCGATCGCGCCGGCCGGTGAGAATCTTGTGGGGGTAGCTCTGGTGTCCGACGTCCCAAATGAGACGGTCGCGCGGGGTCTCGAATACGTAATGCAGCGCCACAGTCAGCTCGACGACGCCGAGGCCGGCGCCCAGATGTCCGCCGGTCTGGGCGACCGCGTTGATCAGGTCCTCGCGCAATTCATCCGCGATCTGCCGCAGCCGGTCGGGCTCGAATCGGCGCAAATCCTCGGGAGTACGAATTTGATCGAGAAGCGGTGTTTTGGATGGCTGATACAAAGGCTTCCTCCGTGCCGACTGTGCAAGGCCGAATTCGCGGCACTCCAACCATATGTGGTGGCTCAATATGTATTACAGGTTCACTTGTTGCCTCGATTAAAACACATCCTCGGACAAAGACAATTCACCTGGGATTTCAATTGTTTTGGACAAGCGCCAATTGTTCGGTCGCGACCCCGCTGCGGGTTCGTCCGATGTTGCAGCAAATGATGCTAACTTCTTTGTTGGCTTCGCAATTTCCAATCAGATTATGGGCCATCCCGGGTTGTGGCGGGCAAGCAACTGTCGGCAGGAATCGTCAACCCTAATGGAATTTTGTATTCAGCTGTTCGGCGGGGTTGGATCGGCTTAAGGGCAGGAGCCGATCACAGGGGGGGCTTGGCATGGTTCGCAGACGCCACTTTTTCCACGCGCCCGGATACGATCCCTACGATCCGGCATCTCAGCACCGCCGTTTCGTGCGCGAGATCGCGCGGTTCCAGGCCACATGGAACGTGACTGCGGCGGTCTCGGAACTGCGCGATCCGGCCGCCGGGGAGGGGCATTGGACCGTCACCACCGCGGCGCCGGGCTGGAAGGTGGAGACCTGCTACGAGATCCTCGACTGGCACGACACCGTCCGCACCGATCTCGATCGCCCGGTGCTGACCAGGTTGTGGAGCGGCCTCGTCACATTCGCCGATTTCATCGTTTCAGGCACGGTCGGGCGCTATTTCGCGGCGAATTTGCGCTATGCGATATTTTTCTTCGTGCCCTTTCTCGACGTGATCCTGTTCGCCATCCTCGCGATCGCCGCGGGATGGGCCGTCGCCGCCATGCTCGATCATGCCATGCTTGGTCATGCCGTGCTCGGCGCGGTCATCGGGTTCGCCGTCGCCTTCCTCGTATTCGTCCTGCTGCTCCGCTGGCCGGGGGAGCGCTGGCGGGTCAACCATGGGCTTGCCGACTGGATCTTCGCCCGCGATTACATGCTGCGGCGGCGTCGCGACATCGAGGCCCGGGTCGATGCCTTTGCCGAGCGGGTGGTCGCTTGTGCCCAACGCGCCGACGTCGACGAGATCATCATCGCCGGTCACAGCCTCGGCGCCACCGTCGTGGTCGACATGCTCGACCGGGCGCTCGCCCGCGATCCCGATCTCGGGCGGCACGGCAAGAAGCTCGGCGTGCTCACCATCGGCGCGACCATCCCCAAGCTCGCACTGCATCCGCGCGGCGGCTGGGTGCGCGAGGCGAGCCGCCGTGTCGCTGCAGAGCCGTCGCTGCCCTGGGCCGAGTTCCAGGCGCGCGACGACATCATCAGCTTCCACAAGTTCCATCCGGTGGAACTCGAGCGGTTCAACGACGTCAATGACGGGAGCCCGCCCGTCATCCGCCGCGTCCAGATCCATCAAATGCTGAGCGAGGTGGCGTTCCGGCGCTACCGCTTCGATTTCATGCGGCTGCACTATCAGTTCGTGATGGCGAACGAACGCCGCGCGCTCTATGATTATTTCATGCTGATATGCGGGCCGGCGCCGTTCTGGCAAACCGTCAACCGGGCCAATGGATCGGTCGACCTCTATGCCGCCGATGGTTCGCTGCGCGACCCCGCCGGTTGAGCCGCGATGACGCCTTTGGTCGCCACGCTGATATGGTGGGCCGGCGCGATCGCCTGGTACGTCATCATGCATCCCCATGTGCGCCGTTCGCGCAAGACGCCGACGGCGCAGCGTCACGAGCGCGTCCGCGAGCGCGTGCTGATGGCGATTTCATTTACCGGCCTGTTCGCCGTTCCGGCGATCTACTCCTTCACCGGCGCGCCGCGATTTGCCGATCATCCGTTTCAGCCGGTGCTCGCCTGGCTGGGCGTGCTCGTTCTCGTCTCTGCGCTCCTGCTGTTCTTCCACACCCACCGGCGCCTCGGCCGCTTCTGGTCGGTGACGCTCGAGATCCGCCAGAACCATGGGCTGGTGACCGACGGCATCTACCGCTTCGTCCGCCATCCCATGTATTCGGCCTATTTTCTGTGGGCGCTGTCGCAGGCGCTGCTGTTGCCCAACTGGATCGCCGGTCCGGCCGGCCTCGTCGGCTTCGGCACCCTGTTCGCATTCCGGGTCCGCCGCGAGGAGCGCATGATGCTGGCGGCGTTCGGCGACGCCTATGCCGAATATGCGGCGCGCACCAAGCGCATCATCCCCGGCGTGTTCTGATTCCGCAAGGTTGCGAATTCCGCAGAGTTGCGAATTCCGTACGAGCCGCAGGCCATTTCCAATGGCAGGCAGCGCAGCGGCCTACTTCACGTCGAGCGGTTCTGTGCCCTTGGGCTTGCCGGTGGCATCGAGCGTGATCTTTTCGACGCGGGCCTCCGCCTGGCGCAGCAAGTGTTCGCAGCGGCGCTTGAGCACTTCGCCGCGCTCGTAGATGGCGACCGATTCCTCGAGCGGCACCTTGCCCTCTTCGAGCCGCTTGACGATCGTTTCCAGTTCTTCGATGGCGCGTTCGAAGCTCAAGGTGTCGACATCGGCGTGCTTGTCGGCCATGGCCTGGGCAGATCCTTTCACCCGCGCATCAACGCGGTGACGTGAGCGGCGGCGGAGCGGGCCAAGCCCTGCAGGTCGTAGCCTCCCTCCAGCACCGACACGATGCGACCGGAAGCGCTGGCGTCCGCCGCGTCCATCAGCTTGCGGGTGACCCAGCCGAAATCGGCCTCCACCAGATTGAGATTGGCGAGGGGGTCGCGCATATGCGCGTCGAAGCCCGCCGAGACCACGATGAATTCCGGGGCGAACACGGCGAGGCGCGGCAGGATCACCGTTTCGAAGGCCTTGCGGAACTCTTCGCCGCCGTCGCCGGCGCGCAGCGGCGCATTGACGATATTGCCGTGCACGCCGCGCTCGGACGGTGCGCCGCTGCCGGGGTAGAGCGGCATTTCGTGGGTCGAGCAATACATCACGGTCGGATCGGACCAGAAGATTTCCTGGGTGCCGTTGCCGTGGTGGACGTCGAAATCGACCACCGCGACGCGGGCGATGCCGTAATGCCTCTGCACGTGGCGGGCGACGATGGCGGCGGTGTTGAAGAAGCAGAAGCCCATCGGGCGCATCGTTTCGGCGTGGTGCCCGGGCGGCCGCATGGCGCAGAAGGCATTGGCGACGCGGCCGGCGATCACCTCGTCGGCCGCCATGACGCCGCCGCCGACCGCGCGCAGCACCGCCTCGAAGGTTCCCGGCGACATCGAGGTGTCGGCGTCGAGCCGCACCAGGCCCTGCTTCGGCGTGGCGTCGCGGATCTCGACGATGTAGTCCATGGGATGGCACAGCGCGATCGTCTCCAGCGTCGCCGCGGGCGCCTGCACCCGTATGAGGTCCTGGAAACGCTCGTCCTCCAGCGCCTGCTCGATGGCGCGGAGCCGGTCCGGCCGCTCCGGATGCCCGGCCGGCGGGATGTGTTGGAGACCGGCTGGATGGGTGACCAGAAGGGTCGACATGGTTGCCGCCAAGATTGCCGCCAAGATGCATTCGCGCGGAATCGTCCGCGCGTCCTTATGGAAACACCTTTCATTCGATGGAACGCGGGGTCAAGCCCGGTGCAGTGGGGTCCGTCACGGTCCGCGGTCGCCGATGCGCACCCCCGGGGGCGGCGGGCAATCGTCGGGAACGAAGAAATCGGGCGCCAGCGGGGCACCCGGGTCGACACGGTAGCGGTCGAAATCGGTGATTCCCTGCGCGGCGAGGAACGTATCGTCGATGAGGAAGTGGCCCGTGAAGCTCGCCGGCTCGGCGAAGATCCGGCAGGCTGCCTCGGCCACGATGTCCGGGCTGCGCGACCGGCGTATGGTCTCCTCGCCGCCGAGCAGATTCCGGATCGCCGCCGTGGCGATGGTGGTGCGCGGCCACAGCGCATTGACCGCAATTCCCTTCGGCCGCAATTCGCCGGAGAGGCCGAGCACAACCATGCTCATGCCGAATTTGGCGATGGTGTAGGCCGTGTGCGGTGCGAACCATTTCTCCTTCATGTCGAGAGGAGGGGACAGCATGAGGATGTGCGGGTTTACGGCCTTCTCGAGATGGGGAATTGCATATTTGGACACCAGGAAGGTGCCGCGCGTGTTGACCTGATGCATCAGGTCGAAGCGCCTGATGTCGGTGTCGGCCACCTTGGTGAGGGCTATGGCGCTGGCATTGTTGACCACGATGTCGATGCCGCCGAAATGATCCGCGGTACGCTCGATCGCATCCTTGACGGCGGATTCGTCGCGCACGTCGACTTCGAGCGGCAGCGCGCGGCCACCCGCCGCCTCGATATCCGCCGCCGCGGTGTGGATGGTGCCGGGAAGCCTCGGATGCGGTGTCGCGGTCTTGGCGGCGATGGCGATGTTGGCGCCGTCGCGGGCGGCGCGCAGCGCGATTGCGAGCCCGATGCCGCGCGAGGCGCCGGTGATGAAGAGAGTCTTGCCTGCGAGCGGCATGGATGATCTCCTGATGCGGTTGCCGCGGCGGACGACGCTGCGACGCGCTCAGCGCTTGCGGGTGAGAAACTGCTCGAATGCCGCGCGGGCTTCCGGCGAGCGCAGCCGCGCCCGGAAGATCTCGGCCTCCTCGATGGTCCGCTTCATGATCTCGGCCGGCGAGCCGTGGATCAGCCGCCGCGACGCCGCGACGGCTTCTGTCGGCAGCGCCGCGATCTCCCGTGCTGCCTTCATGACCTCGTCCTCGACCTTGTCTGGCGGGACGACCAGGTTGACGAGACCGACGGACTTCGCCTCCTGGGCGTCCATCGGCCGGCCCATGACGAGGAGCGCGAAGGCGCGTCGCGTGCCCATGAGTCGTGGCGCCAGCAGGCTCGATCCCGCTTCCGGCACGACCCCGAGTCGGGCGAAGGGCGCGGAGAAGCGTGCATTGGTGGCCGCAACCACATAGTCGAATTGGAGCAGCATGGTCATGCCGATGCCGATCGCGACCCCCTGGACGCCGGCCACCACCGGTATCTCGGTATGTACCAGCCCGCGCAGGAAGCGCCCCACCGCCGGCCGCAGGCCTTCCATGTGCTGAGCCGCGTGAAGGAAATCGTTGAGGTCGCTGCCGGCGGAGAACACGTCCTTTCCGCCTGTGATCACCACGCAGTGAATGGCCTTGCTGTGCGCCGCGCCCTCGAGCGCGACGGCGAGCTTGTCGTACATCTCGTCGGTGATCGCGTTCTTCTTGTCGAGGCGGTTCATCCGCACCCGCCTGATATTGCCCTCGTCGACGACGATCACGTGCTCGGTCATGTCGCAGCTATCCCCGGTGTTGCCTCTAGAACGCCATCCGCCGCTTCGGTCACGATGTCGGCCAGAGCGGGCGCAGCGACCGCAATGTTTTCGGCGAAGAACCTGGCGATGGCGGTGCGGCCGGGCTTGTCGGCTCCGCCGCCGGTTCCCCCATTGCCTTGGCGCGCCGCAGCCAGCGCCTCGCCGGCAAGCATGCAGCCGCCGGCGGTGGCGCCGAACAATCTCAGATACGAGGTGGCGCCGGCGAGCGCCGCATCGGGCCGCGACCCGAGCGCGTCGAGCATCCAGGCGGTGGCGCGCTCGAGGCTGTCGGCAGCCGCGGCGAGGCGAGCCGCGGTGGCGCCGAAGCCGGGATCGTTGGCGGCCAGCACCGCGTCGATGGTGCCGCGCAACTCGGCGAGATAGGACCTGACCACGGCGCCGCCGGACATCGGCACCTTGCGGGTGACGAGATCGATCGCCTGGATGCCGTTGGTGCCCTCGTAGATCTGGGCGATGCGGGCGTCGCGGTAGTGTTGCGCCGCGCCGGTTTCCTCGATGAAGCCCATGCCGCCATGGACCTGGATGCCGAGCGAGGCCACCTCGCTGCCGATGTCGGTGGAGAACGCCTTCGCCACCGGGGTGAGCAGGGCGGCGCGCTCCTGCCCGGCCTGGCGCGCCGCGGCGTCGCCGGCGAGATGGGCGCGGTCCAGTGCCACGGCGGTGGCGTAACAGATGGTGCGGGCGGCGCGGGTCAGCGCGCGCATGGTGAGGAGCATGCGCCGAACGTCCACATGGGCGATGATCGGCACCGTCGCCGCTGCCTCCATGCCGGCAGCGCGGCCCTGGCGGCGCTCCCTCGCATAGGCGATGGCGCGCTGGGTGGCAGCTTCCGCCACCCCGACGCCCTGCAGCCCGACCGCGAGCCGCGCCTCGTTCATCATCGTGAACATGGCGGCCATGCCGCGGTCTTCCTCGCCGACGAGATAGCCGACGGCGCCGCCGCGGTCGCCATAGACCATGACGCAGGTGGGCGAGCCGTGAATCCCCAGCTTGTGCTCGACCGAATGCGCCCGCACGTCGTTGCGGGCGCCGAGCGTGCCGTCCGGGTTCACCAGGAACTTGGGCACCAGGAACAGCGACAGGCCCCGCGTGCCTTGCGGAGCGCCGGCGACGCGCGCCAGCACGAAATGAACGATGTTGTCGGTGAGGTCGTGCTCGCCATAGGTGATGAAGATCTTGGTGCCGGTGAGACGATAGGTGCCGTCGCCGGCGCGTTCGGCCCGGGTGCGCAGCGCCCCCACGTCGGAGCCGGCCTGCGGCTCGGTGAGTTGCATGGTGCCCATCCACTCGCCGGAGATGAGCTTGGGCAGGTAAATGGTCTTGAGCGTCTGCGAACCGTAGGCCGCCAGCGAATCGACCGCGGCCATGGTGAGCATCGGCCCGACCCCGAACGCCAT
The DNA here is from genome assembly GCA_036008405.1 of Xanthobacteraceae bacterium. Taxonomy (GTDB): domain Bacteria; phylum Pseudomonadota; class Alphaproteobacteria; order Rhizobiales; family Xanthobacteraceae; genus JAJPKK01. Next base: position 8,876 of record DASYNT010000035.1, read on the forward strand.
CGACGCCGCATTCCACATTTCGATGCACAGGGCGTTGAGCGCCCGCGGCAGGCCCTGGCCGCCCCATTCGGCGGGGGCGGCGAGGCCGTTCCATCCGGCTGCGGCCCAGTCGCGATAGGCCTTCTTCCAGCCCGGCGCCGTGGTGACCTCGCCGTCGCGAAACCGGGTGCCGTGACGGTCGCCCTCGCGATCGATCGGCGCCAGCACCTCGGTGGCGAACCGGCCGGCCTCACCGATGACGGCATCGACGAGATCGTCACCGAGATCATAGAGGCCGTCGGCATGTTCCTGGGCAAAGCCCGCGGCGTGGCGCAGCGTGAAGAGCATATCCTCGACCGGCGCCCGATAGGCCATTGATCCTCGTCTCCCCGGCCTGCTGGATGCCCGGCTGCGACCGCGTGCATCGGCCGGACCGCGATGCCGCGCAAAGCCGCCGCCGATCGAACGCGCGGACCACTCTAACCGCCGGCCGCCGCGGGTCAATTCGCGCCTGCACTGGCGGGCGGGGCGCCAGCTCGCACCGATGGCCCCTATGGCCGCCTGCGTCGCCGGCGCATTCCATGGCAGTTCAGGGAGAGATCGGATCGGCTATAGTCGTCGGGCCTCCGGTGTGGATAAACACGGTTTATTTATGCGGTGATTGACACAATTCTCCGGTCGTACGTTCGAGGATGTTATCGATGCTGAAGCCCAAAGTGTGGTTCGACGCGCTGAGGGTCCGGTGGGCGTTGAAAATGTATCCCGTATATTCTCCACCCAACATGAGAAACGAGATCGAGCTTCCGATTGGCATGGCAAAAGAAAATTTCAATTATTTTCAAACAAATCTGGCGTCTAGGCAAACATCCTTTCGTACGTTCATGAAGACGTTCGCAATTGACGCCACGACCGAGGATCGGGGGCTGGTCGCCGTCTCGGAGTGGTTCAATCGCTTTGGGGGCCTGCTTCTGTATTACAAGCCGCGCAGTGCAACGACGCTTCGTGCCTTCGTCAACTATGATCCGCCATGGATCGGCAGGCATATTGGTATCAACGTTGTTTGGGACTTGGGCACCTATATCGGCAATTGCATCATCGCCAGGCGCGCGTCTGCACATTGGGATTTGAATACAGGCGATCCGGATCCGATGTCCTGCAGCGCATTGGGGTTTCATCGCCCGCAGGTCGCGGGGCTGTACTGGCCAACAGAGTGCGATCCGGTAACGAAAGTCTTCCTGGATAGCCAACTGCTGCGCCACCACGTGCGGCTCGGTCCGTCGCCGTTCTTTCCTCGTCGGAATTTGGTTTATCTTGTTGACCTTTGGTCGAAGCCCAATCCGCCTAATCCGGAAACGGAGCGCGCCTATTAAGAGATTTGTTCGTAGCCGCCAAGGCGGTCACGTGCATCCGCAAATGCCCTTTCGCCCTCGTTGCCTTTAGCAAGGACGAGTGCCGCGCAGGGTCCGTCGTCATGGACGATCATATCTCCATCTAGCCGCCGGCGGCCGCGGGTCAATTTGAGCTTGGCACAAGCTTGTTCGGCCGCCATCGACCCCCTATGGTCCCGCTCCGCCGAGCCCCAGATGACCGTTTACCGCAGCCGACAAGGAAACACCGTGAGTCCGGAAGAGATCATTGCCGAGACGCGCCGGCACGGACGAGTGGCGCTCGACGAGAGTTCCGGCAAGCGTCTGCTGCAAAGCCTATCGATCCCGGTGCCGCGCGGGTGCTTCGCGAAAACCGCGGAGGATGCCGCCGCAAAGGTCCAAGCGCTCAGTCCGCCCCTGGTTGCCAAGGTCGTCTCGGCGAATGTGCTGCACAAGAGCGATGTCGGCGGCGTCCGGCTCGATCTCGGGGATGCGGCGGCGGTCCGCGATGCCGTGACGGCCATGAGCGAGATTCCGGCGATCCGGTCGGCCGGAATAGACGGCTGGCTCGTCGAGGAAATGGTGCCGAAGGGCCTCGAGGTCGTGATCGGGGGCTACCGCGATCCGCAGTTCGGCCCGATTGTGATGGTGGGTCTCGGCGGCATCTTCGTCGAGATACTGCAGGACGTCGCGTTCCGCATCTGCCCGATCGATGCCGGTAATGCGCGCGCCATGCTCGGCGAACTCAGGGGTGCGGCTCTGCTCGACGGCGCCCGTGGACGGCGGCCGGTCGACAAGGCCGCGCTGATCGACGCGCTCGTGAAGATCGGCGGCCGCGACGGGCTGCTGATGCGGCTGCAATCGGACATCGCCGAACTCGACATCAATCCGATCGTGGTCGGCGAGCACGGGCTCATCGCGGTCGATGCCCGCGTGATTCTGGGCGACCGGCGACCGCTCGCCGGTCGGCTCGGCAAGGCGCCATACGACGATCTGCCCGTGCTGGAGCGTTTCCGTCCGCTGTTCGAGCCGAGGACCGTCGGCGTGCTCGGCGCTTCGGCGAAAGGCGGCGTGACGCTGGCCAATACCTTCATCCGCAGAATGAAGGCATTCGGCTTCACGGGCGATCTCTATCCCATTCATCCCGAAGCCGCCGAGATCGATGGGCTGGCGGCCTACAGGAGCATCGCTGCCACGCCACGGCCGATCGACTACGCTTTCGTCGCCATCGGAGCCGAGCGCGTCGGGCCGCTTCTCGGTGCGGCGGAAGGGAATCTGCGCTTCGCCCAGGTGATTTCGAGCGGCTTCAGCGAGGTCGAGGGCGGCAGCGACCTCGAACGCGATCTCGTCGAAAAGGCGCATCGCGGCGGGGTGCGCGTGATCGGCCCCAACTGCCTCGGCACCTATTCCCCGCGCGGCGGCCTCACCTTTTCCGACGATGCCCCGCGCGAGGTCGGCGCGATCGGGATCATTTCGCAGAGCGGCGGCCTCACCACCAACATGATCAAGCGGGGGCAGGTGAGGGGGCTGCGATTGAGCGGTGCGGTCACGGCAGGAAACTGCGCCGACATCACTCCCGCCGATCTTCTCGAATTCTATCTGGCTGATCCGCTCACCAAGGCGATCGGTTGCTACCTGGAAGACGTCAAGGATGGGAGGGGCTTCTTCGAGCTGTTGCGAACGAGCGCGAAGCCGGTCGTGCTCCTGTGCGGCGGCCGCTCCGCGCAAGGGCGGCTGGCTGCGGCATCCCATACCGGCGCGCTGGCCGGCGACGGCAGAGTGTGGACCGCGCTCTGCGCCCAGACGCCCTGCGTCGAGGTCGCGACATTGGACGAATTCGTAGATACGCTGCTGACGTTGCAATATCTCACCCTGCGGCCGCAGCGTCCGACCCGGAGGGTCGTGATGTTCGGCAATGGCGGCGGCACCAGCGTGCTCGGCGCCGACTTCTTCGCCGCGCACGGCCTCGACGTTTCGCCGTTCGACCCGAAGGTGCGCGCCAGCCTCGAAGCCCTCGAACTGTTGCCCGGCTCCAGCGTGGCCAATCCCATCGATACGCCGGTCGCAACCCTCCAGGGGAACGACGGCGAAGTCGCCCGCCGGATTCTCGACATCGTCTACGATGAGGCCGTCCCCGATGCGATCGCGCTGCACTTGAACATGTCGTCGTTCTCCGGCCGCGGTGGCGCCGACCCCGTCGACGGCATTTTCGGCTTCATCGAAGACGCGCTTTCGGTCCACCCGGATGCCGCGCATCTGTTGCTGGCATTCCGCACCGACGGAGATCCCGCGCTGGAGGAGCGCAAACGCAAATACCGCGAAACCGCCGGTCGGCTGGGCATACCGATGTTCGATGAAATCCCGGAGCTTGCGAAGGCGCTGGCCGCCGTGGCGCATCTGGAGCGGCGGCTGGCGGCCACCAGAGACCGGGCGTCGTGAGGATCAGGAAGGCAGGACCATGGCGATAATCGACATCAAGGCGGAGATCACGGGACACGTCTGGAAGGTCCTCGCCAGGCCCGGACAGAAGGTCGAGGAGGACGAGGCTATCGTGATAATGGAATCCATGAAGATGGAAATTCCCGTTTCCGCTCCGGAGCCCGGGACGGTGCGGGAGATTCTGGTCTCCGAGGGCGAGGTCGTCACCGAGGGAAGCGTCGTCGGGCGCCTCGAAGTGTGAGCGGGAGCCCGCGCAACCCCGATCGGGTGCTGATCCCCAACCGCGGCGGAAGCCGCTCAATAGCTCGTCGGCCAGGTCCGCATGAGGTGCTCGCCGATGCCGCCGGTCTTGCGCCGCTGCTGCAGGTCGAGCATGCGGATCAGGAAATCGCGGGTTTCCTGCGGCTTGATGACCTCGTGCGCCGAGAAGATCCGCGCCATGTCCCAGATTTCCAGGTCCTTCTGGATGTGGGCCAGCGCATCCTCGAAGCCGTCGTCGCCGGCGGTCTTGTCGTGCACGATGCTGGTGGCGAACACCGGGTCCATGAAGCTCACCTCGGCGGTGGGCCAGGCGACCATGGCGTCATTGTGCGCGCCGCCACCCATGGCGACATAGGCGCGGCCGTAGGCCTTGCGCACGATGACGGTGATCTGCGGCGTCGTCGTCAGGCAGGTGGCGTTCATGAAGTTCATGATGTGGCCGGGCGCGCCGCGCCGCTCGGCATCGAGGCCGACCACGAAGCCGGGGGTGTCCATCATGCGGATCAGCGGGATGTTGAAGCTGTCGCACAAGACCGTGAAATCGACGATCTTGCGGCAGGCTTCCCCGGACAAGGCCCCTCCGCCGACGGCGGGATTGTTGGCGATGATGCCGACGCTGCGGCCGGCGAGCCGCGCGAGTCCGACGATCGCAGGCCGGCCGAATCGCGCCTTGATTTCGAAGAAACTGTCGCGATCGACCAGGATCTCGACCAGCTTCTTCATGTTGTAGACCTGCGTCCGCTTCTCCGGCACCAGGTCGAGCAGCCGCTCCTGGTCATGTCCCGAACCTTCCGGAGCCGGGGCGAGGGGCGGCAGTTCGCAGTGATGGCTCGGCAGGTAGGAGAGGAACCGGCGGATTGCCGCCATCGCCTCGGCATCGGTGTCGACGAAGTGGTCGATGAGGCCGGTCTGCTCGGCGTGCAGGCGCCAGCCGCCCAGTTCCTCCAGGTCGACCTTCTGGCCGATCGCCATGGAGACCAGGCGCGGGCTCGACACCGCCATGATCGAGCCCTTCTTCATCACCGAAAAATCCGCGCAGCAGCACTGCCAGGCGGACGAGCCGAACGACGTATCGAGCGCTGCGGCCGCCCAGGGAGTCTCGCGGGTGCGGCGGAACTGGGTGATGTCGTTGCCGAGCAGCTGCCCCATGCCTTTGGAGCCCATTGCGTCGGGCAGGCGCGCTCCGGTCGACTCGCCGATGTGCACGAACGGCATGCCGCGTTCCGTGCAGGCGCGGCGGATGTAGCCCATCTTGCGCGAATTGGTGGCGCTGGTCGACGAGCCCTTGACGGTGAAGTCGTTGACCACCACGCCGACATCGCGTCCATCGATCCGCCCGAAGCCGGTGATCTTCGAGTCGCGCGGGGTCTCGTCCGGGTTCGCGTCCAAGGCGGAGGCGCCGAGCAGGCCGAGCTCGATGAAGCTGCCGGGATCGACGAGGGCATCGAGCCGTTCCTGCGCGTTGAGCTGGCCGCGCTTGGCGCGCTGGGCGAGCTTTTCCGGCCCCCCCATCCTGCGCGCGGCGGCACGCCGCCGGTCGAGTTCCCCGAGAAGCCGCTCGTGAGCCATCGAAAGCTGTTCTCCCGATCCGTTATTCGAAGCAGCGGGTCTCGACCGTGAAACGCTCGACGGCCGCTCGGTCGAGCGCGGGCCAATAGGCCTTCGGCAGGATCAGAGTCCCCGCCTCGAAGGGCAGCGGCGGCGACAGCAGCCGCTCCTTGGGCTTGAGAAACCCGTTGAACTCGCCGGCATTGGTGATGGTCGTGCGCGCCACTGCCGCCTCCAGCCAATTGTGGATCTCGCTGCCGAGCCCGTCGCCGAGTACCGCTTTGAGCCCATTGGCCTCGACGCGGGCGAGCCCTTCCCCGAGGCGGGTCAGGCTGCCGAAGCGCTTGAGCTTGAGCTTGCAGTAGCCGACGCCCTTGATTTCCGCCGCGCGATCGATGTCGGCGAGCGTGCAGATGGGTTCGTCGAGCATCAACGGCACGGTGGAAACGCGGGCGACGGCGGCATTGGCATCCCAGTCCCGGTCGTCGCAGGGCTGCTCGAACAACTCGATGCCGTCCGGGTCGAGGGATGCCGCGAACCTCTCGCCGGCATCCCGCGAATAGGCCCGATTGGCGTCGAGCCGCAACGTGGCCCGGCCGGCCACCTCCCGCTGGATGACTCCAACCCGTTCCAGGTCGGCGTCGACATCCTTACCGACCTTCACCTTGAAGGTCGCAAAGCCCATCCCGATCCACGTCTCGATCTCTTTCGCGATCCCGGCGGGCTCCAGCGCATTGATCGGAGTGAGCAGCGGAAGCTTCGCCGTCTCCGGCACGATGAGATCGGGGTGGCGTTCGAGCACCTCGACGGCCGTGACCAGCAGGGTCGCCGCCACCTTGCTTACAGCGAATCGCGCGAGGGCGCGCGCCTTGACGTCGTCGATATCGTATCCGAGCGCCGCGTCGATCGCCTCGACCAAGAAAGCCCAACCGCCTTCGCGGGTCTCGCTGCTCGAGCCCGGCGAGATGTGGCCGTCGGCGAAACCGCGCCGGCCGTCATCATCTTCAATCTCGACGAGAAAGGGCTCGAATTCCTCGAAGGTGCGGTAGGAGAGACGGTAGGGTCGCACGAGCGGGAGACGCAGCCTGCGTAGCCAGACTTTTGTGACCTTGCTCATGAACTCATCCGGCTTCCGCGACATTTGCGCGTGGCAGGCCACCGGGTACGTCGCCGCGCGAAAATACGATTGCGTGTTGCGATACAACGCCAATGGGTCGCGGGCAACAGCTTGTTGGCCCGGTGCCGAGCGGTGGTCTCATCATGGCGAGACCGGCTACCAGAAGAGCCATACCAGCCTCGGCACCGACCTCGAGAAGATGGCAATGGGCGCCGGCATCAGGCTCACCCGCACCATCGAGCAGCAGGCCGGCCTCGCCGCCGGCGCGCGGCTCATTCGCGAGGCCAATGCGACCTCGTTCGTGCTGCTGCGCGTCAAGCCGACCGATCCGCCGAGCGTCCGGCGCAACATCGACCCGCCGGCGGGGCGGATCCGGTTTCGTGCGGCGCTATCGGGCCGGGACCGATGAGCGGCCATGTTGCCGGGCTTGTGCTGGTTCTTCCACGTCATCAGCGGGATGTTCTCCCGGGCAAACACCTCGCTTCACAGCCCGGCTGTCAACGGGTATAGTTTCCCACAATCGCGACGGACTGGTCCGCCGCAGGATGCGTTTAGGCCGCATGCAGGTGGTCGATGCCGACGTACGAATATATGTGCAAGAAGTGCGGGCCGTTCACACAGGTGCGAGCGATGGCGGAATGCGAGCTGCCGTCCGCCTGCCCGGAATGCAGCGCGCGTGCCCCCCGTGTCCTCCTGACCGCACCAGGCTGCCTCACCGCGTCGGCCGAAGCGCGCCAGGCGGGCGCAAAGTACGAGCGCATCACCGACGGATTGCACGAGACGCCGCCATACTTGCGCGATCCTGCTGGATGGACCAAGAAGTTGAAACGTGCCCAGAAGCTGAAACGTGCACAGGCGAAAGCGTCTCGGCCAGCCTGACTGATCTCGCGCCGCGAGATCCGGCGAATCTCCCCCAAGCCGACCCGATTTTCTCGCTCAAGTCCATGGCGTGTGAATCGGCGCCGAACTCGGACCCCGCCTAGATTGCTTCGATGGCGGATGTGAAGGCTGACCGTCGTGGCAAGTTCCTCGGGCTGGAACCTGAGGCCAGCACTTTCCGTTCGCCCCGGCAGTACGCGTAGCTTTATCGTAGAGCTTCCAGCATGAGTGCTGAGGACCTGATTCTCGCGTCACAGCGTTGGTGCGATCGATGGGCGCGACTCCAAACTTGGAATTGACCTCTGTTCGCCTCACCGGTGGCCTCGGTGGGGCAGCGAAGGTTTGAATGCGCGAAACCTGGAACGGGAGATGGGCATGAAGGTCCATCGGTGGAATGTCCTCTTATTGCTGACGTTGGCTGCGGCTGCTTGGCCGGCGTGGGGACAGGATGCGGCGCCCACTGTGCAGGCGGCCGGCAGCGGCTGGCGAAGCGTTTCGTCAGTCCCGAATTTCTCCGGCGTATGGCATCGCTGGTTGCGTCCCGGCTTCGGCCCGCCGGCATCGGGACCGGGTCCGGTGACAAACAGGTCGCAGATCAACGGTGTGAGCAACTACAATCAACTCGTGGGCGATTACACCAACCCGATCCTGAATCACCGGGCGGCGCAAGTCGTGAAGGAGCACGGCGACCTCTCCTTGGGCGGCGTCGGCTATCCGACCCCCAGCAACCAGTGCTGGCCGAACGGAGTGCCGTATATATTTTGGAATTACGGCATGCAGATGCTGCAGCAGCCGGACAAGATCACGATCATTTATCTTCAGGACCACGAATTCCGCCAGGTGCGCATGAACCAGCCTCATCGCGCGCATGTGGCGCCGTCATGGTACGGGGATTCCGTCGGCCATTATGAAGGAGATACTCTCGTGATAGACACCGTGGGAATGAGGATCGGGCCCTTTGCCATGGTCGACATGTACGGCACGCCATACAGCGAGGCGCTGCACGTGGTGGAGCGCTACCAGCTCCTTGATTACGAAGCGGCCAAGGACGGAATTGAACGGGACGCAAAGATAAATCAACGCTACCCGCCGGGCTTAAATGCAATCGACTTCGACCCGAACTACAAGGGCAAGCACCTGCAGCTGCAATTGACCGTCGAGGATGAAGCCGTATTCACGACGCCATGGTCCGCCGTCGTAACTTACGGGCGCCCTGTGGGCGAATGGGTGGAGCATGTCTGTGCCGAAAACATTAATAAATACAACACGGAAAAAGACCCTGCGGTCCCGACTGCCGACCGGCCGGATTTCTGAGAGTCGGCCTGGTGCTCCGGCGTCGCGGGAGAACGCAGACGAGCAAGGCACGGCGTGCTAGGCTGGCGTTCTGGCCGCCGCCGGAAGCATTGCGCCGAGGACAGCAGCTTCGCCGCGCTCCAAAATGACGTTCCCAATCCCGACGCAATGAGGAGGAGATACCATGAGATCGGAAACGGCGCTCATAAGCAGCGCGGTGGCAATCCTGATGGCAGCCGCATCGTCTCCTGGCAGCGCAGCCGTGAACTGTGCCGATTTGGTGAGCCTGAAGATTCCGGCGAGCGAAATCGGGCTTCCCAGCAGCGGCGCGACGATAGCCTCCGCACAGGTGGCGGCCCTCCCCGCCGATCCGGTCAATCCGGGCGCGACGCGCGACTATTGCAAGGTGCTGGGCGCGGTCCAGCCGGTCGATCCGAATGCGCCGCCGGTCAATTTCGAGGTCAACCTGCCCGCCGATTGGAACGGCAAGGCCGTGCAATATGGCGGCGGCGGCTCGAACGGCGTGCTGATCACCGGCCTCGCGTCGCTGCGCGACGCGCGCCGCGACACGCCGGTACCGGTGGCGCGCGGCTTTGCCACCTGGGGCACCGATTCCGGCCACGACAACAAAAAGCTTCCTCACCCGCGGGCGTTTGCGCTCAACGACGAGGCGCTCGTCAACATGGCATACGCCGCGTACAAGAAGACGCATGACGCGGGCGTACGCATCGCGCGGGCGTTTTACGATCGGGCGCCCGCCAGGACCTATTTCTACGGCGGTTCGGAGGGCGGGCGCGAAGCTCTGATGATGGCGCAGCGTTTCCCGACCGATTTCGACGGCATCGTGAGCGTGGTGCCCGTGGCCAATTATACCGGCGGCAATCTGGTGCGGGCGAAGCTCGGTCAGCTCCAACGGGACGGCGGCTGGATCAATCCGGCCAAGGTGAAGCTGATCCTGAACGCAGTCAATGCCGCCTGCGACACGCTCGACGGTCTCGAGGACGGTGTCATCAGCGCCTATGAAAAATGCCTGAGCGTGTTCGATGCGGGCACGCTGCGCTGTCCCGACGGGGCGGATACCGGCGACAGTTGCCTCTCCGACAAGCAGATCGAAGCCGACAGGCTCGTGCACCGTCCCTACCGATATCCGTTCGCGATGAAGAACGGCGTCACGGCTTTTCCGGGCTGGACCTATGGCAGCGAGGTGCAGCCGGGCGGGATGGTTGACACCATAACCGGCAAGGAGAAGCCGGAATTCCCGATCGCGAACGAGAAGGTGCAATCGGTCGCCTGGGTCAATGCGGACGGTTTCGTGCGCTATTTCTTCGCGCGCGATCCGAAACTCGATCCGTTCCAATTCTCGGCCGAAAAATTTGCCGGTCGGATCAAGGAAATTTCGGAGATGTTCGACACCACCGATCCCGACCTTTCGGCGTTCCGGGCGCGCGGCGGCAAGCTGATCCTGAAAGGCAACGGCGCCGATTATCAACGCAGCGTGCTGCAGGAAATCGACTATTACAAATCGGTCGTCGCCAGAATGGGCCAGGATCGCGTCGATCAGTTCGTCCGCTTCTATGTCACGCCCGGAGTGAACCATCCCGGCAACGGCGTCATGAGGGATGGCAAGGCGGTGCCGGCCAAGGTCGATCTGCTGGGCGTCTTGGATGCGTGGGTCGATTCGGGTAACGCTCCCGGCAACCCGATGCAGGTAAGCCAGCAGGAGCAGGCGCCGTTCAAGACGATCGCCTCGCGCCCGATGTGCCGCTATCCGCTCAGCCCACGGTATGACGGTGACGGCGATCCGAGCGAGGCAGGAAGCTTCAACTGCGCAAAGCAGTAAGCGCCGTCCCCGTGGCTCCGAGCCGGCTTCGCCGCCGCTCGCCTCGAGACAGGAAGGACCGGATGGCGAGGGTGCCGCTGCTGTTCGCAATCGTGCTCGCCGCGACCCTGCAATGGATGCAGCCTGCGGCTGCGCAGCCCTGGCCTGCGCAGCCGGTGACCATGGTGGTTCCATATGCGGCCGGCGGCCCGGTCGATTTGATCGGACGCATTCTCGCGGCGCGCCTCGGCGAGATTCTGGGCCAGCAGGTGATCATCGAAAACATCGGCGGCGCCGGCGGCATGATCGGCGCCTTCCGGGTGGCGAAGGCGGCGCCCGACGGCTATCAGGTGGTGCTCGGCACCTCCGCCACCCATGCGCAGAATCAGACGCTCTACAAGAGCCCGCTCTATGATGCCGCGACCGCCTTCGCGCCGGTCGCCCTGGTGACGGATTCGCCGCGCGTGCTGGTCACCCGCAAGGATTTGCCGGCAACGACGTTCGCCGAATTCGCGGCTTATGCCAGGGCCCACCAGGCGGGCATGCATTACGGGTCCGCCGGCGCCGGCTCGGGAACCCATGTCTGCGCCCTCCTGCTCGACCGTGCCATGGGCACCAGGATCACCCACGTGCCCTACCGCGGCGCCGGCCCGGCGATGCAGGATTTGATCGGCGGCCGCCTCGACTACATCTGCGAGCAGATCTCGACCGCGGTCCCGCTGATCCAGGCGCATACGGTGAATGCGATCATGGTTCTGGGGCCTGACCGCGTGGGCCTGTTGCCGGATCTGCCCGCCGCCCGCGAAACCGGTCTTGCCGATTTCGACTGCAGCGCATGGACGGCGCTGGCGTTTCCGAAGGGAACCCCTGGCGCGATTGTCCGCCGGCTTGCTCGTGCCGCCAGCGAAGCGTTGGACACGCCGTCGGTGCGGGAGCGCCTGGAAGCGACCGGCGTGACGGTCGTTGCGCCGGAGCGCCGGAGCCCGGAATATCTGGAGAAGTTCATCGTAAGCGAGATCGAGAAATGGGCGGTCCCGATCAAGGCCAGCGGCATCCGGGCGGAGTGACGGGAACGATGACGCGCCCAGCCTTATGAGCAGATCGTAGCTCGCGGCCCGCACGCTCGGGTGGGGCGAGCATCGCAGCGCTTGTGGCGGCCGAGCGCAGAATCTGGCGCGGATTCATCATGGC
>DASYNT010000036.1:0-12126 GCA_036008405.1 Xanthobacteraceae bacterium
GTGGCCGGCTCGAGAACGTCGAGGATGTCTTCGATGGGCGGAAAACGGGGAACGTTGGGACGGAAGCATCGCCGTCCCTGAGGGTCCAGTTCGAAAACACCGGAGTCCAAGCCTGGTCACCGTCATCATCATAGACTACCATGATATTCTATAATAATCGGCGCGCGGGCTAAAGGATAGCAAGCGTTTTTTGCTTCCAACGTGTCCCGTCGCATTCTGCGGTGTCATGCCCGCGAAAGCGGAGCCGATGACGTCCCCATCCCTTGATGACCCGGCGATGCCGGATCGCCGGGCGAGCGTTACCTCGCGGTTCCTTTGCCGGCGCCCGGTCGCCGCGAGACCTTGCGTTCGACCACCACCGTGCGCATCGACCCCGGTCGGCCGGTCACGCCGACGGTCCTGATGTCCTTGCGCTGGCCGCCGGATCGCAGCAATTCGGCCTTCACCTGCTCCGGCGGCACCTCCATCAGGGACGACGCGATCTCCACCTGCTCCTGCAGGTCATCGGTCAGTCCGCGGGCGGCGGCGATCGCTTCCTGGAGGGTCGGCGGGTCCCGGCGCACCCGGCGCGGGCCGTATTTGGTCTTCCAAACTTCGCTCATGGTCGCCTTCGCTGCACGATGTCGTGCTGGTATACCACGAAACTATTGCGATGCAGCAAAATAAATGGTGCATCGCACGCGAGTGTCTGCTCTGCGAAACCGACACAGGGTTCGCGAGCCGTCGATCTCATCTGGGAACTGACTTCGCCCGAAAAAAGTGGGAACGCTTACGCGGCGCCCGATAGCGGGGCTACATCACAAATAATTCCGCCGTTGCGGATCCACCGTTGGGGCTGCCGCGGGCGCCGGGGCGGCGGCCGGAGCGGCTCCCGGAGGCGAGGCCGGTGCGGCTCCTGGAGCCGAGGCCGGAGCGGCTCCTGGAGCCGAGGCCGGAGTCGCCGCCGGGGCGGGCTTGCCGCCGAGCAGCCGGCCGCCCGCGGAGATTGCCTTGCCCGGCAGGTCGATCACCCAATTGACGGTGTTTCCGGTGACGTTGGCGGCGCCCCCCGCGATGAACGAGAAGGAAGAAAACACATTGCCGACGAACCCGCGGTGTGGCGGCTCGGTCCCGTCCGAAGGCGGCGTCGTGTTGACCGTCACGGGCGGAAGCGGGATCGCGCCCGCCGGCGGGGCGACGACGGGCGCGCCCGCAGCCGGCGGTACGGCCGCGGTCACCGTCGGCGCGGCGGCGGCCGGCGGCGGCGCGGCGAGGGCCGGAGCCGGCTCGGCGCGGATGCGTGGTGCTGGGGGGCGCGGCAGCGGCGTCGCCGGCGTGACGGCGGCCACCGCCGGGCGGGCGGGCTCGGGACGCGGCTTCGCGGCGGGCTCGGGACGCGGCTTCGCCTCGGGAGCGGCGATCTGCGGGGCAGCGATTTGCGGGGCAGCCATCTCTGGGGCGGCAGCAGGCGCGGCGGCTACGGGAGCGGCCACCGTGGGAGCGGTGACCGCGGGAGCGGCAACCGTAGGAGTGCTCACGTCGGGGCCGGTTTCGGCGGTCTCGGGCGGCGCGGCCGGCCGCAACGAAGGCACCGGCTTCACCTCGGCCGGTTCTTCCGGGTTCTCGCGCCTCTCCTTGAGCATCTGGCGGGTCAGTTCGCGGCGCTCGTCCGCCGACAGCCCGTCGCTTTGCAGCGTGACGACGCCGGACGGATCGGCCGTCGGCTCCGCGCCGCGTGCCAGATGCAGCGTGCTCAGGAAGTACGCGGCGAACATGCTCACGAGCGCGCCGGGGATGATCTCGAACAGAAGCTTCGAGGCAAAACGTCCGATAATTGGAATCGCTCGTTTCATCGCACACCCACCCGCTACGACCCTGGCACTGCTTCCACCATTGGTTTCAGGCAAATTGGTGTCGCTGCCGGGACTTTTGCCGGATGTTGCCTGTCGGCCACCAGGCCGGGGCGCGCGGGAAAAGCCGCGAAAACGCGGACAATTTGCCGGCGACCGTTAACCACCGGAGAAAACCCAGGGGCTGCAGACGGTTGCGCCATGAACCCGGCATCCGCGGCGGCAACCAACAGGGGACCCAAAAGCCGCGCCATCGCCCGGAGACCGCCATGCGGTTCTTGGTCCACAACCTCGACGCCATCGCTACCGTGGTCGCCGGAATCTGGGCCACCCATCCCGCGATTCCCGGCATGGACGCCGCCGGCTGGCCGGAACGCAGCATCGGGCCGCTGCTGATCGCCTTCGCAGTGGTGGAATTCGCGATCGCGCGGTGACCGCCCGCGCGCTACTCTGCGGGGGCGGTCCGCTGCGGCTGGCGCAACCGCAGCACCAGCGTACTGACTACCGCAACCGCAGCGATCACGAGCTGAACCCCGATCGCCTCCCAGGTGGGATTGACGCCCAACTGCTCAAGCCAATGCGGGATCGGCGCAGCGGTGTAAGGCACCACCGTCTGCTCCTGCAGCTCCTGGATCGCGCCGCCGACGAAGCGCAGCCCCATGATGAACAGGAATGCCGAGGTGACCAGGAACACCGGACGCAGCGGCAGCATCAGCGCGAGCCGCTCGATCGCGTAGAAGATCGCGACGAGGCAAATCGCCGCCACCACGAGGCCGGAGATCAGGCCGACGCTCCAGCCCCCGCTCGTCTTGGCGAGCGCATGGAGGAACAGCACGGTTTCGCCGCCTTCGCGAAACACCGCCAGAAAGGCGATGAGGCCCAGCGATATGGTGGTGCCGGAATCGAGCGCCTGCGCGGCCGAACGGCGCAGCTCGCCCAGCCAAGCCTTGGGGTCCTGCTTGAGATACATCCAGCCGCTCATGTAGAGCATCAGCACGGCGGCGACCACCATCACGCCGGCTTCGACGAAATCATTGTGCTCGCCGTCGAAGTACAGCTCGAACACCACCGCCGCGCCGAGGCTGGCGAGAATGGCGAGCCCGGCGCCGATGTACAGCGATCTCACCTTCTCCGGCACGCCGGCGCGGGTCAGGAAGGCGGCCAGTGCCGCGATGACGAGCAGGGCCTCCAGGCCCTCGCGCAGGAGGATCGCGCCCGATTGCAGGGCTTCGGACAGGGCGTTCATGTGACGTTCCCGGGAATGTTTTTTATCGGTTGAGCTAAATACCGAATTGGCGGAGGTCGCAATCCCGAAAGCGTCCGGTCATTCTGGAAATGTTCTAATCAGGTTATCGCGGAATAACGCGGCCAACTGCGACGCAGCGGCCGCGTGCTGCGCGCCCGTTCAACTCTTCGGCGCGCCCAAGTCGCTGAACAGGACGCCGCCCTTGGCCTTGTCCTCTTTCGACGACTCGACGATCGTGATCGTCACCGCGCTCGCATCGACTTTGTAGTTCTTCACCACGGCATCGGTGAAATCCTTGATCAGCGCTCGCTTCTGCTCGACCGAGCGGCCACCGAGCGCATAGAACACGATTTCCGGCATCAAGCCCTCCCTGTGATGGACCGGCCGCATGCTAGCCCATGGTGCCGGAACTTTGCAGGCTTTTCCGCCGCAATCATTTCGCGAGATCACCGGCCGCCAGGCAGATCACGGAGATGCACTGCCCGTCAAAGCTCGCCTTCATCAGCGGGAGATCGTTCGCGCAGGCGAACGGGCGCCGCATCGCAGATCGTGCCGGCACGCATTTTTTACTGCTACAGGCGCGTTCGTTCTGGCATATTCTGGCCGCCTCACGCGGCGCCCCCCAGGCACTTGCTCCGCGGTAGAAATCCAACAGGGAGACTTGCGATGAACGTGCAAACGAGAATGAACGATATCCAGGGCCTGACGAAGATCGCGCCGGTGTCGCGCCGCCTGTTCGTGACGGCATCGGCCGCGACCGCTGCAGGCTATACCCTCGCCGCTGGCCCGGTGCGCGCCGACGCCATCAAGACCGACACCGCCGGACTCACCGTCGGCGAGGCCAAGGTGAAGGTGGCGGGCGGCGACATGCCCGTGTATTTCGCCAAGCCCGCCAATGTCGCCAACCCACCGGTGATCCTGGTCGCCATGGAGATCTTCGGGCTGCACGAATACATCAGGGACGTGGCGCGTCGGCTCGCCAAGCTTGGCGCCTTTGCGGTCGCGCCCGATTATTATTTCCGCAACGGCGACCTCACCAAGATCACCGAACTGCCGGCGCTGTTCCCGGTCGTCAACGCCAAGACGGACGACGAACTGTTCGCCGACCTCGACGCCGCCGTCGCCTGGGCAAAGTCGCAGGGCGGCAACACCGACCGTCTCGGCATCATGGGATTCTGTCGCGGCGGGCGCACGGTGTGGCGCTATTCCACCCACAATCCCAACCTGAAGGCCGGCGTCTCCTTCTATGGCAGCCTTTCCGACGCGCCCACCGCCGCGATGCCGATCAATTCGATCGCCTCCGCCGCGCAGGTCAGGGAGCCCGTGCTCGGTCTCTATGGCGCCGAAGACCAGGGCATTTCGCTCGACGATGTCAACAAGATGAAGGCAACCCTGCAGGCTGCCGGCAAGACCGCCGAGTTCAAGGTCTATCCGGGCGCGCCGCACGGCTTCCATGCCGACTACCGGCCGAGCTACCGCCAGGAAGCCGCCGAGGACGGCTGGAAGCAGATGACCGCCTGGTTCAAGAAGTACAACGTCCTGTCCTGAACGCATCCCGGACATATCGACTGCGCGGCGCTCGGAGAGCGCCGCGCATCTTGATCATCTTCGGGAACAATCAGCCCCGCGCACCGACGCGCTTCGTCGCGTTCAGTACCGGCGATAACCGCCGAAGCCGGACCAGCCACCCCAGCCGCCCCATCCGCCATACTGGGCGTAAGCCCCGGCAAAGCTGCGGTGGTGCTGCGCCACCTTCCTCTTCACGACCTTCGTTTGCTTGTCGACCGCCTTGGCGGGCGAAGATTCCGTTGCGGGCGCCTCGGCTTTGGCCTCCGCATCGGGAATTTCGGCAAGCGCCAGCGGAACGGTCACTGCCGCAGCCGCGGTCGGCGCCGGCAGCGGCGCTGTTGGCGGCGGCGATGTTGGCAGCGGCGCGACAGCGGCCACCGAGGCTCGCGGCTGCGACACTGCGGCGGCGGGACCGGCCGGCCGTGGCTGCGAAACCGCGACCGCCTGGCCGGTGGTGACAGCGTGACGTCCCCGCAACGGAAGAGCCGCGGCGGTTGAAGACGGCTTCGTCGTCGCACTGGTGGGTAACGAAAGTATGGGCAGGTGGGTGCCGTTATCCTGCATCCACTCCGCATCGATGACCTGCGGATAGATTCCGCTGATGCCGATCACGCCGGCGACGACCACGACCGCCGCGAGCAAAATCTTGGGACCGATCGAACTTCCGGCGCTTCGCTTGGAGGTGGACATCCATTGCCGCTGCGCGGGAGCTCCATAGTCCGACCACATAGTAAAATTCGGGCGCATTGATACTCCTGACGCCCCACCCCCACGCGACACCAACCACACACCAGAGGGCCGGTGGCTCGCGGCTCTCTGCGGCAAACAATATGCATCATTACCGGTATAATTTTCCACTAAAAAAACGGCGATGAATGTGAATTAATCAACACATCCGGCCCCGATCCCTAATATTTTTTCAAGACGGCACCGCAGCCCGGCATTGAACCCTTGGCTCGACCATCAGGTTTCCCGCGCCGGCGGCAGCCATCGCCTCAATTACCATCACTCGTTGCACTCATACGCGAAATCGAGCGCGGCATTCCCCTTGGGCTGAAACGATTCGAGGCCCCCGAGCTCGGCATCGCAGGCGGCCCATTTGATCCGGCTGCCGCCCCACAATTTGATTTCGTAGGCAGTGCGCGGTTCCATCTCCTTGGTGAGGAACGTCGGCCCCCTGGCGCTTTGGATCGCAACGCGCCTCGTGCCGGTGATGATGCGGCGGCAAGGCGCCACCTCGGAGCGCTGGGGGTCGACCACGCAGTAATAGAATATGACCGAGCGGTTGCAATCGTTGCGATAGGTGAGCGCGTCTTCCGCCTCGGAATCCTCCAAGGCGATGCAGTCCTTGGCGCCGGCCGCAACCGCGGCGCCGGCCCCATGCCAGATGCCGAAGCAGACCGTCGCCGCAAACACCAGCCTGATCACCGCAGGGCCCCCTTGGCGCTGCCGTTTCCGAAGTCCATAAAGCATCAATGTCCTTAGCCGCGCCGCCGCGATCTCACAAGTGATCTCAAGTGGAAGCGGCGTGGCTTTCCGGCTATAGTGATGAGATCAACCGTGGAGGAACCCCATGCTCGGAGATCGACGCGTTTTCCTGACCCTGTTGGCGGGCGCCGTGGCAAGTCCGCTCCCGACCGCGACCTGGGCGCAAGCCCCGGGGGCTCAATCGATGGGGATGAGCCGGATTACCGCGTTCGCCTTCCACTTCGCCGGCCTCGCGGGCGGCGACATCCAATTGGCCGAGTATGCCGGCAAGCCCATCCTGGTCGTCAATACCGCCTCGCAATGCGGCTTCACCCCGCAATATGCCGGGCTGCAGGAGCTGTGGATGCGCTACCGCGACCGCGGCCTGCTGATCGTCGGCGTCCCCTCCAACGATTTCGGCGGCCAGGAACCCGGTACCGCCGCCGACATCGCGGAGACCGCGCGGGGCGAATATGGTGCCAGCTTCCCGATCACGGCGAAGGCCGAGGTGCGCGGCCCCAATTCCCATCCGTTCTACAAATGGGCGATCAGCCAGCGGCCGCTCGACCCGCCGCGGTGGAATTTCCACAAATACCTGATCGGCCGTGACGGCCTGATTGCCGCGAGCTTTGCCTCCGAGATCGAGCCGACCGATGCCCGCGTCATCGCCGCCATCGAAAAGCAATTGAAATAGCCGTGTCATATGGCCGGCGCACAGCAGCCACGATGCTTGGCGCCGGTCATTCCTCAACTGTCCAAGGAGGCACGAGTGGGCATCGTTTGGGTCATCATCATCGGCTTGGTCGCCGGCTTCGTCGCCAAGTTGCTGTCTCCGGGCCCCAATAATCCGTCGGGTTTCATCCTGACCGCCGTGCTCGGCATTGCCGGCGCGTTCGTCGCGACCTTCATCGGCCAGGCGATCGGTTGGTACCGGCTGGATCAGGGCGCCGGTTTCATTGGCGCAACGGTCGGAGCGATCATCGTGCTGTTCATCTGGAACCGCCTGGTCGCGAGCGGCGTGATCGGGGGACACAGATAGGCGAGCCGGTTCCCGCTGCCCGGGACGCGCCTTGCCGTGCCCGACAACAAGCGAACTCGGCCCGGCGCGTGGACCGGGTTTGCGCCGTGTCGTCGCAACACCATCGTTTCAACCAAATCAGACAGCGCCTTGAAATCTTTGGTCTTGCAGTCTTTGATTTGCGCGATCCGAACTCGGCCTCCTACCAA
Organism: Xanthobacteraceae bacterium; assembly: GCA_036008405.1. Lineage (GTDB taxonomy): Bacteria > Pseudomonadota > Alphaproteobacteria > Rhizobiales > Xanthobacteraceae > JAJPKK01. The sequence goes on from DASYNT010000036.1 coordinate 7,339, forward strand.
CGCCGGATTTCCGGTGAAGAACGGATCGATCAGCGCCACATGGCCGGCTACATCGAGCCGGAACACGAAATGGCAGAACCAGGTGATCTGCGTGGTGGGCGTCCTTTGCCTCGAAGGGGATCGGGGCCGGTAACATAGTTCGCACCGTGCAGAGATCCACCCCTTCGGATCGTTCAGCGGCGTCGTTTGGTCGATGCGAGCCGAGCGTGCTAGGCACCGGTTCATGACCGCCGCCATCGTTCCCGTCGCCGAGTTGTCGCCCCATCTGCCCGCGCGGGGCGCGCTGATCGGGCTCGACCTCGGCACCAAGACGATCGGCGTCGCTGCTAGCGATCCCGACCGGCGCGTCGCGGCCGGTGTCGAAACGGTGGCGCGCACCCGCTTTCCCGCAGATGCCGGACGGCTGCTGGCGCTGGCCGCGGAACGCAAGGCCGCCGGCTTCGTGCTGGGCCTGCCCATCAACATGGACGGCAGCGAGGGCCCCCGCGCGCAATCGACCCGGGCCTTCGCCCGCAACATGGCGAGGCTCACGGAACTCCCCATCGCCTTGTGGGACGAGCGCCTCTCCACCGCCGCGGTCGAGCGCGAACTCATCGCCGCCGATGCCAGCCGTGCCAGACGGAAGGCGGTGATCGACCAGCATGCCGCGATCTACATCCTGCAGGGCGCGCTGGACCGGCTGCGGCGGGACCAGCTCCCTCTCCCTACTTCAGGAGAGTTGGGGAGGCGGTCCACGGACTGACCACTCGGCACCCCGCCTGCCGCCCGCGATCCCCTCCCCGACCCCAAGACCCTTTCAACCCGTTTCAAGGGGGGGAGAACTCCAGAGGACTCCAACCCCGCCCTTGCCGGGGCCGCCGAGTCCGCCTATTAGTGCCGCTTTAATGAACATCGCACCGAAAACATCGTTCGTCCTCCACCAGCGCCACCTGTTGGGGATCGAGGGCCTTTCGTACGACGAAATCACGGGACTGCTTGATCTCGCGGGGGAATTCGTCGATCTCAACCGCCAGATCGAGAAGAAGCGCACGTCGCTGCGCGGCCGCACCCAGGTCAACCTGTTCTTCGAGGCCTCGACGCGCACCCAGTCCTCGTTCGAGCTGGCCGGCAAGCGCCTCGGCGCTGACGTCATGAACATGTCGGTCTCCTCCTCCTCGATGCGCAAGGGCGAGACCCTGATCGATACCGCGATCACCCTCAACGCCATGCATCCCGACATCCTGGTGGTGCGCCACCACGCGTCCGGCGCGGTGGAACTGCTGGCGCGCAAGGTCGACTGCTCCGTGATCAATGCCGGCGACGGCGCCCATGAGCACCCGACCCAGGCGCTGCTCGACGCGCTCACCATGCGCCGCAACAAGGGCCCGATCGAGGCGCTGACGGTCGCCATCTGCGGCGACATCATGCATTCCCGGGTCGCGCGCTCCAACATCATCCTGCTGAACACGCTGGGGGCGCGGGTCCGGGTCGTCGCGCCCTCCACCCTGCTGCCGCCGGGCATCGAGAATTTCGGCGTCGAGGTCTGCCGCGACATGCGCGAAGGCCTGCGCAATGCCGACATCGTCATGATGCTGCGCCTGCAGCGCGAGCGCATGAACGGCTCCTTCGTGCCTTCGACCCAGGAATACTTCGCTTATTTCGGCCTCGATGCGAAAAAGCTCGCCTATGCGCGGCCCGACGCGCTGGTGATGCATCCGGGGCCGATGAACCGCGGCGTCGAGATCGATTCCAGCGTCGCCGACGGCGCCCAATCGCTGATCCGTGAGCAGGTCGAGATGGGGGTCGCGGTGCGCATGGCCGTGCTCGAGGCGCTGTCGCGGAACCTGCCCAATGCGTGACCGGGCCCCGCCCGCGCCGGAGTGAACCGCATGCTGTCCGACCGTCGCCCGATCCTGCTCACCAATGCACGGATCGTCGATCCTTCACGCGATCTCGATATCGACGGCGACCTCCTGATCGCCGACGGCGTCATTCGCGATGCCCGGCGCGGCATCGGCGCAGCCGGCGTGCCCGAGGGCACCGAGATCATCGACTGCCGCGGCAAGGTCGCGGCGCCCGGGCTGATCGACATGCGCGCCTTCGTCGGCGAGCCCGGCGCCGAATACCGCGAGACCTTCGCCTCGGCGAGCCAGGCTGCCGCCGCCGGCGGCGTCACCACCATCGTGTCGCAGCCCGACACCAGCCCGGCGATCGACGAGCCGGCCATGGTCGATTTCGTGCTGCGCCGGGCCCGCGACACCGCCATCGTCCATGTCCATCCCATGGCCGCGCTGACCAAGGGCATCCGGGGCCTGGAAATGACCGAGATCGGCCTGTTGAAGGCCGCCGGCGCCGTCGCCTTCACCGACGGGGCGAGGAGCGTCACCAATGCCCAGGTGATGCGCCGCGCCCTCATCTATGCCCGCGATTTCGACGCCCTCATCGTGCACCACACCGAGGACCCCGATCTCGTCGGCGAGGGCGTCATGAACGAGGGCGAGTTCGCCGCGCGTCTCGGGCTCGTCGGCGTGCCCGACGCCGCGGAAACGGTGATTCTGGAGCGCGACGTCCGGCTCGTGGCGCTGGCGCAGTCGCGCTACCACGCGGCCTCCGTCACCTCTGCGGATTCCCTGGAGGTGCTGCGCCGCGCCAAGGATGCCGGCCTGCCCGTGACCGCCGCGACCTCGATCAATCATCTCACCTTGAACGAGATCGATGTCGGCTCCTACCGCACCTTCTGCAAGGTGACGCCGCCGCTGCGACGGGAAGCCGACCGCAAGGCGCTGGCCGCCGCCCTCGCCTCGGGCCTGATCGACGTCGTGATGTCGGACCACAATCCCCAGGACGTCGAGACCAAGCGCCTGCCGTTCGCCGAAGCGGCACCCGGCGCGATCGGCATCGAGACCATGCTGGTCACCGGCCTGCGCCTCGTCCACAGCGGCGACATCACGCTGCCGGCCTTGCTCAAGGCGATGTCCACCCGCCCCGCCGCGCTTCTCGGCCTCGCCGGCGGCACGCTGCGGCCGGGCAGCCCGGCCGACATCGTGGTGTTCGACCCCGATGCGCCGTGGATTCTCGATCCGACCGAGCTCAAGTCGAAGTGCAAGAACACGCCGTTCGACGAAGCGCGGCTTATGGGCCGCGTGGTCCGCACCATCGTTGCCGGGCGCACCGTGTTCGAATTCGTGTGAGGCGATGCCCAGGATTCCCGGGAAAGAATTCGACGCCCTACTCGGGCGTAGCCCCTGATCGCTCGGCCTGCAGTGGCGGATTCTTGCCGGCACTTTTGTCGAACAGCCATGCCTTCCATGCGGCCGTTTGATACGGCCACTTCCCCATCTCGATGCACCAGGCCGGCGGCGCGGCGGCAAGGAAATAGGATGCCTCGCGTTGTTCGGCGGTCAGGCAGCGCGGCACAGCCATCTTGGCCTGCGATATCAATTCCCGGGTGTCGGCAAAGACGTCCCATAGGCGCACGGTCCCGTCGCTGGATCCGGTCACGATGCGGCGGCCATCGGGGCTGAATGCCACACTCATCACTCGATCCGGATGGCCCAGGAGGGCGATCGAGCCGCGGGCATTGGTGTCCCACAGCCGCACCGTCTTGTCCCAGGAGGCGGTGACGATCCGCCTGCCATCGGAGCTGAATGCGGCGCCACTCACAACGCCCGTGTGGCCGGTGAGCGGCAGGCCGATTTGCTCGCCGGTCTCGACATTCCACAGCCGCGCGGTCTTGTCCGCGGAGACGCTGAGAATACGTCTGCCGTCGGGGCTGAACGTCGCGCTGGCCACATAATCGGTGTGGCCGGCGAGCGGGTTGCCGATCGGCTCGCCGGTAGCTGCATCCCACAGCCGCACCGTCTTGTCATTGGACGCCGTGACGATGCGCGTGCCGTCGGGGCTGAACGCGGCACTGGTGACGCGATCGGTATGGCCGATGAGCGGCGCGCCGACGGGCCGGCCGGTTTCGGCGTCCCAACGTTGCGCCGTGGCGTCGTCCGCCGCCGTGACGATGAGCTTGCCGTCGGGGCTGAACGCCACGCTGTTCAGGCGAGCGGGGCGGAACGCGTACAATACGCGGATCTCCCGGCCGTTGTCCGCGTCCCACAACCGTGCGGTCGCGTCGCTGGATGCGGTCACGATTCGTTTGCCGTCCGGGCTGAAGGCCGCGCTCGACACCACACCCTCGTGACCCCCGAGCGGCTCGCCGATCGGCTCGCTGGTTGTTGCATCCCACAGCCGCGCGGTCTTGTCGGTCGAAGCGGTCACGATGCGCTTGCCATCGGGGCTGAACGCCGCGCTGCTCACGAGGCCCTCATGGCCGAACAGCGGCGTGCCGATTTGCGCGTCGGGCGCGGTATTCCACAGTCGCGCCGTTCCGTCCGGCGATGCGGTGACGATGTGCCTGCCGTCGGGGCTGAACACGGCGCTGTTCACGATGCCGGCATGGCCCAACAGCGGCGCGCCGATTTGCCGGCCGGTCTCGGCGTCCCGGATGCGGGCGCTGCCGTCCAAGGACGCCGTGACGAAGCGCCCGCCGTCGGGGCTGAACGCCGCGCCCAGGAGGCGATCCTCGCAAGGGAACGGGGCGCCGATCGGGTGGCCGGTCTCGGCATCCCACAGGCGGACCGTCTTGTCCCAGGACGCCGTGATGATGCGGGTGCCGTCGCGGCTGAATGCGGCGCCGGTGACGCGATCGGCATGGCCGGTGAGCGGTTCGCCGACCGGCTTTCCGGTTTCGGCGTCCCACAGCCGCGCGGTCTTGTCGTTCGAGGCGGTTAGGATGCGCTTGCCGTCAGGGCTGAACAC
>DASYNT010000037.1:0-22858 GCA_036008405.1 Xanthobacteraceae bacterium
GCTGCCGTCATGGGTGTATTTCTGCACCATGCCGGACGGCGCGCTGGCGATCCAGACGTTGCCGTCCTTGTCGAAATGGCAGCTGTGCAGGCGCGCATCGAGCAGCTTCGGATCGCCCCAGGAATGCACGACATTGCCGGCCGGATCGAACTCGATCAGCGGCGGCGCCAGCCGGCCGGCGTCGAGTTCGCCGGGAAGCACGTCCTGCCGGTTGAGGATGAGCACATGGTCCTGGGCATCGACGCACAGGCCGCCGAGGCCGCCGAGAATCCAGTGGTCCGGCAGTGGCTTCGGCCAGGAGAGGTCGGGCTCGTAGTGCGGCACGCCCTGGGCCCGCGATGAATTCGCGGAGAGGGCCACCGCCGCCAGCGCCACCGCGGCGCAAATTCCGATTCTGACGAGTGTCTTCATGTGCATTTCTCCCTGGCTCGCCCGCCGTTTTCAGCGGGGACGGCGACGTTTGAATGGCTGCATGCCGCCGGCCGAATTGCAAGCGCCAATGCGCGGCGAGGCTTCTTCGCGCCGTCTTGCGCTGGACCGCGCGCGGCCAAGCGCCGGTTTCACGTCGTCGAGCAGGAGACACGCCGAGTTAAGCCTTGAGAGGGCCGCCGAGCCGGCCACGGCTGGCCACGGCTGGCCACGCCGACCCGCTGGACCTCGGTCGGAAATTTGGTTAACAAATGGTTGGGGCAACGGACCGTTCCGGCATCGAAGACCGGATCATGAACGGCCGTGGCGACAGGGATTGGCGATGTGGTGGGGTACGGACCGGCGTCATGCGCCGGCACGTGTGTACGGGTTGCGGGCTGCCGCTTTTTTGAGCGTTGCAGTCGCGCTGGGTTTGGCCGGCTGCTCGTCCTCGTCCGGGCTTCCGCCCGGTTTCACCAATGTCGGTCTGCACGGCACTACGGTGGCGTTCGATTCCATCGACGGTCCGCCGGAAACCGTGTTCCGCGACTTCGTCCGGCAGCTCAACCAGGAAGCCCAGACACGACAAGTCGCGGTGGTATCCCGCGAATCTCCGGCGCAGTACCGCATCCGCGGCTATGTGGCGGCCCATGTGCAAGGCAAGCGCACCACGATCTCCTGGGTGTGGGACATTTACGATGGCGATCGCCGGCGCACCATGCGGCTCGCCGGCGAGGAGGCCGGCCCGCCCGGACGCACGGCCTGGAGCGCGGCCGACGATCAGGTGATCGGCCGCATCGCCCGGGACGGGATGACCCGGCTGGCCGCCTTTCTCAGCGCCCCTCCCGCTCCCGACCCCGCGCCGCCGGCCACGCCGGACGACCCCGCCCCGAACGTCGCTTTTGCGCCGTCGGATAGCGGCATCCTGGCTTTCGCCCCGCCCGAGCGGCCGTAATCGCCGCCGCACTCCATCGGCCGCCCGCCAAATCCCGGGGACAGGGAATTCGGTCGTATTGCCAACGGCATGACGTAATTGTTATGACCGCCCCGCCCGCCGCCTGTTCCTGCGGGCGAGCAAGGAGACGAGCATGGCCGCCACGAACGGAGCGATCAAGCTCGTTGCCGGCAACTCGAATCCGCGCCTGGCCGAGGCCATCGGCGCCCACCTCCGCACGTCCCTCTGCAAGGCCGTGGTGCGCCGCTTTGCCGACATGGAAATCTTCGTCGAGATCCTGGAGAACGTGCGCGGCACCGACGTGTTCGTGATCCAATCGACCTCGTTTCCCGCCAACGACCATCTGATGGAACTGCTCATCATCATCGATGCGCTGCGGCGGGCCTCGGCGCGGCGCATCACCGCCGTCATTCCCTATTTCGGTTATGCCCGCCAGGACCGCAAATCCGGCTCGCGCACCCCGATCTCGGCCAAGCTGGTCGCCAATGTCATCACCAATGCCGGCGCCGACCGCGTCCTCACCGTCGACCTCCATGCCGGGCAGATCCAGGGCTTCTTCGACATCCCCACCGACAATCTCTACGCCGCGCCGGTGATGGTGCGCGACATTCGCGACCGCTTCGATTTGTCCAAGGTGATGGTGGTGTCGCCCGATGTCGGCGGCGTGGTGCGCGCCCGGGGCCTCGCCAAGCGCATCAACGCGCCGCTCGCCATCATCGACAAGCGCCGCGAGCGCCCCGGTGAATCCGAGGTCATGAACGTGATCGGCGAGGTCGACGGGCGCACCTGCATCCTGATCGACGACATCGTCGATTCCGGCGGTACCCTGGTAAACGCCGCCGATGCCCTGATCGACCACGGCGCCGCCGACGTCTATGCCTACATCACCCATGGCGTGCTCTCTGGCGGCGCGGTCGCCCGTACCAGCGCCTCCCGCCTCAAGGAACTGGTGATCACGGATTCGATCCAGCCGTCCGAAGCGGTGCGGGTCGCCGCCAACATCCGGGTGCTCTCGATCGCTACGCTGATCGGCGAAGCGATCGGTCGCACGGCGGCCGAGGAATCGGTCTCGAGCCTGTTCGACTGAACGCACGGGCCGCCGCACCGGCCACGGCGGCGGTCTCCTCGCCCACCCCGAGTCAACTTGTCGCAGGCGCCGCTGTGGAAGGGCGCCGATGGCGCATTGCGGAACGTCCGCGAATCCTTGATCAGTCGGGAAGTCAAGCACTTCCCGCGGCTTGAACGGAGCGGCCCGCAAGGGCCGCTCATGATTCGGGGCTGGTCAATGGCAGGCGCTAAGCCCGCGTCAAAACGACCTGAGGCGGTTGCCGCACGCAGTTTCGTCGCCACGCGTTCCTCGTTACAGCCAGACCTCGGAGGCAGGCATGACGCTGACCAATCCAGCCTACGATCCGCACCTCAATCCCGTCGATGTGGTCGAGCGTCTGGCGACGACCCACGACTGGTCGTTCTCCCGCGCCAGCGACGACGAGGTGACGATCCTGGTCAACGGCCGATGGAGCGACTACCAGGTTTCATTCACCTGGATGCCGGATGTCGAAGCGCTGCACCTCGCCTGCGCATTCGAGCTCAAGGTGCCCGAACGCCGACGCAGCGAAGTCATCGAGCTCACTGCGCTGATCAACGAGCAGCTCTGGGTCGGTCATTTCGACGCCTGGCTGCTCGACGGTATCGTCATGTTCCGCCACGCCATCATGCTCACCGCCGGCATCACCGCGACCGATGCGCAATGCGAGGCGGTGCTCGGCATCGCGCTCGACGCCTGCGAACGCCATTACCAGGCGTTCCAGTTCGTGGTATGGGCCGGCAAGAGCCCCCGCGAAGCGCTCGATTCGGTGATGTTCGAGACCTCCGGGGAAGCGTGAGACGGGTGCACCCTTTGATAGCAGCTTCGAGTCTGTGTCATAGTCATCGGTATCGGAGAATTCCGCGATGACCCGGAACGTCGACCTCGGCGACAAGCTCGAGAACTTCGTCGCCAATCTGGTGGCCACGGGACGCTATGCCTCCGAGGAGCAGGTGTTGCGTGAGGGCGTTCGGCTGATCCAGGAGCGCGAGGACCGGCTGGCGACACTCGACGAGGCCATTGCCAGGGGCATGGCCGCCGCTGACACCGGCGAGGGCAGGCCGACCGATCAGGTGTTCGATCGCCTCGAGGCCAAATACCGTGCGATGGCGGAAGCCGCGGATTGATGGTTGTCATCGTCACCGGCCCGGCTGAGTCCGATCTCGAGCGCATCGCCAACTACATTGCCACGCGCAACCCTGTTCGGGCGCTGACCTTCGTTCGCGCGTTGCGCGACAAATGCGAAGCCCTGGCCGATGCCGCGCGCGTACCCTTTGGTGCCGCGCTACGAGCATTTCGGTATCCGGCGCCGCCCGTATGGCCACTACTTGATCTTCTATCGCATCGGCGTCGGCACCATAGACATCGTGCACATTCTCCATGGCGCCCAGAATTACGAACCATTCCTGTTTCCGGAGACGTAGCGAGGTCTTCCATGTCGATATCCTCCGCGCCCGGCGCGCCGAGCCCCGCCATCAACGTCGTCCTGGTCGGGGCCGGGAAGATGGGCGGTGCCCTGCTGGAGGGTTGGATCGGGCTCGGCGTCGATCCCGCCGCGATGACCGTCATCGAGCCGCAACCGACCCCGCAGATCGCCGCCCTGGCGGCGCGCGGGCTGCGTCTCAATCCGGTCGGGGCGGCGGGCCGGGCCGACGCGATCGTCGTCGCGGTCAAGCCGCAGACCGCGCCGGAGGCACTCGCCGAAATCGGCGCCTTGGTCGCGCCCGGCGCGGTGGTCGTCTCGATCATGGCGGGGCGCACCCTGGGCTTTCTCGCCGATGCGCTGCCGGCGGGCACCGCCATCGTGCGGGCGATGCCCAATACGCCCGCCGCCATCGGCCGCGGCATCACCGTCGCGGTGCCGAACCCGCTTGTGACGCCCGCGCAGCGCGAACTCGCCCACCGCCTGCTGGCCGCGACCGGCGCGGTCGAATGGATCGGCGACGAAGGCTTGATGGACGCGGTCACCGCGGTATCCGGCTCGGGGCCCGCCTATGTGTTCCTGCTCGCCGAAAGCCTCGCCCGCGCCGGCGAAAAGGCCGGGCTGCCGGCCGGCCTCGCCGCCGGCCTCGCCCGCGCCACCGTGTCCGGCGCCGGCGAACTGCTCCACCGCTCGCCGCTCGCCGCCGCGACGCTGCGCCACAACGTCACCTCCCCCGGCGGCACCACCGCGGCCGCGCTCGATGTGCTCATGGCCGCCGACGGCCTCGATGCGGTGATGGAACGCGCCGTCGCCGCAGCGACCCGCCGCGGGCGCGAACTCGCCGGCTGAGCGCAGGCGCCGCCGGATTCCGGGCGCGCCGCATTGCGGGCACGCCACTGGTGGCGCTCAACGGCGCGAACTACATTACGTAGACGCGCGAGCACGATTCCGAAGGCTGCCGGCTGCCGGAAACGTCATGCTCGCAACAATTGGGAACTCGAGCGCCGATCCGAACGATCCGGAAGCGGCGGCGCTCTCGCACAGGAGCGAGCCATGGCGCGCAAGCCCGCGAACGGGACCCCGACCGGCCACGACCGCGCATCGTCGGACCGCGACAAGATCGTCGCCGCCTTTCTCGCTTTGCTGGCGGAGCATCCGATCGAGACCATCGGCTTTGCCGACATCGCCGCCCGCGCCCAGGTCTCGCTCGCGGCCCTGCGCGGCGAATTCGGCTCGCTGCTCGCGATCTACGCCGCCCATGTCGAGCACGTCGATCGCAAGGTGCTGGCCGGCGGCGATGCCGACATGGCGCAGGAGCCCCCGCGCGAGCGGCTGTTCGACGTCCTCATGCGCCGGATCGAGGCAATGGCACCGCACAAGGCGGCGATCCGCTCCCTGCTGCGGTCGGTGCGGCGCAATCCCGGGCTCGCGGTCGCGCTCAACCGGCTCGCGGTGCGTTCCCACCAATGGATGCTGACTGCCGCCGGCATCAAGGCATCGGGTCCCCGGGGCATGCTGCGGGCCCAGGGCGCGGCGCTGATGTTCGCCGGCGTGCTGCGCACCTTCGTCGACGACGACGATCCCGGCCTCGCCCGCACCATGGCCGCGCTCGACCGCGCGCTTGCGCGCGGGCAGCGCTGGGCGGGCTTTCTCGACGATCTCTGCCGCTGCGTGCCGCGCGCGCGATGCCTGCCGGGCCGCCGCCGGCGACGCGATCCCGAGCCCGACGATCTCGAACGCGGAGGCGAAGAGCCGCTGCCGGTGTGAGGGCTCTCCCTCCCCGCCTTCGGGGCCTTCGGATTGGCCTGGGAACCTACACCGGCACCCGCACGGTTGCCCGCAGGCCGCCCAGCGGACTGTCGCCGAGCATGATGTCGCCGCCATGGGAGCGGGCGATGTCGCGCGCGATCGCGAGGCCGAGCCCGCTGCCGCCCTCGTCCTGGTTGCGGGCATCGTCGAGCCGCAGGAACGGCTTGAACACGTCTTCGCGCAGATGTGCGGGAATGCCGGTGCCGTCATCGTCGACGGTGATGGTGAGATAGCGGTGGTCGCGCTGGCCGGTGATCTCGATCGCGGCGGCGAAACGCGCGGCGTTGGAGACGAGGTTCGCCAGACAGCGCTTGAACGCGTTGGGGCGCACGGTGACGACGGGATAGCCGTGGAAGCGCGCCACCGCCTTGTGACCGTGGCGCTCGGCATCGGCGCGGAGCTCTTCCAGGAACAGGGCCATGTCGGTGGCCTCCGACTGCTCGCCGGCGTCGCCGCGGGCGAAGGCCAGATAGGCCTCGAGCATGCGGCTCATCTCGTCGATGTCCTTCTTCATCGCATCGACCTCGGGGCTGTCCCCGAGCAGGACGAGCTCGAGCTTGAAGCGCGTCAAAACGGTGCGCAGGTCGTGGGACACCCCCGGCGAGCATGGTGGTGCGCTGCTCGATGGTGCGCTCGACCCGCGATTTCATCTCGATGAAGGCGGACGCGGCGCGGCGGACCTCCTGGGCCCCGCGGGGACGGAAATCGGGGACCTCGCGGCCCTTGCCGAAGCCTTCGACCGCGTCGGCGAGGCGCAGGATCGGGCGGATCTGGTTGCGCAGGAACAGAATCGCGACGGTGATCAGCACCAGCGAGGTTCCGACCATCCACAACAGGAAGATTTCCGAGTTCGAGGCGTAGGCGGCGCTGCGGCGTGCGAACACGCGCATCACGGCGTCGTCGAGCTGGATGCGCAGCTCGACGAGGTTCGAACGCCCCACCGTGTCGACCCAGAACGGCCGACCGATCTGCTTGCGCACCTCCTCCGACAGCGCCTGGTCGAGCAGCGAGAAGAACGGCTTCGGCCCGATCGGCGGCATCTCGTGGACGGGAAGGAAATCGACCGCCAGCCCGAGCCGGTCCTGGGCGATGCGGCGCAACACCGCATCGTCGCGCTCGCGGGGCAGCAGCTTGCGCAGATCGATCAGGGCGGCGACGTCCTGGGTCACCGCGGCGGACAGCCGCCGCGTCACCGTGTTCCAATGCCGCTCCATGAACACGAAGGCGACCACCGACTGCAGGATCACCATCGGCGCGATGATGATGAGGACCGCGCGCGCATAGAGCCCCTTGGGCAGCAGGCCCTTGACCGCGCGGTCGACGCGCTCCCAGCCGCCATAGAGCCGCCCCGCCGCTACGCGCAGCCGCGACATTCCGACGGCGAGGCTGGTCACGGCGCCACCACCAGCCGATAGCCGATGCCGCGCACCGTCTGCACGAACAGCGGATTGGCGGGATCGTTCTCGATCTTTCGGCGAAGCCGGTTGACCTGCACGTCGACCGCGCGTTCGGCGCCGTTGCCGGTGAGGGCGAGGCGCGGCACCGTCGCGCCGGGCTCCGCCGCCAGCAGCCGCAGCATGTCCTTCTCGCGGTCGGTGAGATGCACCATCTCTTCGCCGCGCCGCAGCTCGCCGCGCGCGAGGTGAAACAGGAACGGGCCGAACCGCACCGTCTCGGCGGGCGCAGGCGGCGGCGCCGGCTGCAGCCGCTTGAGGATATTGGCGATCCGCAGCGACAATTCGCGCGGCTCGAAGGGCTTGGCCACGTAGTCGTCGGCGCCGATCTCCAGGCCGGCGATGCGGTTCTCCTTTTCCGCCCGTGCGGTCAGCATCAGGATCGGCACGGTGGAGCGCGTGCGCAGCGATTTCGCGAATTCGAAACCGGTTTCTCCGGGCATGGTGACGTCGACAATCAGGAGATCGAAGCTCAGGCCGTCGAGCTTGGCGCGGGCGTCCGCCGCGGTGTCGGCCGTGGTGACGCGGTAGCCCTCGGCGCGCAGATAGCGCGACAACAGATCGCGGATGCGGCGGTCGTCGTCGACCACGAGGAGATGCGGGGCATCGTCGGCTAGCGGTGCGGCGGCGAGTGGCGTCATGGGCGCCTCACGTCCGCCGGCGTCGCGCCGGATCGGCGCGGTCGACCAGGCGCAGCACGCCGTCGCGCTGGCCGGGGTCGAGCATGGCGACCAGGAAACGCCGCGCCGTGTCGCGATCGCCCGAGCCCGCGAGCGCCCGGCCGATGCGCGCGCTTTGCAGGCCGGCGAGCCTGAGCGCCAGGGCCTCGCCCCTGGCCGTCACGAACAGCAGCCGCTGCCTTCGATCGGTGGCGCCTTCCTTCTGCTCCACATAGCCTTCGTCGATGAGCTGCTTGAGCACGCGGCCGAGCGACTGCTTGGTGATCTTCAGTATCCCGAGAAGCTCGGCGACCTTCATGCCGGGATTGCGGTTGACGAAGTGCAGGACCCGGTGATGGGCGCGGCCGAAGCCGAACTTGGCGAGCACCGCGTCGGCGTCCCCGACGAAGTCGCGATAGGCGAAGAACAGAAGCTCGATCAGGTCCCAGACCGGCTCGGTCCGGTACCCTGCCTCGGCCGTCGCAACCGGAACAGTCAGATTTATGTCAGCCATGTTGACATATTTTTTGGCTTTGTTACCATGATGACCTGTTTCGCGAAAGGAACGTGCGCGCCGAGGAAGATTCGGCAAGTTGCATCCTTCGCGCAATGGCGCTCTCATCGAGCCGCAACCATATCGAGACTTGAAGCGCGACGCAAAGCAGCGGGCATCCGCAAATGCGGGCCCGAGACCGGAGGAACGACCATGGCGATGCCCTTCGATCAGATGGAAGGCATGATCTGGTTCGACGGCAAGCTGGTGCCCGGGCCGGAGGCGAAGATCCATGTTCTCACCCACGGGCTCCATTATGCGAGCGCGGTATTCGAGGGCGAGCGTGCCTATGACGGCGTGATCTTCAAGGGCACCGAGCATTCCGAACGCCTGGTGCGCTCCGCCGGCATGCTCGATTTCGAAATTCCCTACTCGGTCGTCGAGATCGACGCCGCCAAGCGGCTGGTGGTGGAGAAGAGCGGCCAGAAGAACGCCTATGTCCGCCCGATCGCGTGGCGCGGCTCCGAGCAACTCGGCGTGTCGGCGCAGAACAACCGGATTCACCTCGCCATCGCCGCCTGGGAATGGCCGAGCTATTTCGATCCCGCCCAGCGCCTCAAGGGCATCCGCCTCGACCTCGCCGACTACCGCAGGCCCGATCCGCGCACCATCCCCTGCCTCGCCAAGGCGGCCGGGCTCTACATGATCTGCACCATCTCCAAGCACCGGGCGGAACGGCGCGGCTATGCCGACGCCATGATGCTCGACTGGGAGGGCCGGGTCGCCGAATGCACCGGGGCCAACATCTTCTTCGTCAAGGACGGCCGCATCCACACCCCGATCGCCGATTGCTTCCTCGACGGAATCACCCGGCGCACCACCATCGATCTGGCCCGCCGCCGCGGCATCGAGGTCATCGAGCGGCGCATCCTACCGGGCGAATTGTCGAGCTTTTCGGAATGCTTCATCACCGGCACCGCGGCGGAGGTCACCGCGGTGTCGGAGATCGCACAGTGGAACTTCAAGCCCGGCGCCATCACCAGGCAGTTGATGGACGACTACACCGCCGAGGTGCAGCCCAAGGGCAAGGCGGCGGCGGCGTAGCGCGGGCGCATAAGGGGCGGCCTCAGATCCGCTGGTTGGCGGCCGTCCGGTTCGCCGCGAGGCGCTTTTCTCTGAAAGGTCTCCCCTAACGCTTCCCCCCGCATGCTTCCCCTTCCGCCTTTCGGCGTGCGGGTGTTATAGTCCGTTTCAAGCGCCGGCTGCGGATTTGCAGGATTTTCATTGCTGCCCCAGCCGGGCGTCGGGCGAGCACACCGGAACGCGACCGCCGCCCGATTGGGAGCGCCTTCTTGCGCGCCGGACACGGCGCACGGGTCCGCTGAGGTCTTATTTCCGAGGGGCCGACATGCCTGCCGCGATGCCACCGAATCTTTTCTTCCCAGCGCGCATGCCGCATCCCTGCGCGTCGCCGGAACGGGAGTGTCACAGGGCGCCGGGACCGCACGACCGGCCCGCCCGCCTGCCCGGTTTTGCACCACGATCCCGGGCAATGCGGGCCGTCGCGACCGCTCTATGCGGGGCGCTCCTTCTGATGTCCGCGACCTCGCCGTCGCGCGCCGATGACGCCGCCGATGTGCGACTGGCCGACCGTTATCAGCAGGCCGCCGAGAAGGGCGATGCCACGGCGCAGATGTACATGGGCGCGATCCACGCGGCCGGCGTGGGCCGGCCCCAGTCGGACAGCGAGGCCTTTCAGTGGTTTTCCAGAGCCGCCGAAGGCGGCAATCCCCAGGCCCAGCTCATCCTGGGCGGCCTGTATGCCATCGGCAGGGGCGTGTCCAAGAGCAATGCCGAGGCCTACAAGTGGGCGCTCATCGCGGCGGCCGGCAAGAACAGCGCGGAGGACAAGAACGGCGCCCAGCAATTGTTGACCCAGCTGGCCAAGCGAATGTCCAACGAAGACATCGCGTTCGCAAAGAAAGAGGCCGATGCCTGGAAGCCGAGCGACAAAGCCGTGGCGACCGCCGTGCCGCGCGAGAACACGCGTCCGGCTCCGGCACTGCCAAATCGAAACAGCGACGCTCCGGAACCGGCAAAGCGGGCTCCCGAGCGGGTCACGGGCCTCTACGGCATCGCCCAGCAATTGGCCAAGTCCGGAAATTACGGCGAGGCCATCAGGAATTTCGACGAACTGATCCGACGCGACCCCGGCGATCCCGAGGCGTTGAACAACCGCTGCTGGACGCGCGCGATCACCGGCGATCTCGACAATGCCCTCAAGGATTGCGACCAGGCGCTGCGGCTTCGTCCCCGCTACGGCGACGCCTTCGACAGCCGCGGCTTCGTGAACCTGAAGCTCGGTCGCGCCGACAACGCCATCGACGACTATGGTGCAGCGCTGTCGCTCGATCCTAAACGAGCGTCCTCGCTCTATGGGCGCGGCATCGCCAAGACGCGCAGGGGCGATACCGACGCGGGAAAGCGCGACATCGCTGCAGCCAAGGCCATTCAGGCGACGATCGCCGACGAATTTGCAGGCTACGGGATTCGATGACGCTCCCGCAACCCGGCGATGCCGGCCATTCGTCTTCGTTCGTCGCACGTCCACAGGCGGCCCCGTTCCGATGAACCTTCTTTTCGAGATCGCCTGGACCCACGTCACGACGCGAATCCGCCAAACCCTGGTCGGAATTCTCGGCGTTGCGATCGGAGTGGGGTTTACCATCATGATCGCGGGCCTGATGGAAGGTTCGCAGCGCGATTTCATCCGACAGCTCATCGATACGCTGCCGCACGTGACCGTCAGCGACGAGCGCAGGTCGGCCTCCACGCAGCCGGCCGAGCGCGAATACGCGGCGGTGCAGGTGACCAACCTGCCCGCCGTGGACCGGCGGGAGGGTATCAAGAACCCCAACACGGTCGTCGCATCGATCGAGTCGTGGCTGCCGGGCGCGATCTCGCCTTCGGAGCAGACCACGGCGCTGATCCACTATGTCGGAGGCCATGTCGGGGTGACGGTGACCGGGATCGACCCGCGCCGGGAGCTCAAGGTCTCCAAGCTCGCGAGCCAGATGCAACAGGGACAGGTCGACGACCTGTTCAGGGCATCGAACGCCGTCATCGTCGGCGAAGCCCTGGCGCAGAAGATCGGCGCGCAGGTCAGGAGCACGGTCACGATATCGGTCGGAGAAGCCCATTCGCTCGCGGCGACGGTGGTCGGAATCTTCCGCTCCGGAGTGCACCAGATCGACGATACCCAGGTGTTCGCGCTGCTGCGTACCGCCCAGGTGCTGTCCGGACAGCCCGGCGGCATCAACCAGCTGCGACTGCGGCTCGACGACGCCGTCGCCGCAAAGGACGTCGCCGGCCGGATCGAGGCCCAGACCGGCTACAAGTCCGTGTCGTGGCAGGAGGCCAACGCCAATCTGCTGTCGGCGTTCACGGTCCGGGCCTTCGTCATGCTCACGGTCATGGCGGCGATGCTGTTCACGTCCTGCTTTGCGACCTACAACATCATTTCGACCATCACCCATGAGAAGCGGCACGACATCGCGATCATGAAGTCCCTCGGCATGAGGGAGGCGTTCGTGCGCGGCATTTTCATCGTCGAGGCCGCCATCATGGGTGCGGTCGGCATCATGGCGGGATGGGGGCTCGGATACCTGCTCTGCTACGGCCTGTCGCGGATCACGTTCTTCAACCCGCTGAGCGGAGAGATCATCAACGTTCCGATCTACTGGACGCCGACGCACTATGCTGCCGTGGGAGCCTTGTCGCTCATCGCCTGCGCGGCTGCAGCGTTCTTCCCGGCGCGAAAGGCCACAAGGGTCCATCCCGTCGAAATCATTCGAGGCGCGGCATGACCACGACCGTGATCCAGACGGTGGGCCTGGTGCGCCGCGTCGAAGGCGCGATATCGAACGTCCTGGTCAACGGCATCGACCTGTCGGTGAGCAAGGGCGAGTTTCTCGCCATCACCGGTCCGTCCGGATCGGGGAAATCCTCGCTGCTCTATCTGCTGGGGTTGCTCGACGGTCCGACCGAAGGCGAGATCTTCGTCGGCGGACAGGCGACCTCCGGCCTGACCGAGTCGGAGAAGGCCGACCTTCGCCTGAAAACGTGCGGTTTCGTCTTCCAGTTCCACTTCCTCCTGCCCGAGTTCACCGCGCTCGACAACGTGCTGCTGCCGATGCGCACGCTCGGCCGGCTTTCGATGCCGGACATGCGCACCAAGGCGCTGGCCCTGCTGACATCGCTCGGGCTCGCCGAGCAGGTCGACAAGCGTCCCAATCAATTGTCCGGCGGCCAACGCCAGCGCGTGGCGCTGGCGCGGGCCCTCGCCAACGACCCCGCGATCATCGTCGCCGACGAACCGACCGGCAACCTCGACACGGCCTCCACCGAGCAGGTGTTCGGCGTGCTGCGCGACATTGCCAGCCAGGGCAGGACGGTGATCGTGGTCACTCACGATCCCGGTCTGGCGGCGCGGGCCGACCGGCGCATCCAGATCGTCGACGGCAAGATCGCGCAGGAAACCTGGCTGTCGAAGGAGCGGCCCGCCGTCGAGCCGTCTCCATCCGGTCCGGTTGAATCTTCCTGAACGGGATTTCTCAAGTTCGATGGTACCCCTTTTGCGTTGGCGGTTTCCGTGCTATCGTTAGGAATATAAACCGAGTTCGGGGTGTGAATCAAAATGCGGGTGTGATGATATGGGCTGGCGCACGCTTTCTGTGACGGTGCTGGCCCTCGGCGTCGCCGGGGGCGCGGGCGCCTATTATTATTTCCAGCCCCCGATCGTCACCGTCAGCCTGGCCACCCGCGCGCCGGTTTCCGAGGTGGTCTACGGCAGCGGAACCGTCGAACCGGTGCGATGGGCCAAGGTGATTCCCTTTACGCGGCGGCGGGTCGTCGAGCTTTGCCGCTGCGAGGGACAAGGCGTGCGGCAGGGACAGGTGCTGGCCCGCCAGGACGACGCCGAGGAGCAGGCCGCGTTGAACGAGCTCACCGCGAGGCTGGAGCAGCTCGAGCGCGATCTCGATCGCTCGGACAAGGATGTGCAGAAGGGTTCGGCGACCAAGCAGCAGAACGAGCAGCTCAAGACTCAGATCAGGGAGCTCAACTTCCGCATCACCGCGCAGAAAGAGCGGATCGCCGCCCTGGTGCTCAAGTCGCCCATGGACGGCATGGTGCTACGCCGCGACGGCGAGATCGGCGAAATCGCCGGCCCCACCGACGTGCTTTTCTGGGTGGGACCGCCGACACCGATGCACGTATTGGCCGAGATCAACGAGGAGGAAATTCCGAAGATCGCGCTCGGCCAGAGAGCGTTCCTGAGAAACGAGGCGTTCGCGAACCGCAGCCTGAATGCGACGGTGTCCCAGATCACGCCGAAGGGAAATCCCGAGAGCAAGACGTTCCGGGTTTATCTGCTGTTGCCTCAGGACACGCCGCTGCGCATCGGGATGACCGTCGAAGTCAACATCGTATTTCGTGAGAAGCCCGACGCTCTCGTGGTTCCGGCGGAAGCCATCGTCGACGGCGCGATCAGCGTCGTGAACGCGGAGCGGACTTCGCGCGTGCGCGTCGCCACCGGGATACGCGGCGCGCGCCTCGTCGAGGTGTCCGGAGACCTCGCCGAAGGCGCGATGGTCGTATCGCCTGCACGAACGGATCTGCAGGACGGAACGGCGGTCCGCGTCGATCTGCTGCCGGACACGACCACCAGGGCAAATCCAGGCGACGCAGGACCGGCCATCGCCGAGAACGCCGCCCCGCGCGCGAGCCCGGCCCCGCTGCGCGCCGCCGCGGGAGCGGCGCTTTCCGAAGCGGACCGGCTGACCGAGGAGGTGAACCAAGCCATTTCCGCGGCGCTTTCCGCCCGCGTGCTGTCTATCGTCAACGACGCCCGCCGCAGAGCCGACGACCCCGCTGCGAACAGGTGACGGGCTCCGGGGTCGCCTGCGCTGCACCGATGATCGAGAGAGACGCCGGGCAGCTGCCGCGTCGAAGCCGCGACGGAGCCGGCCGCGGGCGCCGCCGTCGCGAGGGAACCGGGGCGACCGGTCACGTCTCGCTCGGATCGCACTCGGCCGACGGCTCCGCCGACACCGAAGTTTCGATGATCACCTTCGGCGACAGCTTGAGATGCTGGTACATGCGCGCCAGGTATTCGCCGATCACGCCGAGCAGGAGGCTGTTGATGCCGATCGACAAGGTCAGCAGCACGGTCAGCGTGGTAAACCCCGGCGGCCAGTTGGAGCCGATGACGAAGCGGGCGATCGGGTAGCCCACCATCATCAGGCCCGCGACCGATGTCGCCACGACGCCGAGCAGGGTCGCAATCCGCAGCGGCATCACCGAGTGGCTCGTGATGCCGTCGAGCGCCAGCGAGAACAGCGCGCCGATGTTGAACTTGGTAAGGCCGCGCAAGCGCTCGTCCCGGCTGTAATGGATGCCGATCTGGCGGAAGCCCATGGCCGCAATCCGGCCGCGAATGTAGATGTTGGGGTCGCGGATGCGCTTGAGCTCGTCGATGATGCGCCGGTCGATCAGGCGGAAGTCGCCGGCGTCGCGCGGCAGGTTGTCGTTGCTCAGCACGTCGACCAGCCAGTAGAAGAACCGGCGCGTCGAGCGGATGAGCCAGCCCTCCTTGCGCTCGCGGCGGATGCCGTAGACCACCTGGTAGCCCTGTTCCCACAGCCGCAGGAACTCGATGATCAGTCTCGGCGGGTCCTGGAGATCGGCATCGAGTTGCACGGCGGCGGCGCCGCGCGCCAAGCTGTAGCCGGTGAAGATCGAGAGCTGGTATCCGAAATTGCGCGAGAACCGATAGACGCGCACGCGCCGATCGCGCGCGGCGATGGCGGCGAGCCTCGCGAACGTGTCGTCGGTGCTGTGATTGTCGGTGAACACGAATTCGAGGTCGTAGCGCTCCGCCTCGCCGGCCAGCGCTTCGTTTACGACCTTGTAGAGGATGTCGACATTGGCCTCCTCATTGTAGACCGGGACGACGATCGACAGCAGCTTTCGCGCGCCGGTCGGCGGCGGCTCGGCCCGACTCGCGCGGTCGGCGTCGACGAGCGGATGCGTCGAAGTCGTCATGGCGGCGACACCTCGCTCGTCGCATCGACAATGCCCGCTTCGTCCAGGAGCAGGCGAAACCCGTGTTCGAGCGACACCACCGGCTCCCATCCGGGCAGACGCGGCCCGACCGACAGCGGGTCCATGATCTGCTGCGGTGGATATGGGCGCTCGCCGAAGCGCACCCGCGCCGGGCGGCCGGCAAGGCGGGCCATCAGCGCGGTGGCCTCGCGAAGGGTAATCCTGCGGCCGGAATCGAGGCGATAGCGGTGCAGCCCGGGCCCCGCATCCGGGCCCATCATGGCGAGCGCCGCGACCAGAAAGCCACGCGCGACATCGTCGACCTGCACGAACTCGATGGTTTGTTCGCCCGGCGTCGCCGCCATCGATTCGTTGCGCTTCAGGGCACCCACCAGGTGAGACAAATATTTCCCCCGCCAATCCTCTGGACCGTAGACATCGTAGAGCAGCAGCGTGGTCACCGAAAACCCGTGCCGCTGCGCATAGTAGTCCGCCAGCGCGCGGAAGGCATGCTTGCTGGCGGCATAGAAGCTGTTGGGGCGAAAATGCCCCCCCGCATCGAATTCCCAATTGGTGCCCGCCTCCACCAGCCGGCGCGCGCCCGCCGCCGCCATCGCTTCCAACAGCTGCGCGCCGAAGCCGACATTGGCCGCGACCATGGCATCGAGATTGGCGATGCCATGATGCGGCTGCGCCTGGCTGGCGAGATGGAAAACCACGTCCGGCGCCGCGTCGGCGACGATGCGCGCCATGCCGGCGGCCGACTGATCGTGGACAAGGCAGGCAACGCTGCCCGGCAGCCGCTTGCGGTCGCTGCCCGGCCGCACGACCGCGTGCACGGACCAGCCGGCATCGAGCAAATGTCGCGCCAAACGGCTGCCTATGTAGCCGGTCGCGCCCGTCACCAGCGCGCGCCTCACATCTGCATCTCCCGTCATGCCGCGACCAGCCCGGACGCCTGCGACAGAGCAGCGATCTGCTCGACCGCCAGCCGCCGCATCGCGTGGGCATCGGCGCGGGCGTAATAGGCCTTGTACCAGTCCACCGTCGCCTTGATGGACGCAGCCATGTCGTCGGCCGGTCTCCATTCGAGTCTTGCGCGGGCGCGGGCGGCGTCGAGCATCAGGAGATTCGCCTCATGAGGCGCATTCGGGTCGGGCCTGCTTTCCCAGCGCGCTCCGCCGCCCCAGGCCTCGGCCAACCGCTCGATCAGCATGCGTACCGAGATTGCCCGGTCGGCGGAGGGGCCGAAA
The DNA here is from genome assembly GCA_036008405.1 of Xanthobacteraceae bacterium. Classification (GTDB taxonomy): domain Bacteria; phylum Pseudomonadota; class Alphaproteobacteria; order Rhizobiales; family Xanthobacteraceae; genus JAJPKK01. Next base: position 16,646 of record DASYNT010000037.1, read on the forward strand.
TTGAAAGCGGCGGCGAAGGCCGGGCCTTCGTCGAACAAGGCGCGCGCCAGCAGCAAGTAGCCATGCAGCAACGGAATCACGTGCTGCCAGGGCCGCACCGAGTCGGGGTTGCGCACAGCTACGGCCTCGCCGGCCGAGAAGGCCCGCATCGCGTCGGGAACGAGCCGATTTGCGCACCAGTCGCCGCCGCCGAAGACATTTCCGCCGCGGGCCGAAGCGACCTGCGCGCAACCCGCCCGGTCGAAGAAGGAAAGCCGATAGGCCCGTGTCACCAGCTCGGCGCACGCCTTGCTCGCACTGTAAGGGTCGTGGCCGCCGAGCGGCTCGTCCTCCCCATAGGGGTGGGGCTGCTCGCGATTGAGGTAACATTTGTCGGTCGTCACGACGACGATGGCGCGCAAGGCATCGACGCCGCGACAGCATTCGAGAAAATTGGCCGTGCCCTGGACGTTGGTGGCGAAGGTTCCGAGCGGATCACGATACGAAGGCCGGACCAACGACTGTGCCGCCAAGTGGATTGCGACGTCCGGACGGAATGCCGAAACGGCGACGGCGAGATCGCCCGGCTCGCGCACATCGGAGATGATGCTGTCGCAAACGTCGTCGAGCGCGAGCGCGCGGAACATGCTGGGGTCGGTCTCGGGCGCGAGCGCATAACCGCGCACCGATGCACCCATCTCCGCGAGCCACAGCGTGAGCCACGAGCCCTTGAAGCCGGTATGCCCGGTCAGGAACACGCGCTTGCCGCGCCAGAATTCCGGCGTCGGGTGGAACCGGGAACGAGGGGCCGCCCCCTTCACCACACTCTCCACGGCGCTTTGCCGGAGACCCAAAGTTCTTCCAGCAGCACCTTTTCGCGCAACGTATCCATCGGCTGCCAGAAGCCGGCGTGCTCGAACGCCGTCAACTGACCCTCCTGCGCGAGCTGCCGCATCGGTTTGAGCTCCCAGCTCGTCTGATCGCCTTCGACCACGTCGAGCGCCGAAGGTTCGAGCACGAAGAAGCCGCCATTGATCAGCGCCCCGGAATCCTCGGGCTTCTCGTGGATGTCACGCACGATCGAGCCCTCGATCTGCAGGACACCGAACCGGCTGGGCGGGCAGATCGCGGTGACGGTCGCGAGCTTGCCGCGGCTGCGGTGATGCTCGATCAGCTTGGTGATATCGACGTTGCTGAGCCCGTCGCCATAGGTCATGCAGAACGCCTCGGCGCCGACATAGGGCTTGATGCGCTTGAGCCGCCCGCCGGTGAGCGTATTTTGCCCGGTGTCGATCAACGTGACCCGCCACGGCTCGGTGGAGTTTTGATGGACTTCGAACGAATTATTCTTGAGGTCGATCGTTACGTCCGAGGTGTGCAGAAAATAGTTGGCGAAATACTCTTTGATCACATATCCTTTGTAGCCGAGGCATATGATAAAATCATTGACACCCCAGTGACTGTAAATCTTCATGATGTGCCACAGAATCGGTTTCCCGCCGATCTCGATCATCGGCTTGGGAATGTGGGTGGTTTCCTCGCTGATTCGAGTGCCGTAGCCGCCCGCGAGAATCACAGCTTTCACGAAATCGGCTCCCTGATCACGTTGCCGGAGACTTCGACCATCTAGGCGCGTTCCTGTCGGCAAATCAAGTATATGTTCGCGCATGCACGCGTATCGCAACAAGCCGTATTTGTCCACGCGCACAAGGTTCGAGCGATCGTAGCCGTCGATCGGATGCCGTTACGCGGCCACGCACGCAGAAATTTCGAGCTCGCTCAAATCGGATCCGAGGACGCGGGCCTGCTTGCGGTCGGCATCCAGGCCGGTTGCCTCGACCGCGGCGACGCCATATCATCGCCTGTCGCGAAGTTTTGTGCCCGACAGTTGGCGGGAGATCGCGGCCCGGACGATTTTCTATCGACCAGGAGGGCGCCACATATTATGAATTTCGTCGATGAACCGCTTTCCGGTGCATATCGGGTACGTTTGAACCGGCTTCCCGACAACCGCGGCAATTTGGTCAAAACATACATGCGCAGCGTCTTTGCAGCCGCGGGAATGTGCTTCGAATTTTGCGAGGAATATTATTCGGTTTCCAAGAAGGATGTCATTCGCGGCATGCACTTCCAAATTCCGCCATACGACCACGACAAGCTCGTGTATTGCCCGGTTGGCGCGGTCGAGGACGTGTTGTTGGATTTGCGCAGCGGCCCCGGCTACGGGAAGTTCTGCTCGATATTGCTGTCCGACGATCGACCGGAGCTGATCATCGTTCCCAAGGGCGTCGCGCATGGGTTTCGTTCGCTGAAAGACCTCAGCGTCATAGTCAGCAAGGCGAGTACCGAATACGCTCCGCAGCACGACATGGGAGTACGCTGGGACAGTTTCGGATTCGATTGGCGCTGCGAATCACCGATTCTTTCGGATCGCGACCGGCTGCACCAGGGTTTTTCCGACTTCAAATCTCCGTTTTGACGCACCGAACGGTTTCCGTGCACGGCGCCCGCTGGCGCGTGCCCGCCCCGCCTGCCGCGCCCACCCCGCGCAGGCGGCATCGCCACACTTTGTTCAGTGCGCCGGCAGCTTCCTCGTAAGGGGCACGCAGCAGCAGGCGACGCCGTGCGCACCCTGACCGATGAAGGTCCGCCCGCACCGCACCCCCTTGACGGCGGCCGCGTCGTCGATTATCAATCAACTGATTGATTTAATTTCGCGGGGCAGCGAGGCTCGCTCGACATGGCGGCAAGGAAAAAGCAGGCGCGGCCGAGGGGTGACGAACGCCGCGACAGCTTGGTGCGCGCCGCTTTCGCCTGTCTTGCGGCCGACGGTTTCGAGGGGTTGCGCACGCGCAGCGTCGCCGACCGTGCCGGCGTGAATATCGCGACGCTGCATTACTATTTTCCCACCAAAGAGGCTCTGATCGGCGGGGTCGCGGACTTCCTCGCCAGCCAGTTCATCACCCTGCACGCTCCCCCGGTGGCGCCGACCGGCTGCGCGGCGCTCGACCGGATGCACCAGGAATTTGCCGACGCGCATTTCTACAGCGCCGAGCATCCCGACCTCGCGGCGGTCCTGTGCGAGCTCCAGTTGCGCGGGCGTCGCGACCCGGCCATCCGCAAAATCATCGAGCCGCTGTTCGGGCATTGGCAGTACGGGATCGAGCGATGGCTCGCCGACGGCGTTGCAGAGGGCGTGTTTCGCCGCGATCTCGATCCTGCCGGCGGCGCAGCATTGTTCGTCTCCGCCATGACGGGTGCCGGGTGGCTGAGACTTTCGAGACCGCAGCTCGACGCCATCTTCGCCGTGGTCGAGGCGTGGCTGCTGGCGCCCGCTGCGATGCCCGCTACCGGAAGGAAGATCAAGGCTTGACGCAAGCTTTTCCGGCTGGGGCCGACACAGGCCGTCACAGCGACAGCAAACTGGAGGCGACACATGACGGACAAAGGCTTTCACGTCGGCATCATCGGCGGCGGCATCGGCGGCCTCGCCTTGGCGCAGGGACTGACGAAGGCGGGCATGAGCGTCGCGGTCTATGAGCGCGACCGTACGCCCACCGACCGGTTACAGGGCTATCGCGTCCACATCAGCCCCAAGGGCAGCGAGGCCCTCCACTCCTGCCTGCCGGCCGATCTTTTCGAGGTCTTCGCGGCGACCTGCAGCGTCGGCAACCGGGGCTTCCGCTTTCTCAGCGAGAAGATGGAGGAACTGCTGTCCCTCGAGTTCCGCGGCGACGCGCGCGCGGTCGCGCAGCACCGATCGGCGAGCCGTATCACGCTGCGGCGGGTATTGCTCAGCGGTCTCGACGGCATCGTTCACTTCGGCAAGATATTCACCCATTACGAAGAGACAGACGACGGGCCGATCGTTCTCCATTTCGCCGACGGCAGCACCGAGCGCTGCGACGTGCTGATCGGCGCCGACGGCGGCAATTCGCGCGTGCGCCGCCAATTCCTGCCCCACGCCCAACGCATCGACACCGGCGCGGTCGGCGTTGCGGCCAAGGCAATGCTGACCGAGGAAAACCGCCGGCGCCTGCCGCCGCGCGTGCTCGAAGGCACCGGCTTGGTGATGTCGCCCGGCCGGCGCGGCATGTTCATCGGGCTGCACGAATTCGCCGACAATGCACCGACGGTGCCGGCTGCCGGCACCGACCCGGCCGGACCGACCCAGCCTGCTGCCGACGCGCTGCTCGACAACACCACGAGCTACGTGTTCTGGGCCTATGGCGGCCTGCGGACCGACCTCGAGCGCGGGCGGCCGCTCGAGCAACTCGCCCCGCCCGACCTGCAGCGGCTCGTCCTCGATCGCATCCGCAATTGGCATCCGGACTATAGCGTGCTGGTCTGCGCTTCGGATCCGTCGACCTTCAATGTCGTGAGCATCAAGACCTCGGTTCCGGTCGCCCCGTGGCAGTCGCGGCGCATCACGCTGATCGGCGATGCCATACACAGCATGACGCCTCACCGCGGCATCGGCGCCAACACCGCGCTCCGGGACGCCGCCCTGCTGTGCAGAAATCTCGAGGACGCGGCACTTGGCACAAGCGCGGTCGAGGCCGCGATCAATGACTATGAGAGGCAGATGCGCGAATACGGCTTCGCCGCCGTTCGCACTTCGCTGCAGGCGCTGCGACAATCGGTCGGCGACAAGGGCATCGGATTCCGATTGGCGAAGCTGTTCTTCCGCGCCGCCAACGTGACGCCGCCGCTGAAGAGGCTGGTGTTTGCGAATTTCGGCGAGGACTGAACCCGGCGCTTGCCGAGGCGATGCGTTGCGGCGAGGCGGCCGCAGCGGCCGCTCCGCCTCGATCACGGAAACCACGTTCGGGGCGCGACTATCGCCCCATTGCGGATCTGCCTGCCGCCGCCCGATCCGCCCTACCGCGTCGATGCGCTCTGGCGGAACTGTCCCTGCCATTTCGCGGCCATCGCCGCGCGAGGAACTTCCTGTCCGCGCAGATACACCTGGGCGATCCGCCGGGTGTTGGAGATGTTCTCCAGCGGATTGGCGTCGAGCACGATGAAGTCGGCGCTCTTGCCGGGCGCCACCAGGCCGGTATCGATGTGGGCGATCTCGGCGCCGTCGCGGGTCGCCGCGACGATCGCCTCGCTGGGCGTCATGCCCATCGCCACCATGCTTTCGAGGTCGACGTGATTGAAATAGCCGATCAGGAACCGGCTCTGCCCGGTATCGGTGCCCCCGACCACGCGCATGCCGGCGGCCCGCAGCTTCATCGCATTGCGGCCATCCGCCTCGAAATTCTTTTTCGCCCGCGCCACCGCCTCGGGCGACATCTTCTTGAGCGGATCGCCCCAATACTTATCCAGTTGCTCCGGCGCATAGGTCGCCCGCAGGAGCGGATCGTCGAGCCAGGCCGGCCGGGTGCCGCCCGTGGTGTTCATCCACGAGGTGATGAGGCTTGGCGTCATCCACATGATCGGGCGGTCGTTGCGCGAAATGCGTCCCTTGACGATGCCGATGATCTCGTCGTCGACCACGTCGCCTTCGCGGACCGGAACGTGAAGCCAGCCCTCCACCCCCGCGCGCATCAGTTCCTTGGCATCGGCGAGGGTGACGTTGTGGACCGCGACCGGGACGTTGAACTTGTGGGCCTCGTCGGCGATGGCGCGGTAGAGGTCCGGCGTCAGCGTCTTCTTGGTGCCGCGGCGGTCGTCGACCCAGATCTTGATGAAGGTCGGCTTGATCTTGACGTAGTCGTCGACGGCGGCGCGCGCCTCCTCCGGCGTGGCGACCGGATAGGCCACGTCGACCCGCGACGGATCGCCCTGGGCGCCCGAGCCCGGCCACGCCATGCCGGCGCCGGAGGTGCGGAACAGCGCCGCACCGGGCACCACCTCCTCGCGCAGCCGCAGCGGCACATCGCCCCATCCGGTGCGGCCGCCCTTCATGTCGGAGCGATCGACGAGGTCGCCGACGCCGACCGCGGCGCCGACGCCGTAAAAGGCGAGCCGCTGCATGTGATCGATGAGATTCTCCCGGGTGAAGGTTGCCTTCGACATGGTTCCCGCCGGGATGTTCTGGAACCCGAAATGGCCGTGCAGGTCGACCAGCGTCGGCATCACGGTCTTGCCGGAAATGTCGACATGCACCGCGCCGGGGGGGACCGCCACCTCGCCGCGCCGGCCGATCTGGGTGAACCGGCTGTTCTCGACGATGAAGGCGGAGTTTTCGATCGGGGCGCTGCCGTCGCCGGTGATGAGGCGCGCGCC
>DASYNT010000038.1:0-4874 GCA_036008405.1 Xanthobacteraceae bacterium
CGGGCGACCTCGCCATCGAGGAACTTGCCCTCCAGGAATGGCTCCAGCGGCCCCGGCAGCCGGTCCGGATCGGTGATGATGCGGTCGCGGAGGCGGAAGGCGCGCTTGGTCGCCTCCACCAGGCCATGGACATGGTCGAAACTCTCGGCCTCGGCGACGCGCAACCGCGCAAACAGGCCGAGGATGAGGAGCGAGGCCACACCTTGGGTCGGCGGCGGCGCGTTATAGAGCGTGCCGGCCTCGATCGTCAGGCTCAGCGGATCGGCCACCACGGCGTGGGCGGCTTCGAGGTCTGCGCGGGTCACCGGGCTGCCGATCCGTTCGAGATCGGAGGCGATCTCGCGGCCGACGTCGCCGCGATAGAAATCCTCGAGCCCGGCCTTGGCGAGATGATCGAGCGTCGCCGCCAGCGCCGGCTGCCGCAGCCCGGTTCCGGCCTCGGGCGGCTTGCCGTCGGCGAGGAAGGTCGCGGCAAAGCCGGGCGCTTTCTCGAGCTCGGCCAGCTTTTCGGCGGTCAGCCGCGCCTGGCTCCGGGTGACGGCATAGCCGTCGCGGGCGTGGCGGATCGCGGCTTCCAGCAAGGTCGCAAGCGGCAGCCGGCCGCCCTGGGCCTTGGCGGCTTCGAGTGCGAGCATCCAGCCCGCCACCGCACCGGGCACCGTGAGCGCGGCGAGCGGCCCCCGCTCCGGGATCGTGTCGTAGCCCTCCGCCCGGTAGAGCTCGTTGCGCGCCTTGGCCCCGGCGCGGCCGGCCGCCATCAGCGCCCGCACCCGGCCCGAACGCTCGCGCACCAGGAAAAAACCGTCGCCGCCGACATGGTTCATGTGGGGGTAGACGGCGGCGATGGTCGCCGCCATCGCCACCATCGCCTCCAGCGCATTGCCGCCCTCGCCGAGAATGGCGCGACCGGCCTCGGCGGCCGCGTGGTGAGGCGCGGCGGCGACGCCGCGGCGGTGTCCGGCGGTGTGGAGGTCCATCAGGCGGTCGTCGATCGAGCTTCGGGTGGGGGTTCAAGAACAGACATAATGGTTCCAATCAGCCTGTGGTAAAATGGTTGGCGTTGCCCGCGACGAATCACCCGGGTGGTGCCTCGAACACAGATGATTCCGATCTGTGTGGATAAGGTGCCCTGCTGCTCCCGATCAGCCTTGGAGCTGACAATGGAATTCTACCTCAGCTTTACCGACCTCCTGAGCAAGTTTCCAAACCCGATCATCCTGGTCTTCCTCCCGATCTTCATTTTCACCATCCTGGCCGAGGCCCTGGTGATCCAGGCCCGGCATGGCAGCTACTCGTGGAAGAATACCGGGGTCTCGACCTTGGTCGCGGTCGGGCACATCGTCACGCAGGCGGCCGTACATGGCCTGATCTTCGGCGTCATCGCCGCCGGAGTCTATCAGGTCCGGCTGACCACCATCCCGGTGTCGTGGCACAACTGGCCGAGCCTGATTGCGCTGTTCGTGCTGACCGAACTCGCCTTCTATGTCGAGCACCGCTGCTCGCACCGCATCCGGTTGTTGTGGGCCTCCCACAGCGTCCATCACAGCACCGAGCACATGGTGGTCTCCGCCGCCTTCCGCCTGTCCTGGACACCGATCCTGACCGGCGTGTTCCTGTTCTATCTGCCCATCGTCTGGATCGGCTATGACCCGGTCTGGGTGTTCGGCATGGCCTCGGCCAGCCTGACCTATCAGTTCTTCGTCCACACCGAGCTGGTGAAGCGGATCGGCTGGCTCGACTGGATCATCAACACGCCGTCCGCCCACCGCGTCCATCATGCGTCCAACCCCGAATATATCGACAAGAATTTCGGCGGCGTCCTGATGATCTGGGACCATCTGTTCGGCACCTATCAGGCGGAGCTTCCGGACGTCCGGATCCGCTACGGCCTGTCCCATCCGCGCTCGTCACCGAACAACCCGTTCGTCATCGCCTATGAGGAGCTTTGGCGCATGCTCAAGGAGGTGTTCCACGCCCGCAGCTGGCGTGAGCGGCTGCGCAGCGTCATCGGACCGCCGGCCTGACCGGACGGTCACCGCGCGGCCGTCACCGCTTCGGCAAAGCCGCGCTTGCGCAGCAGGGCATCCGGTGTCGGCAGCCGGCCGCGGAATGCCGTATAGGCATCGCCTGGATCGCGGGACCCGCCGGCGGCCAGGATATCGTCGCGCAGCCGCGCGGCAGTCGCGGAATCGAACACGTCGCCGCTGTCCTCGAAGGCCTCGAAGGCGTCGGCGTCGAGCACCTCCGACCACATGTAGCTGTAATAGCCCGAAGCGTAGCCGCCACCGGAAAACACGTGCTGGAAATGCGGCGAACGGTGACGCATGACGATCTCGGCGGGCATGCCGATCTTTCGCAGCACATCCGCTTCGAAGGCGGCGGGGTCGAGGCCGTCCGGCGCAGCCAGCAGATGGAATTCGAGATCGACCAGGGCCGAGGCGAGATATTCGACGGTGGCGAAGCCCTGGTTGAAGGTCCGCGCCGCGATGAGGCGCTTCAAGAGTTCTTCCGGCATCGGCTCGCCGGTGCGGTAATGCGTGGCGAAGCGGCACAGCACCTCCGGTCGCTCCAGCCAGTGCTCGTAGAGCTGCGACGGCAGCTCGACGAAATCGGTGGCGACCCGGGTGCAGGAGACCATCGGATAGGTCACGTCCGACAACAGGCCGTGGAGTCCGTGGCCGAACTCGTGGAACAGGGTCCGGGCGTCGTCGAAGGACAGCAGCGTCGGCTCGCCGGCGCCGGCCTTGGCGAAATTCATGACGTTGATGACCAGCGGGCGAATGTCGCCGCCGAGCTTTTCCTGGGTGCGCAGGGTCGTCATCCAGGCGCCGCTGCGCTTGGACGAGCGGGCGAAATAGTCGCCGAAGAACAGGCCGAGGAACTTCGCACCAGGGCCGGTGACCTCCCAGACCCGAACGTCGGGATGCCAGACCGGCACGTCGTGGCGCTCGCGGAAGCCGAGGCCGAACAGGCGGCCGGCGGTGTCGAAGGCTGCGTCGATCATCTGGTCGAGCGCGAGATAGGGCGCGATTTCCGCCGCGTCGATGTCGAACCGGGCCTTGCGCAGCTTTTCGGCATAGTAGCGCCAGTCCCATGGGGCGAGGGTGAAATTGCCGCCCTCGGCCTGGGCGATGGCCTGGAGCGCGTCGCGGTCGGCCATGGCGCGATCCCGTGCCGGCTTCCACACCCGTTCGAGCAGCGCCCGCACCGCCTCGGGGGTCTTCGCCATCGCATCCGCCAGGCGATAGCTCGCGAAAGAGGGATAGCCGAGCAGGCTCGCCCGTTCGGCCCGCAACCGCACGGTCTCGGCGATGATCGCCTTGTTGTCGGTGGCCCCGCCGCCGTCGCCGCGGGCGATCCAGGCGAGAAACGCCCGTTCCCGCAAGTCGCGCCGGGCCGACGACTGCAGGAACGGCTCGATGCTCGAACGCGCCAAGGTGATGGCATATTTGCCCGCAAGGCCGCGCTCCTGGGCCGCTTCCGCCGCCGCCGTCCGCGCCGCGGCGCCGAGGCCGGCGAGGTCGTCCTCGGTCTCCAGCACCAGAGCGTAGGATTGCTCGTCGGCGAGCACGTTCTGGCTGAAGGCGGTGCCGAGCGTGGCGAGCCGTTCCCCGATCTCGGCCACCCGCTTCTTGCCGGCCTCGTCGAGGCCGGCCCCGGCACGCCGGAAGGTCACCTCGTAGCGTTCCAGCACCCGCTCCTGTTCGGGCGCAAGCCCGAGTGCGGCGCGGCCTTCCCATAGCGCCTTGATGCGCGGATAGAGGCCGCCATGGAGGTGGATGCGGTTGCGGTGCGCGGCGAGCCGCGGCGACATCTCGCGCTCCAGCGCCTGGATGGCGTCGTTGGTGCTGGCGCCGGCCAGCGCGTGGAACACGGCGGAAACCTGCGCGAGCACGCGTCCGCTGCGCTCCAGCGCCGCGATGGTGTTGGCGAAGCTCGCCGCCTCGGCGTCGCCGGCAATCGCCTCGATTTCCGCCATATTCTCGGCCATGGCGCACTCGAATGCGGGCCGGAAATGTTCCGGGCGGATCGCCGCGAAGGGCGGCGTCTCGCCGGGACCGGTCCAGACGCCGAGCAGCGGATTGGCAGGGTTTGTGGCGGTGTGATCGGTGGCCGATTCGGTCATGGGGCGTTCCAGTCGGGTGCGGGCAGACGATGCCGGGACACGTGCGCGCTCCGGCCGCGCCGGCGCAGGCCGCGATTTGTCGCAGTTTCCGGCTTGATCCGGCAATCCATTTCATGGACATTGCCGGCGAAAGCAGGGTCGCAGACATGTCGCAGCTGAATTTATCCGGCCGCCCCCGCCGCATCGTGTGGCAAAGTGTCATCACCGTGCTCAGCGCGGCGGTGCTGATCAGCGCCGAAGTGTTCGGCGCCGCCTTTGCCGGCGGCTGGGCGCTCGCCAATCTCATGGGGCTCGGCGACTACGGCGTCTATGCGCTGCAGATCCTTTTCTTCGCTGGCGGCGTCGCCGTTATGGTCGCCTTCGTGCGCAACGGCATGCGAGTCGAGCCGTTCACCGCCCCCGAATGAGCCGCAGTTAAGCCGCGATTAAAGACGCGAAGCCACACCGGCGAATTTTTTTGGTACGAAGTGCGCGCGAGCCGCGCAAAACTCTTGCACGACTTGCGGAAATAACTTATCTGCGAATTGCCCAATTTCGCACGTGCCTGTGGCCGTGTGTCAATCGGTGGGCATCCGGACAAGAGGCCGGACAGCCGCCCGGAGCGAGATCGCGATGATCGCAAGATCACCGGATCGTCTGAGCTCCGAACACTTGATTGGCAGCCGGAGGCGAAACCGGCGCACCTCGTTCTCCACGAGGGACGCGGCTTAAAGCAACGACGGAGCGGGCTTTTTTGGTCTCTGCCGGT
>DASYNT010000039.1:0-3738 GCA_036008405.1 Xanthobacteraceae bacterium
TACGCCGGATTGGTCTTGGTGCCGCGGATGAGTTCCAGCGCCATGGTGAGCGCCGTGTCGTCCTTGGCATCGGGCGGGACATAGGATTGCGAGCCGCCCTGCTCGTCGCCCTCGGCCTTGAGGTGGCCGCGCAGCGAGGATTCGCCCTTGGTCTCGGTGGTCGCCCGCGCCGCGATCTCCTCCGGGACGCTCTGCAGCACTTCGATATCGGGCGAAATGCCCTTGGCCTGGATCGACCGGCCGGACGGCGTGAAGTAGCGCGCCGTGGTCAGCCGCAGCGCGCCGTTGCCGTTGCCGAGCGGAATGATGGTCTGCACCGAGCCCTTGCCGAAGGACCGGGTGCCGACCAGGGTGGCCCGCCGGTGATCCTGCAGCGCGCCGGCGACGATTTCCGACGCCGAGGCCGAGCCGCCATTGATGAGCACGATGACCGGCTTGCCCTTGGTGAGGTCGCCCGGCCGCGCACTGAAGCGCTGGGTTTCCTCGGGGTCGCGGCCGCGGGTCGAGACGATCTCGCCGCGCTCCAGGAAGGTGTCGGACACCGAGATCGCCTGGTCGAGCAGGCCGCCCGGATTGTTGCGCAGGTCGATCACGAAGCCTTTGACCTTGTCGGCGCCGAGCTGATTGTCGATGTCGGCGATCGATTTCTTCAGGCCGTCGGTGGTCTGCTCGTTGAACTGGGTGATGCGGATATAGCCGACATCGTCGCCTTCGGTGTGGCTGCGCACCGAGCGCACCCGGATGGTCTCGCGGACGATCGCCATGTCGATCGGCTTGTCGACGCCCTTGCGCAGGATCTTGAGGCGGATCTTGGAGTTGACCGGCCCGCGCATCTTGTCGACCGCCTGGTTGAGGGTGAGGCCCTGCACCGCTTCGTCGTCGATATAGGCGATGATGTCGCCGGCCCGGACGCCGGCCTTGGCCGCCGGGGTGTCGTCGATCGGTGCCACCACCTTGACCAGACCGTCTTCCATGGTGACTTCGATGCCGAGGCCGCCGAACTCGCCGCGCGTCTGCACCTGCATGTCGCGGAAGCTCTTGGGGTCCATGTAGCTCGAATGGGGATCGAGCCCGTTGAGCATGCCGTTGATCGCGCCTTCGACCAGCTTGCTCTCTTCGGGCTTCTCGACGTAGTGCGAGCGCACCCGCTCGAAAATGTCGCCGAACAGGTTGAGCTGGCGATAGGTGTCCGCCGCTGCGGCCCGCGCACTCGTCCCGACCAGCAGCCGGGACGGCTGCACGGCAATGAGCGTCAATGCGGCCCCAGCGACCGCGCCCAGGAGCATCAGAGAAGTCTTGCGCATCATCCGCGAACCTTTTCGCTGTTGGTTGCCGCCCACCAGGGCGTCGGATCGACGGGGGTGCCGTCTTTCCGGAATTCAATGTAGAGCACCGGCTGGGCCGTTCCTGTCGTCGCTGAGCCCGAATCCGAGGCACTCGTCATAACGGGCATCGAAGAATCCGCCGCTTGGGGAGATGAAGCAACTTGCGTGCCGTTTCCCATCGCTGCCACCGGTTCTCCCGTCAGCACGAATTGGCCGAGATCGACGGTGATCCGCTCCATTCCCGCCAACAGCACATGATATCCACCACCGACGTTCAGGATCAAGAGTTGACCGTAAGACCGGTAGGGCGCCGCGTAAACCACCCAGCCATCGCTGGGTGCGGTCACCTGGGCTCCGGCCCGGGTCGCAATCGAAATCCCCTTTTCGGTGCCGCCGGTGCCATCGGCAGCGCCGAATTCACGTATTTTAACACCGTTGGCGGGCAATAACAGCGTTCCTTTCGCCGCAGCGAAGGCAATAACGGGCGCCAGCCGGGCGGGGTCCTTGAGGGCGTCCGCGCTGGAACGGGGTTCTGAAGGCTTTGATTCGTCTGCGGGACGGGCGGCCAAGCGCTCCGCCCGCCTGGCTGCCTCGGCGCCCTGCTCGAGCTTCGCGATCAAATCTTTGAGATTTTCGGCCTGACGCGCCAGGGCGAGCACCCGCTGGCGCTCTTCGTCCATGGCATGTTCGACCTCCGCCTGGCGCTTCTGGCGCTCGTCGACGAGGGCGGCCATGCGCTTTTGCTCGGCGCCCAGCCCGGCAATCTCGGTCGCCTGGCGGTCGCGCTCGTTCGCCAGCTCCTGCCGCACCCGAATCAGGCCGGAAAGCTCGGTCATCAGGCCTGCCGTCTCGAACCGCATTTCCGGCAGCACGGCGCCGAGCGCCATCGCGGTGCGGATCGATTCGAGCGCATCCTGCGCGCCCGCGAGCACCGCCGGCGGAGGATGGTGGCCGATCCGCTGGAGCGCCGCCAATACCTCGGCGATCAGCGCGCGGCGGCCCGACAACGACTTGCGGATGTCGGCTTCGCTGCCCTCCAATTCGTGCAGACGGGTTTCCACCGCGGTCACGCGTTCTTCGTCGGCGCGGATGCGGGTGGCGCCCTCGACCAGCGCCGCCGTGAGCTTGCGCCGGTCCTCGGCGAGCATCTCGTTTTCCTCGGCCAGCTTGCGTTCGGCCTCGGTCGCCTGCTGCTGTTCCGCGCGCAGCGAATCGAGCTCCTGCTCGCGCTGCTTGATATCGTCGGTGCCGGGTGCCGGTTTCTTTACCGCGGCCTTCTCGGGCTCGCGTTGCTTTGCGATCTCGGCCGGCGCCGGTCGTTTTACCGGCCGGGTCTGTCCCGGGGCGACCCCGACCGCCAGGACGAGGCAGGCCGAAGCCACAATGCGGCTCCAGGGAACCGCCGCAACCGGGGCAGGCATCGTCATCGGCGCCAGACCATCTTCGCCAATTCCAAGTTTCGCCAATTCCATTTTCGGCAATATTCCATCCGAACTTGCGACGGATAGCAACGAATTGGGGCAGGATCACGCCACCGGCGACCAGGCAAATGCGACGCCGGGACGGCGGGGATCGAGAGTGAAGTGGCCGCCCGGCCGCGGTCACTCGCGATGGTAAGGATGCCCCGACAGGATCGTGATGGCGCGATAAATTTGCTCCAGCAGCATGATTCGCACAAATTGATGGGGCCAGGTAGCGGTTCCGAAGGCGACCGTCAGGTCGGCCCGCTCCCGCACCGCCTCGCCGAGGCCGTCGGCCCCGCCGATGGCGAAAAAAACGCATTCGCGTCCGGCATCGCTCCAGGCCCGCAGGCGGCCGGCCAGGGATTCGCTGGAAAGGTTGTCGCCATGCGCGTCCAGCGCGATCCTGACGGCGGTGTCGGGGACGATGCTGGCGAGGGCGATGGATTCTTCGAGGATGCGGCGTTCGGGCTCGCGCGCGCGGCTGTCCTTCACTTCGATGACTTCGATATCGCGGATCCCGAGCGCGCGGCCGCTCTTGACCGCCCGTTCGCGATAGCGCTCGGCAAGCTCGCGCTCGGCCCCGGCTTTGAGCCGGCCAACCGCGGCAACCACGATTCGCATGGCGCGTACTCGTCTTTCCGGTCGCGCCGACAGACGACGCGATCGGTGCGATAAATCGGCGAGCGAGCGGTGCGGCCCAAACTGATCGTGCGACCCATTTGGCTGATGGGTCGCCGGCCAATGGGGCGCCGCAAGACAACGGCCGCGCCGGACCGACATCCGGGGACCAGATGCCGTCCCTCGGAGCGACTAGACCAGCGATTTTGAAGTTCGAATCATATCATGCGGCCTTGTCGAGCTTGTAGGTCCATGTGTGAACGACCGGGTCGCCGTTGAAAAACTCCACGGCGGCCATGAGGCGATCCTTGAGTTCTTGCTTGGATGCGACG